>JAFAGO010000050.1 GCA_023422635.1 Bacteroidota bacterium
CAAAAACAGTTAAGTGAGACAAATGTATCATTCGGGATGATAAAGTTTTAATTATTTTTATCACCATTTATCTTTGATTTAAGATTTCAACATTATGCTTAATCGAAAATCCTTCCTCTCTTTATGGTACATTGGTCTTGCGATTGGTGTGTTGAGTTTTATATTTTTCAATAACGAAAGAACACCGAAAATTTTTTTGCTATCAATTTTGGTTTCCGTTATTTATACGTTGATTTATGGTTTAGGAAATGGAATAATGAATGAATATCTCACGAAACTTTTTCCTTGGGAAACGAAAACGAGGAAAAGAGTTATTTCAGGAGTTTTAGGAACAATCATTGTCAACGTTATCCTCACTTACATCTGCACTTATGTTAATTTTGTGTTGCTGCAAGGGCGTCCTATCGAAGATTTATGGAATGGGAAGTTGTCGGTTTCTATCTGGATATTTATGAATATTGCTTTGATGGTTTCTGCCATTCTTCACGCCAAAAGTTTTATGGAAGCATGGAAAAATTCTACCCGAAAAGAAGTGGTGGAACAAAAGATTATCGCAAAATCTGCCAATGCGCAGTTTGAAAGTTTAAAGAACCAACTCGATCCGCATTTTCTGTTTAATTCACTGAATGTTCTTGATGCTTTAATTGAAGAAAATCCGCACCAAGCACAGAAATTCACGAACGATATGTCGAAAATTTATCGATATGTTTTGGATCAGAAAGACAAAGAAATGGTTACTGTTCAGGAAGAACTCGATTTTGCGAAAACCTATTGCGAATTGCTCAAAACCCGTTTCGAAGACAGTGTGAATTTTGAATTTGATGTACAGGATTCCGAAGAAGAAAAATTTGTAGTGCCGCTTTCGCTTCAACTTTTATTAGAAAATGCCATTAAACACAATTATGCGACGCCCAAAAAACCTTTGAAAGTCAGGATTTTTTCTGAAAACAATTTTCTCTGCATCGAGAATAATTTACAAGCCAGAGATTTGGTGAAAGAACGCGAAGGCATCGGACTTTCCAATATTGTTCAGCGCTATTCCATCATCACCAAAGAAAATGTATTTATTGAGAAATCCGACGATTATTTTAAAGTAAAAATCCCAATTCTAACCCAAAAAATTACACACATGGAAACGTACAAAACCAATAATGAAAATCTCGCCTACGAAAGGGCGTACAAAAGAGTAAAAGAAATAAAAGGTTTTTACGGAAATCTGATTTCGTATTGTCTTGTGATGCCTTTTTTAATCTTCATCAACCTGAAAACCGCACCCGAATACCATTGGTTTTGGTGGCCGATGCTCGGTTGGGGAATTGGAGTGATCTCGCATGGATTGCAGGTGTTCGGCATCGGGAAAAACTGGGAAGAGAAGAAAATTAAGGAACTGATGGAGAAAGATCAATTCTAAAAATCAGTTTGCAACCAGTATTAAAAGAAAAGCGATGAAAGACAAAAATATCATCATCCCGGAGCATCTGAAAACTGCTGAAGAACGCCAGAAATATTTACGTGCCGTACATCGCATGAAAGAAATTAAAGGATTTTATATTCATTTGCTGGTCTATGTTCTGGTGAATTTAGTCATTATTGTAGCTCGGTATTTAAAACACGAAAGTCAGGATTTTCATTTGGGAAGTCTGCCCATTCTTTGGGGAATCGCGATTCTCATTCATGCCGGAACGGTTTTCTTACCGGGATTTTTGTTAGGAAAAAATTGGGAAGAAGAGAAAATCCGCAAATTGATGAATCAGTACAAGGACAATCAATAAGAGCACAATATCCAATTACAATTTAGAAAAGAAAACTATTCCCAATATGATTCGAACCATTATTATTGAAGACGAAAAACCTGCTGCAAGAAAATTAGAAAGACTTTTGAGTTTATTTGTTGATTTAGAAGTGGTTGCGGTGGTAAATTCTGTGGAAGAAGGAATCGCTTATTTTACTGAAAATGAGCATCCGGATTTAATCTTTTCTGATATTGTTTTGGGCGATGGATTGTCTTTTGATATTTTCGAGAAAGTTCCTACAAAGAGTTTTATTATTTACACCACCGCCTTTGATAATTATACGTTGAAGGCCTTTAAACTCAATTCTATCGATTACCTTTTAAAACCAATTACGGAAGAAGATTTACGAAAAGCTGTGGACAAATACAAAAGTTTTGTGCCTCGTGAACAGTCGTATAATCAATTGGATTTCAAAGAATTAATTCAAAAAGAAAAACCAAAACTCAGTCGTATTGTGGTGAAAATTGGTTACAATTTAAAAATTATTCAAATGGATGAGGTGAATTGTTTCTACAGCGAAAATAAAATTGTGTATGCGCAAACTTCTGAGCGTGCTTTCCCGACCGATTTCACGTTGGATGAATTGCAGGAAGTTCTCGAAAGTGAGCAATTTTTCCGGGTCAATCGGCAGTTTATCATTCACTTAAATTCCATTAAAAATATTCATACTTCACCGTATTTCAAAGTGGAACTTCATCATCAACCCAATGAAGAAATCACCGTGAGCCGCGAAAGGGTAAAGGATTTTAAAGAGTGGATTTCCTAGAATTGGATTTTATTTGAACCAAATTTTTGTAGTAAAATAAGATGTTGTTAGATTCTTTTATTCCTTTTCACTGATAAAAATTTCCTCTTCTTTCGTTAAAAGAATAGCGCCTTTACTCTCACTTACTTTTAAATTTTTCCAGTAATCTTCATTAATTTTCACTGGATTTTGTACTCCAGAACTCGATGTTTCTTCAACACTTTTAAAAATAAAACTTTTCTCAGATCGATATTCGAAGGAATTGGATGCGTTGTATACTTTAAATCCTCTTGTAACATACGATGTTTTTGATGGATAATATTGGCCATTCTTTTTATAGTAATCGAAACTGATTGTTCCATCGCCCAGCTGACGCTTAAAATTCGCACCATTTTCATCTTTAAAAATTTTCGGTTCAGAGGAACTTTGGTGAAAATCCAATTCGAAGTGAGAAATTGCATTGTCCTTGGTATTGTAAGTGAATTTACCTGTATACACCAGCGATGAATCCGATTTTATAGAATAAGAAATTTCTTGTTCCTCGCCTAATTCAGAAAGCAATTTTCCACTAACTTTTACATTTTTTCTTTTCGAAAGAGAAAGCGTTCGCCAAAGTTCATATTGTAGAAATAGATCACCAATATTGTCGTGAGACATTTGCGGTTTTTTGGCTCTAATGGTATTGTTGAAAGGTTCAGATTTTAAATAGCGCAGATTGTCGATTTGAAGTTGAACGAATTTATCGAACTTATCCTGATAGGCATCTTTTGCATTATAATTTCCATCTTTACTCCAGAATTTTCCATCAGCAATCATTAATAATTTTAGTTGATTATTTTCAAAAGCTTTTTGTTTGATGGTTACGTTGTAAACAATCGGTTTGCTGTAGTAAATTTCGTTGTAATTTTTAAGTACGTTTTTAAGAATTTTTTGAAAATCGATGGAAACGATTTTTACTTCATCAATCTCAGAATATTTCGGTTTAAGTGGTATTGTGGATTGAATTGAATTTTGATTCAGAGTTTCGTAACCAGAAGCCGAAATAGTGATGTTTTGCGATCTTTCGGGAAGTAAACTAAATCCTTCGTCGTTTGTATAATACACGTTATTTTCAGTAAGAATTCTCGCTTCTGGAATAGGATTTTTCGTTTCGAAATCTACAATTTGAATTTTTTGAGCAAAAATAAAGGAGGTGCAAATTGCAAAAAAGAGAATAGATGTTCTTTTCATAGGATCAATTTTTAATTGCACAAAGAAAATATTTTTAGCTGATTAAAAATTGAACGAAAATGCTAATTATTCTGTAATATTTGTTTTTAAAACGTTAAAATTATTTTTAAATAAACGATTTTATTTAATATTTATTAAAAATAACAATCGTATTAAATTTAAACCTTTGCAAAGAGTTACGAATCTAATACGATCGTTATTCATTCTTTAAAAAATTACGCCACTTCCTAAAAGTTCTTCGCCATCATACCAAGCGGCAAACTGACCTTCAGCAATGGCAGATTGAGGTTCTTCAAACTCGATATAAAGTGCGTCTTCAAATTGATACAAGGTTGCTTTTTGTAAACTTTGACGATAGCGGATTCTTGCGAGTACATTTTTTGTTTCTCCGTTTTTCAGGCGCAAATCTTCGCGAACCCAATGAATTTCAGAAGAATCTATTTTGAGCGCTTTGCGGTACAAACCTGGAAATGCGTGTCCTTCTCCAACAAACAAAATGTTGTTATCCATATCGCGTTGAACAATAAAACAGGATTCTTTATGTCCGCCAATTCCCAAACCTTTACTTTGGCCAATGGTGTAATATTGTGCGCCCTGATGTTTACCGATCACTTTTCCATCAGTTTTTTGATATTGAATCTTGGAAGAAAGAAATTCTAGTTCCTCTAATTTAGATTCAAAATGTGGTTTTTCTTGATGAAATCCTTCGAAATCCTTAAAAATTTCTACAATTTCGCCTTCTTTTGGCTCAAGTTGCTGTTTTAGAAATTCCGGTAAACTTACTTTCCCAATAAAACATAAACCTTGCGAATCTTTTTTATCTGCAGTAACCAAACCTTGTTGTTTTGCAATTTCCCGAACTTCAGGTTTGGTGAGTTCACCAATTGGGAAAAGTGATTTCGAAAGTTGATCTTGGCTCAATTGACAAAGGAAATACGATTGGTCTTTATTATTGTCTTTCCCGGCAAGAAGATGGAAAATTTCCTTACCATTATCATCAAAAGAGGAGGTAACGCGTGCATAATGTCCGGTAGCCACTTTTTCCGCTCCAAGAGAAAGCGCGGTTTTCATAAACACATCGAATTTTACTTCGCGGTTGCATAAAACATCAGGATTTGGGGTTCTTCCTTTTTCATATTCGGCGAACATGTAATCCACAATTCGTTCCTTGTACAATTCGCTCATATCAATCACCTGAAAAGGGATTCCTAATTTTTGAGCCACCAATAAAGCATCGTTGCTGTCTTCAATCCAAGGGCATTCGTCTTCTAAAGTTACGGATGCATCGTTCCAGTTTCGCATGAAAAGGCCTATGACTTCGTGGCCTTGTTGCTGTAAAAGATAGGCGGTTACACTGGAATCTACACCGCCGGAAAGTCCTACTACTATTTTCATATAAAGGTTACGCTTTCGTTAAGGGAAAGTTTCACGGTGCAAATTTACAATTTTAATTTTACGTCTTTGTGGCAAAATTTTCAATGCATTTCAAAATAGAGCTGTTAACAGTGAAGATTGTATTTCAGATTATTCCCATAAATTTGTGCGATTAAAAATAGGGTTGGATGAAAAAAATTGCAGCAATATTCGCGCTTCTTTCTACTTTAATACTTCAGGCGCAGATTTCTTCTACAGGAACTCAAGTGCAAGCAAATCGCTGGACGATTGGTGGATATGCAGGCGTTGGAGGAGCATTTGGAAACGGAAATGGCGGAACATCGATTTACGTAACACCAAGAGTTGGCTATCAATTAACCAATGATTTTGAAATGGGTTTTGCAGGAAATTTCACGTGGAACAATTCTACCTATTACTCTTCCACCATGTTGGGTATTGGCCCATTTGCGAATTATTATTTTGGTAGAAGTTTTTATATGAGTGCGCTTTATCAACACTATTTCATCAACCAGAAAAATAAATCCACCCAATTTAAATATTCTGGCGATGAAGATGCGCTTTACCTTGGTGCGGGATATATGCAAAAAGTGGGAACACGCGTTTACATGCAGATTGGCGCAATGTATAATGTATTTTACGATAAAGATAAATCTGTTTTTGGCGGAGGTTTTGTACCGAATATCGGTTTTGTCTACGGTTTATAATGAACATTTCAAATACGAAAAAAACAAAACAAACGTTTAATTATAGTTATCTTTGCAGCTTCGTTATCATTTTAAATAGCTGATAATTAGCAGTGATCATCTTTTTTGATGATGCAATGTTCCTATTGGCAAGTATGTTGACGGATATTCCCGAATAATGATGTTTTTATGTTGAAGCACACTTTATGCACGCTACTTCTTTTGATGAGTTTTGGTTTTGTGAAAGCCCAAAACGAAAGAGAAGAAAAAATAGAAGAAGTTACCATTAATGCGGCCAAAACGCATTTTAAGAATAAGAAAGAAAACCCCGCATATCAAATAATGCAGGAAGTTTGGAAACGCAAGAAGAACAACGGACTCGAGAAGTTTTCAACCTATACTTATAAAGAATACGAAAAGATTGAATTCGATGCTGCGAATATCGACAGCACTTTAATGAAGCGAAAAATTTTTCGTGGAATGGATTTTATTTTTGATTATTGCGATTCTGCGGATAATGGAAAATTGCAACTTCCGATTTTCTTGAACGAAGCAATTTATCACAATTTTGGTCAAAACAAACCGGTCAAAAAGCAAAAACGTCAACTTTTTGCTCAAAAAACGGCGGGATTTCAAGACAACCAAATCATTACACTTACAGCGAAAAACTTGTATCGCGATATTAATTTGTACGATAATATTATCAACTATTTCGATATAGGATTTACAAGTCCGGTAGGAAAAGATGGATTCAGTACTTACGATTATAAATTGCTTGATACTTTGGTGATAAAAGGGCAGGACGCTTATCGAATATCGTATCAACCTAAAAGAAAAGATGTGCTTGCGTTTCAAGGGTATTTGTATATTTCGGCAGACCATTATTCTGTATTGCAAGCCACTTTACGATCCACCAAAAAAATGAATATTAATTTTGTAAATGGAATATTTACCGAATTAGAATTTGATAATCCTGATGAAGATACATTTCTTCCTCAACGTACAAAAACCACTTTTGAACTTACGCCATTAAGCAAAAATAAAGATGCAAAAAACCTTGTTGCAAGCCGAACGGTAACGTATTCGGATTATGAATTCGACAAGCCGCTTGCAGACAGTGTTTTTGAAACCAAAGAAAGTGAACTCGAACAAAGTTTTACCGATAAAGACGATCAGTTTTGGCAAGCACAGCGAACCGATTCATTAAGTCAATCGGAACAAGGCGTTTACGAAATGCTCGATCGATTACAAGACAATCGGAAGTTCAACCGAATGATGACGCTTGCAGAAACCTTAGCATCGGGATATTACAATATTTGGGATGCGATCGATATTGGGAATTTGTATTCAAGTTATGGGTATAATGAAGTGGAAGGAGATCGTTTTCGATTTGGAGCTCGAACCTATTTTTCAAGAAATGATACTTGGCGAATTCAAGCATTTGGAGCGTATGGTTTTAAGGATCAAAAATTTAAATATGGTGCGGAAGCGCGAGTAATGTTCAATAAAGTGAACCGATTTACAGTTGGTGCCGGACAAAAAAGAGACGTTATGCAGTTGGGTGTTCAGCTAACTTCAGATGATGGAATTATGACGCGTTCTTTTGCTTCTTCTACGGTTTTTGCACGTGGCGAAAACTCTTCATTAAGTACCGTTAATCAAACCAATTTATTTACCTCCATCGATCCTTGGAAAAACTTTACCATTCGGTTAGATGGAAGTTTACAAAGCATAAAATCGGCAGATCCGCAGGCGTTCAATTTAATGTATTATAAAAATGGCGATCTTCGGAAAACGGTAAATGATTCTCATCTTACTTTAAGTTTAATTGCCAAGCCAGGTGCCAAGTTTTCGCAAACAGGTTTGGATCGGAATGAACATGGAACGTTGGCACCAACGATAATTTTGAAATATACACGCGGTTTAGAAAATCTCTTTAATGCAGATTTTAACTACAACAAACTGCAATTTATGTTTTATAAACCAATGCTTACAGGTAGTTGGGGTAAATTATTGTTGAATTTTGAAGCCGGTAAAAACTTTGATGTTGTGCCGTTGGCGTTGCAAAATGTAATTCCTGCAAACCAATCGTATGGAATTGTTCCCAATACGTTTTCGCAACTTAATTATTATGAATTTGTGGCCGATTCTTACACCACGCTTCACTTAGAGCAACATTTTAATGGTAAAATATTGTCGTACATTCCTTTGATTAAAAAATTAAAATTAAGAGAAGTTGCTTTTCTTTGCGCCGCATACGGAACGTTAAGCGATGCTTCAAAATCGATTAATACGGAAGGATTTAAATATTCTGCGCCGGATCAGCAAGTGTACTACGAATATGGTTTCGGAATTGAGAATATTGGTTTCGGAAATCTCAGAATTTTCCGTGTGGATTTTAACTGGAGAGGAAATTACCTGGATCGTCCGGATATTTCCAAGTTCGGTGTAAAGGCAGGATTTCAAGTGGATTTTTAAAAGCATAATTGTGCTAAAGAAACTTATTTTTTTTATTGTCATTTATGCTTAGACTGACACCGAACAAAAGAAAGGTTTTCGTATTAGAATTGTCCTACTGAGCGAAGTCGAAGCATTTTTTTAAACTTTAATTATTAGACAATTATAAATTATAAACCAATAGTCAAATAATTGGACACTCATTAAATTTCTTCGTAAAAAGAGTTTTCAAACGAAATTGATTCGCTCAAAATAAAAAAGGCAATGTTATAAAACACTGCCTTTTTTTTGTATAGAAATTGCGCTTATTTCACGCTTTCTTTTGGTTTTTGGGTATTACCAATTAATCCATCTTTCTCGTCGTTCAAACGTAGAATAACGGTTTCGCCTTCACTGAATTGTTTATTGACTAACATTTCTGCCAATAAATCTTCGATATATTTTTGGATCGCACGTTTCAACGGTCTTGCTCCAAAATCTTTATCCCAACCTTTTTCGGAGATAAAATCTTTGGCATCTTCAGTAAGTTCAACTTTGTATCCCAATTTTTCCAATCTTCCGTAAAGTTTAGAAAGTTCAAGATCGATGATTTTCTTAATATCAGCTTGTTCTAAAGAATTAAAGATAATGATGTCATCAATTCTATTCAAAAATTCCGGAGCAAAAGCTTTTTTCAACGCACTTTCGATGGTGCTTCTTGCTCGTGCATCAGAACTTGATTTTTTGGCTGAGGTACCAAAACCAACGCCATCACCGAAATCTTTTAAATCTCGTGTTCCGATGTTGGACGTAAGAATGATGATCGTATTTCTAAAATCAATTTTTCTTCCTAAAGAATCGGTAACATGGCCTTCATCCAAAATTTGGAGCAAAATATTGAACACATCTGGATGTGCTTTTTCAATTTCATCCAAAAGAACTACGGCATAAGGTTTTCTGCGAACCGCTTCTGTTAATTGTCCACCTTCTTCGTAACCCACATATCCTGGAGGCGCACCTACCAATCGAGATACGGCAAATTTTTCCATGTATTCGCTCATATCGATTCGGATTAAAGCTTCGTCGGAATCGAAGAGTTCTCGAGCCATTACTTTCGCAAGTTCGGTTTTACCAACTCCGGTTGTTCCCAAGAAGATAAATGTACCGATAGGTCGGTTAGGATCTTTTAAACCGGCTCTGTTTCTTTGAATGGCTTTCACCACTTTTTTCACAGCGTCTTCTTGTCCGATTATTTTTCCATTCAACTTATCGTCCATTTGGGCAAGTTTATCGAGCTCGTTTTTGCCAACTTTTGTTACGGGAACGCCACTCATCATCGAAACCACTTCAGCAACATTTTCTTCTGTTACGGTTTCTTTTTTCTCTTTCACATTTTTATCCCACTCTTCTTGCGCTACTTGTAATTCACGTTGCAAACGTTCTTCTTCATCTTTCAGTTTACGCGCTTCAAGATAATCTTGGGCTTTTACTGCTTTTTGTTTAAGATCTTTAATTTCTTCGATTTTCTTTTCATTGTCGATAATTTCACTCGGAACTTTCATGTTTTTAATGTACACGCGAGATCCCGCTTCATCCATCGCATCAATTGCTTTATCGGGAAGAAAACGATCGGTAATATATCTTGAAGTTAAATTTACACAAGCAGCAATTGCTTCTGGCGTGTAAATTACGTTGTGATGTTCTTCGTATTTATCCTTTATTTGATTAAGAATTTGAATGGTTTCTTCAATAGATGTTGGTTCCACCATTACTTTTTGGAAACGTCTTTCTAAAGCGCCATCTTTCTCGATGTACTGTCGATACTCATCCAAAGTGGTTGCACCAATGCATTGAATTTCGCCTCTTGCTAAAGCCGGTTTAAACATATTGGAAGCATCTAAACTTCCGGTAGAACTTCCCGCGCCAACAATGGTATGCAGCTCATCGATGAAAAGAATGACATCGCGGTTTTTTTCCAACTCGGTCATAATCGCTTTCATCCTTTCTTCGAATTGTCCACGATATTTCGTTCCCGCAACCAAACTTGCTAAATCCAAAGTGATTACGCGTTTTCCGTACAATACTCTGGAAACTTTTTTCTGATGAATTCTTAATGCTAATCCTTCTGCAATTGCAGATTTACCAACACCAGGTTCCCCAATTAAAAGTGGGTTGTTTTTCTTTCTTCGGGAAAGAATTTGAGAAACTCTTTCGATTTCTTTTTCACGACCGATTACAGGATCGAGTTTGCCATCGCGCGCAAGTGCGGTAAGATCTCTCCCGAAATTATCCAAGGTGGGTGTTTTACTTTTACCTGTTCCTAAATTTCCGGTAGGTTTCCGCATTTGACCGAATTCTTCTCTTTCTTCATCATCGTCGTATGCACTCATTTTTGGGGAAGATTGTCCAGAGTTTTTCAATAAGAGTTGGTACTCATGAGAAACCTTTTCGTAATCCACATCATACGCTTCTAAAATACTCGAAGTGGGATCTTCTTGTTTGTAAAGAATGCCCAACAGAAGATGTACAGTATTTACTTCACTGCTTTGGTATTGTCGGCATTCTAATTCCGAACGTTTAACGGCCTGATCCGCCATTTTGGTGAAAGAAATATTGGTAACTTCTTGCGCCATCGGGGAGAGGTTAGCAGCGTTAAGGGTTTCGATTTTTCTTCTTATCTGCGTTAAATCTGCATTAAGATTTTGTAAAATTTCTTTAGCGGAATTTTCAGTTTTAATGATGCCGAGCAGCAAATGTTCCGTATTGAGGAACTCACTTTTCAGCCTTCTCGCTTCGCTTTTGCTATGTTTGAATACTTTGTTCAAACCGTCTGAAAATTTATAATCCATAATAAATTGCTCTCAATATTAAATTAAAGCAGGGATTTTCTCCCTAGCGTCAATCAAAGTTACAAATAGTTTACCAAAGAACAATCTATGACGATATGGCAGATATGTTAAAGTTTTCGATCAGCGTAAAATGATGGGAAGTTCTGCGTTTTTAAACTGAATATAAAAATACGGTTCGTTGCCATTGATTACCAACAAACAGGAATCGAACTGTGAAAGCCATTTGCGCTGACCTTCAGATAAGCTTGAAAAGGAATTTACAAGTCGTTTATCATTTCGGAAATAGACGAAGTTTTCAGAGCCATTGAAATCTTTCCATTTGGTGTTACTGGTTTTCGACTGGATGGAAATGGTTGTGTTTTTTACCGTAACTTTATTTGGTTGAAACGGTATTTTTACAAATTCATCCTCCTCATTCATCCAATGATGCTTCTGGAAATAACGCAATGTTTTTTGTGGATCTTCTACATCAATATCCAATCTATACATCGGCGTTAACGTATTTTGATATGCTGTTTTTTCAATTTCATTAAAATTTTCATCATATTCAAATGACACTATTTTTTCTTTGACTTCACGAAGATCTGCTACTGCTGAAATTTTTTGAACAGAAAGAGAATCGAAAATAGCGGTATTTCTGAATATATCGTTAAAATCTTCAGTTTTATTAATTCCATCATCATTCAAGTGAAGTTGGAAAGAATGCTCTGAACTTCGCAAATTGGTTAACAATTGTAGAAAAGAAAAATCGTTTTGCAATGTGCCAATTTTAATCGAATTATTGGTGATCGTTATGGGAAATGTTTGTTGCTTTTGCGAGGTTAAAAAAGTAAGACTTGCCTGAGAATTGTGAATGTAGTTCTTTGCAGAAGAGGTGGTAAGTTGATCTTCGTTAGCAAAACTTTTCGTTCCGGGATTTGTGATTTCAGAAGTGTTTTGTTTTCCAGAAACAAAGAATGCTTTGTTACGATGAATGAACACCGAAAAAAAGTCGTTTTGGTAAAATGATGCCGATTTTTTATTGAATTTTTCTTGTTGTAAAAAACGTTCAACCTTTTGAATATCGCGAATTTCCAAAATGGAATACCACTGCGAAATTGGCGCGTTTTTAAGGTGATAGATAGCGAGATAATCGGGAATTACAAAACCAGAATTTTCAATTTTTATTTTTCGAATATTCTGATTTTTGCGTTTTTCAGAAAACCATTCGGCGGGATTCGACATTAATTGCAGCATGTAATAATTGCGCAATTTCTTCACATCCGCTATTACGACCATATCGCTGTTTTTGCCAACCACAATGTTGGGATTCTTTTTAAAGAACACAAAATAGGCCCAAACACAAAGCAAAATGATAACGGCGAAACCGGCAATTCTTTTATTCATTAAAAAGCAATTGTTGATTTTTTGGTATTGTAATCTAATTTATAAAGCTCTTCCAAAAGATCGAAGAAATACATTAAACTATTGTCCGACGTTCCACGGGTTTGGTATTTAAATTCACTGTTGATGCGATCGGATTTGGCTTCCATTTGATAGGATAAATCGCCAGCATTTTTTCGGAAGAAATTGTAAAATTCGCGATCTTCTTCAGAGGTAATTTCGTTGGCAAAACCTTCTGCAAAACGCACGACATCGAGTTTTCCGTTCATGGGCGATTTTCGAATTTCTTTTGCCCATTTTTTTGTGGTTTTGGTTTGTGGCTTTTCTCCAATGTTTTCTTCGGAGGTGGTAAAGTACACCAAACCGTCTTTCACTAAAAGATAAAGATGATTTAAAGCGCTATTTTCCTTTTGTTTAATGGAATAAATATTTTCCTTTTTTTCAATTTTTTCTTTGAATTCTTCGTTGGAAGCAAGTGTTTCAAAAAGTCTGTTCCAATATCCTTCATTTTCAGTCGCAAATGCAAAGGCAAAATCCGGAACCATCACATCTTTGGTTTTTTCTACTTCTTTCTCGTTATACTCTTCATCATATTCATATTCCGTATAATTGACTTTTTTAGAGCCCAATGTGTTGAGAATGAAGATTCCATTTCCTGGTGCAATTTTGCTAATTTCTTTTTCATCTAAAGCAATTTTCAAGGTTTCTACCATGAGTGAAAATTCTTTTTGATATTTTTCTTCACCTGTATTGTTCAATAATGTATACATTAAATCGAACATTTTGTAGGCGTTGAGGTTAAAGGCATAATAACCTATGCTTTTTTCTGAAAGTAATTTGGTAAGTTTTGCATTCTTTTTTCCTTTATAAACCTCTTCGAATGATTTTTGAATTTCGGGGTCGTGATGGCGATAAGAGCTTACCAATCGCACTTGTTCTTTATCGAAATACAAGTTATACGCTACATCCGAGCTGTACATATTTTGAATCATATTTTGCCAACGATTGAACGATACCAATTGTGCTGGAAAATACAATGTTTTCATCATATTTTGATAATCCAAATAAGCGAAGAGATCCGCGGATGAATCGCGCATATTGATCTTGTTTTCTGGTACATCAATTTGGAAATTGGAATTGAAATAGTCGTCAAAATAATGGGTTGCAAATTCCAAAACCACTTTGTACTGCTCAATGTTTATGGAATCTAACTCTTTTTGATATGCTTCATTATCGAAGTCTAATTCCAAGTTTTCCTCCATTTCTATTGGGGAATCCTCGGCAAGATCCTCAGCATTGGTTTCAGCTTCTTCTTGAACAGGATAACGATGGTATTTCTCAAGATGCTTAATTTGTGCTTTGATATTTTTAATTTCCGCTTTGTTGCTTGCTAAAACTTCTTCGTAGTAATTTAAATCATCTTTAAGATGTTCAATTTCAACTTCATAATCAAATTGTGCAGAATCCATTTCCGCTTCAATTTCAGAATTCGGAATAACATACGTGTTATCGGCAATCGCAGAATCTGAAGGTATTTCTTCATTCCAATCGTTATAATGTACGGGTTTTGTGTAGTACAACATTTGCAAAACGGCATGAGTGTCATTCCACGCCACAAAAGTATTTTCGTCTAGATTTACGTAGGAATACTTATTTTTTTTGGTGATTTGTAAGCCTTCGCTTTTGGTAGAATTTACAAATTCTTCGAATTTTGGTTTTTGATCCAATACAAAATGTGCGGTGTACGAACGAACGGAATCGTTTGATTGAGCAAAGTGAACTTGTACGCCATCATATTTAATTCCGGTCTTCGAAAAATCGTTCCAACTTTTGAACTTTTTATCTTTTGCAACTTCCTCAATCATTGGATTTAGTTTTGCCCAATCCAATTTTTGATTGATAATTTTGCCATTAATTTCCATGTAGAAATAGGCGTCTTCTGGCAGTTTCATGCTTTGTTGAGCGCAAAAATACTGCACAAAGGAAACCAAAATTAAAAGGTATATTTTTTTGTTCATACGTGTTTTTTAATTGAAACGGATGTTGTTGTGAATTTGTTTTTTCTGAAGAATAAAATCCAAAATTGTTCCCTCTTGCTTTACTGCTTTTTTGTTGGGCGAAACCTGATAAGTGGCGTTGGATTGCGATTTTATTGTACGATCGAATTGTAAAACGGAGGTGTATTTTGCATTCGTAAACACTTCTTTGTCCGCTTTGCTTAAATTGTTGTATTCCGTTTTAAATGTGTTGATTTTATTTTTGACGAAGATTTTAGAAGAAGGATTATTGGAGTATAGTTGTGTAGGAACCATTTTCCCGATAATGTTTTTGGCTTTTAGTTTTTCCAAGCCTTGATTGATGTTTTCAATCTTTTGAAAATTGCAGCTCAGTTTCACAATATAATTGTTAAAATCCAACGATGTTTTCACATTTGAAATTCCTGAAACACTTCGAAATGCGTTTGCTGCTTCATTAACTTTCGTTTCAATTTCCTTTTTCTTCGGAACTTTTCTGCCATTGATGGTTTCCATTTTCGAAAGACTTTCCAAGCGCGTTTTGCTTTTGCTGGCATTTAAAATAAGGGAGTATTCTCCGCTCCCATCGGCTTTTATATGCACTTTGTCTATAATATCAAAACAACTCGTTAAAATACAGAGCGGGAAAAGCAGAAAGAGAAATCGAATAATTTTTATCACAAAGATTAGATTTTGAGATGCTTACAAATATAGGTTTTATCGTTTTCCCTGCAAATACGATTGTCGTAAATTCTCCTCTAATTTTTCAATGGAATATCGAAGTGTTGTTCTGGGCATATTTTGATAATGAAGATCAAGAAAATTTAGAAGTTCACTTTCGTTTTTCTTTCCCATTTCACGTAAGAGCCAACCATTCGCTTTGTGCATTAAATCTTGTGAATCTTGCAGATTTCGAGTAACGATTCTTTTTAAAAGTTGAAATTCTCCTTTCTTAACATAAAACATGGTAGACACCACTGCCATTCGTTTTTCCCAAAGATTTTTGCTCTTTGAAAGTTCAAGCAGAATGGAATCTTTTTGATTTTCGAAGCAATAAGCTCCTAATATTTTATAGCACGACACATCCACCAAATCCCAATTGTTGATGAATTTTTTATGTTGAAGATAAAATTCAACAAGCTCCTTTTTTTCGTTTGCTGTTTTGCATTTTTCATATTTTGAAACCAACATGAAAAGCGAAGTTTGACGATGTTCGTGGATTTTTGATGACAATAGAATTCCAAGTTCAGGTAAAGAAATTTGGGAATAAAATGCCTTGGAAATTTTTCGTTGATCGGGAACGGTTACACCGATAAATTCATCTCCTTCAGCATATTCTCCTTTCCCTGATTTAAAAAATTTAGGGTAAAATTCTTTTTTTTCTTGAACAGAAGAAAAAGCTAGAGCCGTTTTAATTTCGCTAACGATATCCATTAGTCGTTTAAATGATCCAAAACATCTTCTTGTGCAATCTTTTTAGGATTTGCTACTTTGCCAATTGTAAGCCCTTGAACAACAATGGAAAATACTACAACACAATAGGTGATGCTAATGATTGCGCCACTGTACTCGTTGGAAGGAATAGAAAGTGCCAGCGCAATAGAAACGCCACCACGCAAACCTCCCCAAACCAAAACTTTCATTGTGGTTGGACTAAAACGGTCGCGTCTGGACATCATTTTACTCGGGATAAATATGGAAACAATTCTTGACAAAAGCACAATCATAATACAAATTGCACCCGCAAAAAGATAATGATTCATGTTTTTAATGAGTAATAATTCGAAGCCGATGAAGAGGAATAAAACAGCGTTCATAATCTCATCAATCAGTTCCCAGAATTTAATAATATAATCTTGCGTTTCGGATTTTTTCTTGAATTTTTCGTTGAAATTTCCCATAAAAAGTCCTGCTGCCACCATCGTCAACGGACCTGAAAAATGAAGTGAATGTGCAACTAAATAACCGCCCATAACCACGGATAGTGTTACCAATACAGAAAGAATATAATCGTTAACATCGCGCATTGCTCTGGAAGCAACATATCCTAAAATAACGCCGAGTAGCAGTCCACCACCAGCTTCTTTCAAGAGTAAAGTGGTAATGCCTTCAACGCTTGTATCCACATGTTTTCCTACCGCCAATTGAAGCAAGATTGTAAAAACCACAACTGCAACACCATCGTTGAAAAGCGATTCTCCCGCCACCTTTGTTTCTAATTCTTTAGAAACATTGGCTTTTTTCAAAATGCCGAGAACGGCCACAGGATCAGTTGGCGAAATCAAAGCTCCAAAAACCAAACAATACAGAAGCGGAATTTTAATTCCTACCAAAGGTAAAATATAATAGGTTGCAAATCCTACTGCAAACGTTGAAATCACAACTCCAACGCTCGCAAACATCACGACAGGCCAAAATTGTTTTTTTAAATCGTTGATATTCAGATGAATTCCACCGGCGAAGAGCAGGAAATTTAGCATAGCGCCCATCAACACTTCCGTAAAATCAAATCCACCGATGAGTTTGTACAAATGGTCCGTTGTTTTTGGAAAAAGATTTTCTCCGAAAAGAATTAAAACAATGGAAACAATAATGGCAATTACCATTATGCCAATGGTACTTGGTAGTTTTAACAATCGGTAATTGATGTACTCAAAAACCGTGGCTAATACAATTAATAAAGAAAATGAATAATATAACTCCATTTAATACAAAGTATAAGTTGTTCGTGTAGTGAAAGTTAAAAAGAAATGTGTTTTTAGTATTGTTTGATGAAAAACAACCTTACAAATATCTGATTTTTTACTCTTTTCTGAAAATTGATTTTTAAAATAGCGGTTATGCTTTTTCTAGAACGTAATAAACGCGTTTGAAGTATTTTAGTTCTGCTTTCAAAATCCTAACACTACGAAGATTCGAAAAAAGTAAGCTTTAAAAGCCTACTTTTTATATCATGAAGTTCACGGTTAGGAAAGATGGGTTTTCACATTTTCATTAACTTCAAACTTCAAAATTATGAATTAGTCTTCTGGTTCCTCATCATCATAATATTCAAAAAGAAAGTCGTTGTACGGGAATCTCGAAATATGAATTCTTAACACTTCTTCGTAAATCATTTTTTTCATTTCTGGGAAGTTTTCCTTGGTAAGGGCAGAAATAAAAACGGTTGGGAATTTTGATTTTGCCATCCACGTTTTTTTCCATTCTTCCAAAGAAACATTCTTTTTGGTGGAAGGCGTTAAATCGTCTTCATCTTTTTTCTTGTAAGCAAAGGCATCGATTTTATTAAAAACCATCACCATTGGTTTTTGATGCGCATCGATTTCCTGCAGAATTTGGTTAACGGATGCAATATGATCTTCAAAACTTTCATGGGAAATATCAACAACGTGAATAAGCAAATCTGCTTCTCGAACTTCGTCCAAAGTAGATTTAAACGATTCTACCAATTGTGTTGGCAACTTTCGAATAAAACCTACGGTGTCGGTTAGTAAAAATGGCAGATTCCCAATAACCACCTTTCTTACTGTTGTATCCAAAGTGGCGAACAATTTGTTTTCGGCAAAAACATCCGATTTGGAAAGGGCATTCATCAAAGTGGATTTTCCAACGTTGGTGTATCCTACTAAAGCCACGCGAACCATTTTGCCTCGGTTGTTTCTTTGCGTTGCCATTTGCTTGTCGATGGTTTTCAGCTTTTCTTTTAAAAGTGAAATTCGATCACGAATAATTCTTCGGTCGGTTTCAATTTCGGTTTCACCAGGACCTCTCATTCCAATACCACCTCGTTGTCTTTCAAGGTGCGTCCACATTCTGGTTAATCGTGGCAACAAATATTCGTATTGTGCTAGCTCTACTTGAGTTCTCGCATAAGATGTTTGTGCTCGTTGGGCAAAAATATCCAAGATGAGGTTGGTTCTATCGAGGATTTTTACTTCCATTTCGCGTTCCAAATTTTTTAATTGCGAAGGCGAAAGTTCATCATCAAAAATGATGGTTCCGATTTCGTTTTCCTTTGCAAAATCGCGAATTTCTTCCATTTTCCCTTTGCCGACAAATGTTTTGGAATCGGGTTGCGAA
This sequence comes from Bacteroidota bacterium, assembly GCA_023422635.1. Taxonomy (GTDB): domain Bacteria; phylum Bacteroidota; class Bacteroidia; order Flavobacteriales; family Weeksellaceae; genus JAFAGO01. The sequence goes on from JAFAGO010000050.1 coordinate 18,610, forward strand.
AGTTTTTGAGTGAAACGTTTTTCTACGGTTGCACCGGCGGTATAGGCCAGAAATTGCAACTCATCCATATATTCGGTAAGTTTTTCCTCGTCTTGATCTTTGGTTATTAAGCCAACCAAAACGGCTTTTTCGTATTGATGTTCTTTTTTATCTAACATAAATTTTGTTTCGCTTGAATCAATTTTTACAAAGTTACGGATTTCAGAAAAAGTTTTAATCCCAATCTTCAGCAACAAATTTTATAACATTTCCATTTTTACCCGATAGTTTTAAAAAATGTCTTTGAACGTGGTAATACTGTACGTTTCGCAATTCTTGTAGAAACCGATTTTCAAGATTTATCGTTTCGTTACAGTAATTTTTCGTTCTTTTTAGTCCACTAAATTTAATTCGATTGTGTTGTAGAATGTCAATATAGAAATTCAAAGTATTGCAACCTACATTTGAATGTGCTGTTTGCTGCTGAGATTCCGTTAAATCCAAGTAAGCTTTATTTTGAACTAAAAAGGCCTTGTCGAAATCTTGAAATTCCACGAGCATCCATGTTCTACGAAGTTGATGTTCGGAATTGTTTTGCTGTTTTTTATTGGAATTACAATTTATTAATGCAACTGAAATAAAGAGGAACGGTATTAATAATGATCGAATCATGATGGTTACGTTATAATTTTCGCGCCAATTTCGTAAAACCCTATCTAAAATAATCATTAAATTAGCGCGAAATTAAATTATCCCATATGAAAAGAATTTTTTTAATGGCAACTTTCTTTCTGAGTTTCCTCCAGATTCGAGCGGACGAAGGAATGTGGTTGTTGATGCTTGTTAAAAGACTCAACCAGGTAGATATGCAGAAAGAAGGTTTGCATCTTACTCCTGAAGAAATTTATTCCGTAAACAATTCAAGTCTTAAAGATGCCATCGTGCAATTTGGAGGCGGTTGTACTGCGGAAATTGTATCCGATCAAGGACTTTTATTTACCAATCACCACTGCGGTTATGGTAGTATTGCTTCTTTATCTACGCCTCAAAAAGATTATTTAACCAATGGTTTTTGGGCGATGAAAAACACCGATGAACTTCCTGCAAAAGGGTTATCTGTACGTTTTTTAGTGAGAATGGATGATGTTTCTGAAAGAATTAACAGTAAACTCAACAACGCAATGTCGGCTACCGACAGAGAAAATGCAATTGAAGCAGAATATAAAGCAATTCAAGCTGAAAATTCAGAAAATGGAAAATATACCGTTGTAGTGAAAGATTTCTTCAACGGAAATGAATTCTATTATTTTGTTTATCAAGATTATAAAGATGTTCGTTTGGTGGGAACTCCTCCAAATTCACTCGGGAAATACGGTGGCGATACCGATAACTGGGAATGGCCAAGACATACCGCAGATTTTTCTGTATTCAGAGTATATGGTGATGCCAACGGAAATCCAGCAGAATATGCAGCAGGAAATATTCCGATTAAACCAAAACATTCTTTGCCAATTTCTTTAAAAGGATATGAGCCAGGAAGTTTCTCAATGATTGTAGGTTTCCCAGGAAGAACAAACCGTTATTTAACTTCTTACGGAATTAGCCAAATGGTCGACAAAGATTATCCAGCTTGGGTGGACGCTTCTAAAACAGCAATGGATGTTATGAAATCCTATATGGATAAAGATCAAGCTACAAAATTGAATTACGCTTCACAATATGCTTCTGTTGCAAATTATTGGAAAAACAGACAAGGAACCATTGACGCTGTTCGTAAAAATGGAACGATTGGCGGAAAGCAAACGGTAGAACAAAAATACCAACAATGGGCTTCAATGCCAGCAAATGATGATCCATACAGTGGAGTTCTTCCAGATATTAGTGCGTATTACAAACAAGTTTCCGATAGAAATGTAGAAAGAAACTATGGCGCACAATTGCAACGTAACGCAAAATACATTGCGGTTGCCTATCAATTAGGAAGCATGTTTAAAACATATGCAGATCAAGATGATGCGGGTAAAGCTGCAATGAAACCAAAAGTTCAAGAGTTGATCAATCGTGTATATGAGAAATTCAACATTAAGTTGGAAGGTGAAATGCTTACCCAAATGATCGGACTTTACCAAAAAAGAGTGAGTAAAGATGTGGCATCTAAAACGCTTTTAGCGGTAAATACCAATGAAATTTCTAATGTGGCATATGCGTCTATTTTTGCTACAAAAGCTTCTGCTGAAAACTTTTTAAACAATCCAGATCGTATTAAAATTGATGGAGATAAACTAAGATTATTAGCAGATGGATACATCAATGATCAAAAATTGCTCGCTGAAAGATTTTCTGTTGTAGACGAAACTTTCCAGAAAAACACAAGATTATTCCTTAATGGTTTAATGAAGTCGCAACCGGAGAAAAGCTTCTATCCAGATGCAAACTCTACCATGAGATTAACCTACGGAACAGTGGTAACTTTGCCAGAAAGAGCTGACCGTAAATATTATGGTATTGATGCAACTGATAATTATTACACCGATGTTCGCGGAATGGTTGCGAAATACAAAAAAGGAGATGAAGAGTTTGATTTGCCTAAAAAATTTCTCAATTTGATGAAGAAGAAAGATTATGGGCGTTATGCAGATTCAAAAACAAATCAACTTCAGGTAAACTTCCTTTCCGATAACGATATTACTGGTGGTAACTCTGGTTCCCCAGTGATGGATGCAGATGGAAACTTAATTGGTTTGGCGTTCGATGGTAATAGCGAAGCATTAAGTGGTGATATTATTTTCGATCCTGAGTGGCAACGTACCATTAGTGTAGATGTACGTTTTGTACTTTGGGTAATTGAAAAATATGGTAATGCAGGACATTTAATTAACGAAATGGAACTTGTAAATTAATCCGATAAAATTTAAATACAACAGAAGCCGCTGGATCACATTTCAGCGGCTTTTTTTAGTATCTTCACCAACCGAAATAATTGTGAAACCAACCATGAACAGATACGAAACGGAGCGACTCATTTTAAAAATTTGTGAGTTAAGCGATGCAGAATTCTTCCATAAACTCTATAATACACCAAAATTTATTGAATATATAGGAGATCGGAATATACGAAGCATCCAAGATGCGGAAATCTACATTCGGAATTATTTTCTTCCACAAATTGAGCGATTGGGTTTCGGAAACTATGTGGTCATTCATAAAGAAACAAAACAGAAAATTGGTGCTGTAGGAATTTTTGAAAGATTTGAGTTCAAGGTTCCAGATATCGGATTTTCTTTTCTTCCTGAGTTCGAAGGAAAAGGATACGCGTATGAATCTGCTTTCAAAATTAAAGAAATTGCAGATCAAGAATTTAAGGTGAAGAAAATTTCTGCCTTTACCAGTAAAGAGAATTTTTCGTCCCAAAAACTAATCGAAAGATTGGGATTAACCTATCAGAAAATGATAACCATTCCTGGTGATGAGCAAGAGTTGATGTATTACGAAAATTAAGATTCACCCATAATTTGTGCCGCGTGCTCTTTCGTTTTTACTTTTGAAATTACCTCTGTACAGAAGCCTTTTTCATCGAAAATAAACGTTGTGCGAACAATTCCCATAAACTCTCGGCCCATAAATTTTTTCAGTTGCCAAACCCCGAATTTGTTGATGATATCGTGATTTTCGTCCGCAATAAGATCAAAAGGAAGTTCATTTTTCAATGAAAAATTTTTCTGTCTTTTTTCCGAATCTGCGCTCACGCCTAAGAGTTGAAATCCATTTTTCTTTAACAAATCGTAATTGTCGCGCAAATTGCACGCTTCCGCAGTACAGCCCGGAGTACTCGCTTTTGGGTAGAAATAAACGATAAGTTTTTTACCAATGAAATCTTGGGATGAAATGGTTTTTCCATCTTGGTTGATTCCTTCAAATTGTGGTAATTGATCGCCCGTTTTCAGCATAATGATTATTTTTACACAAATTTACTTTAAAAATGACCAAAAAGCAACGTGCAGAAATTGTAATGAATGAGCTGGAAAAAATATATCCTGAAGTTCCTATTCCTTTAGATCATTACGATCCGTTCACGCTTTTGGTTGCTGTTGCACTTTCTGCCCAAACCACCGATAAAAAAGTGAACCAAATTACACCAGAATTGTTTTCTGTTGCGCCCACACCACATAAAATGGCGAAGCTTGAAGTTTTTCAAATAAAAGAATTGATTAAAGAAATTGGACTTTCAAACACGAAGGCGAAAAACCTGAAAGCCATGTCCGAAATTTTAGTAGAAAAATTTAATGGGGAAGTTCCTCAAACCTTTCAGGAGTTGGAGTCGTTGCCAGGAGTTGGGCATAAAACCGCTTCTGTGGTGATGAGCCAATCATTTGGCGTTCCTGCTTTCCCTGTTGATACTCATATTCATCGCTTGATGAAACAGTGGAAACTTACAGAAGGTAAAAATGTGGTACAAACGGAAGAAGATGCCAAGAAGCTTTTCCCAAAAGAAAAATGGAATAAGCTTCACCTTCAAATTATTTTTTATGGAAGAGAATATTCTCCAGCGCGTGGAACTCAAGAGCGGGATTATTTAACGCCGATGCTTTTCGTGAAATAAATTGCTTTAGTTTCCGTTTTTCTCCCGAATTCTTTTGTAAAGTTTTATTCCAAACATTAGGGCAATCGCAAGAGCAACTAATGCAACTACGCCAAAAATCCATGAAAATGCGCTTTTCAAAATTACAATAAATACAACGGCAAAAAGGATTATGGTTGCGCCTTCGTTCCAAATTCTAAAAAAACTTCCCGACTTGGAAAGGGTTTCTTTTTTAATCTGATTTACAAATTGTCCGCATTTAAAGTGGTATAGCCAAAGCAAAACAACGAGCAATAATTTTACATGCATCCAAGGCATTTTTAGTAAGAGTGGATTTTCAACCAACATCCAAACACCGAAAATGGTTGAAAGTATGGCCGCTGGATAGGTAATAATATTCCACAAACGGACAGTCATTACTTTATATTGGTTGAGTAAAATTTGCCTTTCTGGGTTTTGGAGTGCTTGTGCTTCGGCGTAATACACAAATAAGCGCACGATATAGAAAAGTCCGGCAAACCAACATACCACAAAAATAATGTGAAGCGCTTTTAAATAAAGGTATAGCATGATTTATTTTTTATTCCAATCGTTAATCCAAGAAGCCAAGGTTTTCGTCCACTCATCATCATCATTTAAGCAAGGAATCATTCGAAATTCTTCTCCACCGTTTTCTTTAAACGATTCGCCTGCTGCCATTTCAATTTCCTCTAACGTTTCGATGCAATCTGAAACAAAAGCTGGCGTAACTACCGCTAATTTTTTGATGCCTTTTTTACCGAGTTCCACTACAGTATCTGCGGTGTATGGCGTAATCCATTTATCCATTCCCAAACGCGATTGAAAAGCTAATGCATATTTTTCTTTAGGAATTCCAAGTGTTTCAACAATTTGTCGTGTTGTTTCCATGCAATGGGTTCTGTAGCAGGTCGCCGCCTCTGGGGTTCCTGGTTCGCAACAATATTCTTGATCTACAAATTTAGTTTTTTTATGTTTTCCCGTTTCATCTGTTTTACGCAAATGTCGTTCTGGCAAGCCATGGTAAGAAAACAAAAGGCAATCGTAATCATACGTAGAAAGTGCTTTGGCGATTACCGCAGAAATATTTTTAATATAATCTTGATTGTTATAGAAAGGTTGAAGTTTAGTGAGTTTCATTTGTGGAAATTGCTTCTTCACCAACTCATCTGCTAAAACCTCGATTGTTTGCGTGGTCGACATTGCATATTGAGGATAAAGACTCATTAAGAAAACTTCTGTAACTCCTTTATTACTAAGGTTTCGCAGACCTTCTTCAATGGAAGGTTTTCCGTATCGCATTGCCAATTCTACAGGAAGTTCGGTTAATTTTTGAACTTTTTCTTGTGTTCTTTTGGAGATGACGATAAGTGGAGAACCTTCTTCCCACCAAATTTTTTTGTACGCTTCAGCAGATTTTTTTGGTCTCGTTCTCAAGATGATTTGTCGAACCACAAACCAACGCAGCCAATACGGCAAATCGATTACGCGTTCATCCATTAAAAATTCGTCGAGATAGGGCTTTACGGCTTCTGGCGTTGGCGCTTCTGGAGAGCCGAGATTAACTAAAAGTACACCTTTCATGTAAATGATTTTGATTGATAAATCAGTTTTTCGCTGTTGTTTGATGTTTGGTAAGATATTTCTTTGGAGTAGTTCCGTATTTGTTTTTGAACGCAGAAATAAAATGACTTGCCGTGCTGTACCCAATTTTGCTTCCGACTTCATTCACATTATAAGTTCCGCTATCAAGCAGCTTTCTTGCAAATTCGAGTTTGTAGTCGATTAAAAAGCCATAAACGGTATCGCCATAAATGCTTTTAAAACCTTCCTTTAGTTTTTTAATATTTAAACCTACGGCGGTAGAAAGCTCTTGGAGCGTGGGCGGTTCTGCCATGTTTTCGAGTAGAATATCTTTTGCCTTTTGAATTTTTGAAGTGTCCTCGCTATCCGATTTAAAAGGGCATGCATCGTTATTATTTTCGTCGGGTTTATTAAATAACAAACTTAAAACTTCATATATTTTACCCGTATAATACAGTTTTTTCATTGAAGAATGAAGGTTGTAATTCATAATTTGGTACAGTACAACCGAGAGTGCTGGACTTAAAGGTTCCTGAGAATAGTGCTTTTTCCCTGCGCTTTCTTTGTTTAAAAAAGGAATGAATTCCGCCTCTGAAGAAAACAAACTGTGGAATTTTTTTACCGATACCGCAACGCTTACAATCCATGTTTCCGGGCTCAATTCTACACAAAGTGGAATTCCTTTTTCGGGGTTAAAGAGGATTAATCCCATTTCCGCATTTACCGGCATTTTGTAATTTCCATTGTTGAATAGGAAAGTTGCGCTGCCTTTTAAAACAAAGTGAAATTGTATCGCTTCTGCAGACATGTTACGTTCCGCAATTTGCACTGTATCAGTGTTATTCCAAATTCGGAGGCAAATTAAATCTTCTTCTAAAAGAATGTCGTCAACGGTACTCATAGCGATATTTTTGAAGCAAAGATAAAGATTATTTCATGAATAAACTAATTTAGAATTATTCTAAATTTTCGTTAGCTAAATTATGTAAATAATTAATATATAACACTTTAACGTGTTATTTTATTCTTTAAATATCATAGATTCTTTCAAAGGTATTAATTGTGCTTTTAGCGTTATTTTTTTGAAATCCCACTTTATAAATTTGTATCCGAATTTTTATGAAGTCAAGATTTCCCATGGAAGGAAAAAATACATTGAAAACCAAACATTTCTACGTTGTTGGATTAAGCTACCAGAAAGCAGATGCGGGAGTGCGCGGTAAATTCAGTTTAAACGATGAAGCAAAAGATGCACTTTTGAATCAAGCAAAAGTGCAAGATATTGCTCCTATTTTTGTAATTTCTACGTGTAACAGAACTGAAATCTACGGTTTTGCAGAACATCCGTATCAGTTAATTTCTCTGCTTTGCCAATTTTCCAATGGAAGTGTGGAGGCATTTCAAGAAGTGGCGTACATCCATAAAGGCAACGAAGCAGTTTCTCATCTTTTCAAAGTGGGAACGGGAATGGATAGTCAGATTCTTGGTGATTTCGAAATTATTGCACAAGTAAAAGGTGCATTTAAACATTCGCAATCGAAAGGGTTAACCGATGCTTATTTTGAAAGGTTAATCAATTCAGTAATTCAAGCAAGCAAGCGAATCAAAAATGAAACTGAAATCAGTTCAGGAGCCACTTCGGTTTCCTTCGCGTCTGTACAATATATTTTAGAAAATGTTCCAGATATTTCATCCAAAAAAATTCTACTTTTTGGTTTAGGAAAAATCGGTAAAAATACATGTGAAAATTTAGTAAAACATACTTCTGGTCACAATATTACGTTGATTAACAGAACGAAAGAAAAGGCGGAAAAAATCTCGGATAAGTTTAATGTTTCCGTGAAAGATATTGAAGATCTTCAACAAGAACTGGCAGATTCCGATGTGGTTATTGTGGCGACAGGAGCACCAAAACCAACCGTTACAAAAGCAATCGTTCCCAATCAGCATCAGCTTTTAATTCTGGATTTATCTGTTCCAAAAAATGTGGAAGAAGAAGTTCAAGAATTGGAGAATGTACAATTAATTCATTTGGATCAGCTTTCTCAAATCACCAATCAAACCCTCGAAAACCGTAAGAAACACATTCCACACGCACTCGAAATTATTGATGAAGTGAAAGAAGATTTCTTCAAATGGAGCCACGCTCGTAAATATGCGCCAACCATTCATGCTTTAAAAGCAAAATTTGAAGACATCAAAAACAACGAAATGAACTATCACAAAAAGAAATTTCAAAATTTCGACGAGGTTCAGGCAGAAATGATTACCACAAACATCATCCAAAGAATAACCGCTCATTTTGCTTCGCACTTTAAAGATGAAAATTCAGACCTTGAAGAAAGTGCAGAATGGCTCGGAAAAATCTTTCAATTAGAACCCATAAAAAATGCATAAAGTAATCCGTATCGGGACGCGCGATAGTAAACTTGCGCTTTGGCAAGCCCACCACGTTTCGGATCAGTTGCAGAAAATTGGTTTCGAGACAGAAATTATTTCTGTAAAGTCGGATGGCGATTTGCTGTTGCATAAACCGTTGTACGAACTCGGAATCATTGGGATTTTTACCAAAACCTTGGATATTGCAATGTTGGAAGGTAAAATTGATATTGCAGTACATTCCATGAAAGATGTGCCCACTACCTTACCAAAAGGCATTGTGAAAGCCGCCGTTTTAGAACGCGGAAAATCAGAAGATGTTTTGGTGTATAAAAAAGATTTGGATTTTCTCGCCGAGGAAGGAATAATTGCTACAGGATCGCTTCGCAGAAAGGCACAATGGCTCAATCGTTTTCCGCTTCATGAAGTAGAAGATCTTCGAGGGAATGTTCAAACAAGATTACAAAAATTAGAGAATAATAATTGGAACGGAGCTATTTTTGCGAAAGCAGGTTTAGAACGTTTATGTATTGATAACCAAAAGTATACGGCGTTGGATTGGATGTTGCCAGCACCTGCTCAAGGAGCGCTTATGGTGGTTGCATTAGAAGATGATGTGTATTCCAGAAATGCGCTGTCGCAACTGAATAATACAAAAGCCGATGTGGAAACCCATATTGAAAGACAATTTTTAAAAACCCTTGAAGGTGGATGTACCGCTCCGATCGCTGCCTTAGCGCAGTTTGATGAAGAATTTCAGAAAATTGTTTTTAAAGGGAATCTGCTTTCAATTGATGGAAAAGATAAAATTGAGGTTGAAAAAACCATTGAATTTCAAGAGTGGGAAAATGCAGGAATCTTAGCCGCGAACGAAATTTTAAATAATGGCGGTAAAGAGCTGATGCAAAATATCGGTCTCGAATTGAAAAAATAGAAAATGGGCATTCGGATTTTATCAACTAAAAAACTGAATGTTCAGCAAACAGAAAGGTTTCAAAAAGCAGGAATAGAACTGCTTCAATCGGATTTTATTACAACGCAACCGATTGATTTTCTTTATAATGGAAATTCTGATTTGCTGGTGTTCACTTCAAAAAATGCGGTAAAAAGTATTGTGAAAAGCACGTTCTTTTCGGATGTAAAAAATGTTCCAACCGTTTGTGTAGGCCATCAAACCAAAGAATTGCTCGAGAATTTTGGATTCACGGTTTTGAAAGCTAAAAATTACGCTGAAGAACTCGCAGACTTCATTTTAGAAAAATTCAGCGGAAAGAAAATCACTCATTTTTGTGGCAATATTCGGCGTCCTCTTTTAAGAGAAAAACTTCAAGAAAATAATTTTGATTTTACCGAATTAATCGTTTACGAAACGGTATTGTCTCCACATAAAATTGATAATAAAGTGAATGGAATTCTGTTTTTCAGTCCATCTGGAATTCAAAGTTATTTGCAGAAAAATGCCTTTCATCAAGAAATATGTTTTTGCATCGGCAATACCACTGCGGATGCTTTAGTAATCGATAAAAAACAAATTCAAATCTCTCAAAAGCAAGATATTGATGCTGTTGTAGCACTTGCAATCGAATATTTTGCAGATAAAATTTAGTATGATTAAGAACGATTTATTTTTAAGAGCTTTAAAAGGCGAAACAGTTGATCGACCTCCAGTTTGGATGATGCGTCAGGCAGGTAGATATCTTCCTGAATTTCGTGCACTTCGCGACAAATACGATTTTTTCACAAGATGTAAAACTCCAGAATTGGCAGCGGAAATTACCGTTCAGCCCATTCGAATTGTGCAACCGGATGCTGCAATTTTGTTTTCCGATATTTTAGTCATTCCTCAAGCAATGGGGATTGATGTGGAATTGAAAGAAAATATTGGTCCCGTTTTGCCCAATCCAATTCGTTCAGCAGAAGATGTTGAAAACGTTTTTATTCCTGATATTCACGAAAGTTTAGGTTATGTGATGGACGCCATAAAGCTTACCAAAGAAATGCTCAACGATGAGGTTCCATTGATCGGTTTTGCTGGTTCGCCGTGGACGATTTTTTGTTACGCCGTGGAAGGGAAAGGTTCAAAATCTTTTGATAAAGCCAAATCGTTTTGTTTTTCAAATCCAATTGCAGCGCATCAATTATTGCAGAAAATCACCGATACTACCATTCTCTATTTAAAAGAAAAAGTAAAAACAGGCGTTAATGCTGTGCAGATTTTCGATTCTTGGGGCGGAATGCTCTCTCCAAAAGATTATCAAGAATTTTCATGGCAGTATATTAATCAGATTGTCGATGCTTTGGCAGAAATTACTCAAGTCATCGTTTTCGGAAAAGGGTGTTGGTTTGCATTGAATGAAATGTCGAAATCAAAAGCGTCAGCATTGGGCGTGGATTGGACTTGCGATCCTAAAACGGCAAGAGCGCTTTCGGGCGGAAATATTACACTTCAAGGAAATTTTGATCCTTCTCGTTTGCTTTCGCCGATTCCGGTCATCCAAAAGATGGTTAAAGAAATGATTGATGAATTCGGAAAAGACCGTTACATCGCCAATCTTGGTCACGGAATTCTACCGAATATTCCAGTCGATCACGCTAAAGCATTTGTAGATGCCGTTAAAAATTATCAGGTATAAATAATCGTGATGAAAGAGCAGTTCTATCAATATATTCAGAATTTACAAGATCAAATTACCTCAGAATTGGAGCGAATTGATGGTGAAGCAAAGTTTCGGGAAGATCTTTGGGAAAGGCCTGAAGGTGGAGGAGGAAGAACAAGAGTAATCGAAAATGGAAAGGTTTTTGAGAAAGGCGGGGTTAATATTTCCGCGGTCCACGGTAAACTTCCAGATTCGATGAAGACTCTATTTAAGGTAGAAGATGCTGATTTTTTCGCTTGCGGATTGAGCTTAGTTATTCATCCTAAAAGTCCGATGGTTCCTACAGTACACGCCAATTGGAGGTATTTTGAAATGTATGATAAATCGGGCAATATCATTGATTCCTGGTTTGGTGGTGGTCAAGATTTAACGCCATATTATTTGTTTGAAGAAGATGCGGTACATTTTCATGAGACCTGCAAAGCTGCTTGCGACAAACATCATCCAGAATTTTATCCGAAGTATAAAGAAACCTGCGACCGTTATTTTTGGAATTCACACCGAAATGAAGCGCGTGGAATTGGCGGATTGTTCTTTGATTATTTAAAGAAGAATGACGAAATGTCCATGCAAGATTGGTACAAATTTGTGACCGAAGTTGGAAATTCCTTTTTAGAAAGTTATGTTCCTATTGTTGAAAAAAGAAAAAATATAGCTTACTCCGAAGCGCACAGAAAGTGGCAGGAAATAAGAAGAGGACGTTACGTTGAATTCAATTTAGTGCACGATCGAGGAACGCTGTTTGGGTTAAAAACCAACGGAAGAATAGAATCTATATTGATGAGTTTACCTCCAAATGTTCAATGGGTGTACGACCATCAACCAGAAATAGGTTCTGAAGAAGAAAAATTAGTAAAAGTCCTTCAAAATCCATTGAATTGGACTGAAAAAGTATATTAACCTAAAATTTTAGCTTAAAAAAATGTTTCCATTACAAAGAGGTAGACGATTAAGAGTAAACGAATCTGTAAGAAGTCTCGTTCGCGAAACCACGTTAGAAGTTACCGATTTTATGTTCCCAATGTTTGTATGCGAAGGTGAAAATAAAAAGATAGAAATTCCTTCAATGCCAGGAATCTTTCGTTTCTCTTTAGATGAACTTTTGAAAGAGATTGCAAGCATCTTCGATTTGGGAATTCGTGCAGTTAATTTATATGTAAAGGTAGATGAATCCTTAAAAGATAATACCGGTAAAGAAGCCTGGAATCCCAATGGCTTAATGCAAAATGCAATTCGCGCCATTAAAAAAGATTTTCCAGAAATGATTGTAATGCCCGATGTGGCCCTCGATCCGTATTCTATTTATGGGCACGACGGAATTATCGTTAATGGTGATATCGAAAACGATTCTACCGTAGAAGCATTGGTGAAAATGGCGGTGTCTCATGCAGAAGCTGGAGCAGATTTTGTGGCGCCTTCTGATATGATGGATGGACGAGTGTTGCGTTTGCGAGAAGGTTTAGATAAAGCCGGATTTAAAAATGTGGGAATTATGAGTTATTCTGCCAAATATGCATCTGCATTTTATGGTCCTTTTCGGGATGCTTTGGATTCTGCACCAAAAGAAAGCGATGTTGTTGTTCCTAAAGATAAAAAAACCTACCAAATGGATTATGCAAACCGTTTAGAAGCCATTAGAGAATCTCTTTATGATGTGGAAGAAGGTGCAGATTTGGTGATGGTAAAACCTGGAACGGCCTATTTGGATATCGTTCGAGAAGTGAAAAATGCAGTACACGTTCCTGTCGCTGTTTATCACGTTTCTGGAGAATATGCAATGGTGAAAGCTGCTGCAGCAAATGGTTGGATTGATCATGATAAAGTGATGATGGAGCAACTCATTTGTATTAAAAGAGCTGGTGCGAGTTTAATTTCGACTTACTTTGCGAAAGAAGCTGCCATTCTCCTTCAAAAATAATTTAGAATAAATTAAAATATTAATAAGACCTCTGTTTTCAGGAGGTTTTTTTATGCATTCCAAAAATCTCGGTCAAGGCTTCTATACTGAATGGCTTCTGCAATATGAGCAGAATTGATTGGATCTGAACCGTCAAGATCAGCGATTGTTCTGGAAACTTTCAAAATACGATCGTAAGCTCTTGCTGATAAATTGAGTTTTTCCATTGCGTTTTTGATTAATTTCATTGATTTTTCATCGAGTTGACAATAGTTTTCAATTTCTCTTGGTCCCATTTGTGCATTGTAATTAATCTCTGCATTTGTAAAGCGTTCTTCTTGCGTTTTTCTCGCTTTTAAAACTCTGGTTCTGATATTTTCACTGCTTTCGCCTTTTCTTTTATCGGAAAGTTGTTCAAATTCAACTTTCGGAACTTCAATGTGGATATCAATACGATCAAGCAATGGCCCGGAAAGTTTATTCATATACCGCTGCATTTCAAAACTGGTAGAGGTATTGTTAGGATCGTCCGGAAAAAATCCGGAAGGACTTGGGTTCATGCTTGCGACAAGCATAAAACTCGCTGGATAATTTACGGTAAACTTTGCTCGGGAAATGGTGACTTCTCGGTCTTCAAGGGGTTGGCGCATCACTTCAAGAACCGTTCTTTTAAATTCTGGCATTTCATCCAGAAACAAAACGCCATTATGGGCAAGCGAAATTTCACCAGGTTGCGGATAACTTCCACCGCCAACAAGCGCGACATCCGAAATTGTGTGGTGAGGAGATCGAAAAGGGCGTACAGTCATTAACGAAGTTTCGGTGCCAATTTTTCCTGCAACCGAATGAATTTTTGTGGTTTCTAGCGCTTCATTTAAAGAAAGGGGAGGCAAAATACTGGGAATTCTTTTTGCTAACATTGTTTTTCCGCTGCCTGGTGGACCAATTAAGATGATGTTATGGCCGCCCGCTGCAGCGACTTCCATTGCACGTTTTGCGGTTTCTTGCCCTTTTACTTCAGAAAAATCGAAAGGGAAGTTGGTGTTTCTTTCTTGGAATTCACGTTCAATATTGAGTTCGGCTTTTTCCAAATTCTGTTCTCCATTAAAATAGTCGATCACTTCACGAATGTTTTCAATGCCATACACTTCAATTCCATTTACAATTGCGGCTTCTCGTGTATTTTGTTTTGGGAGAATAATTCCTTTAAAACCTTCTTCTTTTGCTTTTAGAGTTATAGGTAAAACGCCTTTAATCGGTTGCAAACCGCCATCTAAAGAAAGTTCTCCCATTATTAAAAAATCGCCGATATTTTCTGCATTAATTTGATTGGAGGCAGCCAATATTCCTAATGCAATACTCAAGTCGTAGGATGATCCTTCTTTTCTAAGATCAGCAGGCGCCATATTGATGGTAATTTTTTTGCCCGGTAATTTATATCCTACATTTTTAAGTGCTGCAGAAATTCGGTAACTGCTTTCTTTAATAGCATTGTCGGGCAGTCCAACTAAATGATACCCCACGCCCGTGTCAACATTTACTTCAATTGTAATGGTTTGCGCAGAAACTCCATGAATTGCACTTCCGAAAACTTTTACCAACATAACTTCCTGTGTTTGTATCAAATATAAAAAAATGTAGATTATGATTAAAGAACTTGGAGGAAAAAAGGGTGATTTCCTCGTAAAAACAAAAACGCTTCCAATATTTAAATTGAAAGCGTTTATGATTGATAATTGAATTTTTTTATTTTAGTTTTTTGAAGCCCATTTCGAAGAGGGCAAAACTAAGGAGATCTGCGTTTTCTCCAATTACTTGCTCTGTTGATCTTCCCGCTCCATGTCCAGCATTGGTTTCAATACGAATTAAGATTGGGTTTTTACAACTTTGTTTTTCTTGAAGTTCTGCTCCAAACTTGAATGAATGTGCTGGTACTACGCGATCATCATGATCACTTGTAATTACCATTGTTGAAGGATAACACACTCCATTTTTTACATTGTGAACTGGCGAATAAGATTTTAGGTAGTTAAACATTTCTTTATTGTCTTCAGCCGTTCCGTAATCGTACGACCAACCTGCACCAGCAGTAAATTTATTGTAACGAAGCATATCTAAAACGCCAACGCCTGGGAAGGCAACTTTAGCCAAATCTGGGCGCATGGTCATAGTTGCTCCCACTAAAAGTCCACCATTGGATCTTCCTGAAAGCGCCATGAAATCTTTCGAGGTGTACCCTTTATTTTGTAAATATTCGCCGGCAGCAATAAAATCTTCAAACACATTTTTTTTCTGCATTTTCGTTCCTGCATCGTGCCATTTTTTACCATACTCGCCACCGCCACGTATATTGGGAACGGCATAAATACCACCATTATCCATCCAGACTGCATTAACTACAGAAAATGAAGGTTGCAAGCTGATATTAAAACCTCCGTAAGAATATAATATGGTTGGGTTTTTGCCATCCAATTGAATTCCTTTTTTGTAACTGATCATCATCGGAATTTTGGTTCCGTCTTTAGAAGTGTAAAACACTTGTTCAGAAACGTAGTCTTCTGGATTGAATTTTACATTAGGTTTTTGATAAACGTTTGATGTTCCCGTTTCAACATTAAATTTGTAAATAGTTCCTGGAGTAATATAATTCGTGAAGGAATAATACAGTTCTTTCTGTTCTTTTTTTCCGCCAAATCCTCCTGCTGTTCCATTTCCGGGAAGTTGAATTGTACGAATATGCTTTCCATTATAGTCGTATTGTTCAATGGCTGTTAATGCATCTTTCAAATAACTGGCAAAAAAGTAGCCGCCACCTTCAGTAATCGACAATGCGTTTTCAGTTTCTGGAATTACATCAATCCATTGATCATGATGGTTGATGTTGAATTTCGAAAGTTTTCTGTTTGGCGCATCTTTATCGGTTAACACATAAAGGAAATCGCCTTTAGAATCAACAACATCGATATTGAAATCGTACCCTTTTTGTACAGGGATAAAGTTGGTTTTGTTTTTTAAATCTTTGATGTATAATTCGTTACCATTGGTAGCTTCTGCAGCGCTGATGATTAAAAAACGTTCATCATCCGTTACGTATGCGCTTATGTATCTTCTTTTGAAGTTTTCTCCACCAATAATCAATTTGTCTTTTGATTGTTGCGTGCCTAGTTGGTGAAAATAAACTTTGTGGGTATCTGTTTTTGCAGAAAGTTCGCTGCCTTTTGGTTTGTCGTAGCTGGAATAATAAAATCCTTCGTCGCCTTGCCAAGAAATCCCAGAGAATTTAACATCGACTAAAGTTTCATCAATTTGTTTTTTAGTAATAGCATCAAGAATAATAATTTTTCTCCAATCGCTTCCACCTTCAGAAATCGAATATGCAACGAGGTTTCCCTTTTTATTGAAGCTTACTTCACCTAAAGAAGTGGTTCCTTTTTCAGAAAATTTATTGGGATCAAGAAAAACCTCTTCTTTTCCTGATTTATCTTTTCTGTATAGCACATATTGCGCTTGCAATCCATTATTTTTGTAATAATAAATGTAATCACCTTCTTGAAATGGAGCTCCAATTTTTTCGTAATTCCATTTTTCAAAAAGTTGCTTTCTAAGGTCTTCTCGAAAGGGAATATTCGAAAGATACTGATTGGTAAAGGCGACTTCTTGCTGAACCCATTCCTTGGTATCTGCAGCGCGATCATCTTCTAGCCAACGGTAAGGATCGGAAACTTTTGTTCCGAAATATTCGTCGGTGTGATTAATTTTTTTGGTTTCAGGATACTTCAATGTTGAAGATTTTTGTGCGTTGATATGAATGGATACTGCAACAACTGCAATTCCAAGCATCATATTTCTCATAGCGTCTGTTTTGTTCAAAAGTATTAAAAAAGAAAATTCCCCGAAAATTTCTTAAAAGAAAATCGGGGAATTATATTTTATAGAAAATGAAGATTAAGCTCTATTGTAATCGTCTTCAATTCTTACGATGTCGTCTTCACCAAAATACGATCCGTATTGAACTTCAATAAAAACAACTGGCTCAGAGGTTTTATTTTCGATACGGTGGTGTGCGCCTTGTGGAATTTGTGCTACTTCTCCAGCTTTGAAATCTTTAATTTCGCTATCGATTGTAATGGTTCCAACTCCTGAAACGATGGTCCAAACTTCCGCTCTTTTATGATGGTATTGAAGGGAAAGTCTACCTCCAGGATTTACTTGAATACGTTTAACTTTATGAGTGTCTGCGTCTTCCAACACCCAATATTCCCCCCAAGGTCTAATATCATGTTCCATATAATTGTTTTTTTAAATTATTTAAGTGTACTGAGATTAATAGATTTAAAACAAAAAAACGTTGAAAACCAAAGGTTAACAACGTTTTATGTACCCCAGACGGGACTTGAACCCGTACGCCAAAAGAGGCACAGGATTTTAAGTCCTGCGTGTCTACCAGTTCCACCACCAGGGCGTAGTGGAGCGAAAAACGGGATTCGAACCCGCGACCCCAACCTTGGCAAGGTTGTGCTCTACCAACTGAGCTATTTTCGCATAAAAAAATTCCTAAAATTGCTTTCAGAAATTTTTTAATAGTGCGGATGAAGGGACTCGAACCCCCACGCCTCACGGCACCAGATCCTAAGTCTGGCGTGGCTACCAATTACACCACATCCGCAAAAGTAAAAGAGCGTTTCTTTTTTGTGAGTGCAAATATAGAGTATTTTTTCAATTCAAAACAAATTATTTTTCAAAAAATATTTAGGTTTTTTCATAGTCCATTATAAGCGAAGCTTTTAACATTCGTAAAAAAGAGGAGCGGAGTTGTTTTTGAAAAAAAATCACCAAAATTTTAAATGGAAGCTAAAGGTATTACAATAGGATTTCCTATTTTTACAACCTTAATACGAAATGAAATGGAATTACAAGGAACAGTAAAGAAAATCACTGACACTCAAACATTTGCTTCTGGTTTTCAGAAAAGAGAACTGATTATGCTTACCCAGGAACAATATCCGCAACCGGTAAGTATTGAGTTCCTGCAAGATAAAATCAATCTCTTGGACGGTGTTTCTGAAGGTGAAAATGTAAAGGTTGGAATTAATATTCGTGGCCGTGAATGGACGAGTCCTCAAGGTGAAGTGAAATACTTTAACTCGATCGTTGGATGGAGAATTGAAAAAGCTTTCGATAATCAAGGTGCTGAACCTACAACAGCTTCTCCGCAGAAATCTGCACCAAGTGCAAATACTGGAGGAACTGATCCTTTCGAAGACGAAGAGGATGATTTGCCTTTCTAATATAAGTCTGCAATACAATTTAAATCCCTGCACCTCATTGGATGTAGGGATTCTTTATACCATATAAGCGCATGGATGTCTATCATATAATTGAACCAAAAGGAGCAAGAATTCCGATTCTTGTGAGTGTACCGCATTCTGGAACATATTTTCCAGAAGATGTTTTGGAAAAAATGAATCCAGAAAAAGCGAGATTTCCTGAAGATACAGATTGGTTTGTTGATCGTTTGTACAGCTTCTGTTCAGAGATGGGAATCACCATGATTGTTGCGAATTACAACCGCTGGGTGGTCGATTTAAATCGAAATCCGCAAAACGCGCCGTTGTATAAAGATGGAAGAGTGATTACAAATGTTGTATCGGTTACCGATTTTAATGGGGAAACTATTTATAAAGAGGAATATCAACCCAACGATAAGGAAATTCAAAATCGACTGGAGCGATATTTTTATCCTTATCATGAAAAAGTGGAAGAAATTCTGCTTACTTTTAGAAATGAATTTGGTACGGCACTTTTATTTGATGCGCATTCGATTAAGAAAAATGTGCCTGGAATTCAAAATGACGATTTTCCTCAATTCATTTTAGGTGATAACGACGAAAAGTCTGCACACCGAGAATTAATCCAAATTGCGATTGAAAAACTGTCGAATAAAGGGTTTGATTTTTCACATAATCATCCGTTTAAAGGTGGTTTTATCACTCGCTCTTTTGGAAATCCTCAAGAAAATATTCATGCACTACAGTTGGAAATGATTAAAACTAATTATATGGATGATTCGGAAGAACAATATAATGAAGTTCGAGCAGGAAAAGTGCAGGAAATTTTGAAGGAAACCTTATTTAATCTTTATCAAAAACTTATAAAACTAAAAATTTAGGTGGAAGATATGTCGTTTACTTTTAAAGCACTTCTAACGGAAGAAGGTTGGCTTCAAAATGCTACTGTACATTTGGATTCAGATGGTAAAATTCATTCGATTGAATCAAGTTCAGATTCTCATTCGGAGAAAGTAAATGGATTTGCTATTCCGGGATTTCAAAATGCGCATTCTCATGCTTTTCAGTATGCGATGGCGGGTTTGGCAGAATATTTTGAAACCGATACTAATCCGGATAATTTTTGGAGTTGGCGCGATGCTATGTACCGAGTTGCACTTTCGCTTTCGCCGGATCAAATGGAAGATGTCGCGGCAATGCTTTATGCGGAAATGTTACGCAATGGTTACACTGCTGTAGCCGAATTTCATTATGTTCATCATCAAAAAGACGGCTCTCATTATCGCAATCTTTCCGAAATGGGTGAGCGTTTGGTTTCGGCAGCAAAAAGAGTGGGAATTAAAATTACGCTGATTCCAATGTTTTATCAAAAAGGAAATTTTGGCACCGAACCCAGCGAATCGCAGAGGAGGTTTATTTCAAAAAATTTCGATGAATATCTACAGCTTTTAGAAGCAAGTAAAAGATCGGTTTCGTATTATAATAAAGCTAATTTAGCAGTTGGAGCACATTCGTTAAGAGCGGTACGAAAAGAAGATGTAATCGAAACGGCAAAACTTTCGACGCATTATCCTTTCCATATTCACATTGCCGAACAACTTAAGGAAATTGCGGATTGTGAACATTTTTATGGTAATCGACCAGCGGAATGGCTTTTGGAAAATACCGATGTAAATCATCACTTTAATCTCATTCACTGTACGCACTTGAATGATTTTGAAGTCGAAAACATTGCTAAATCCGGAGCAAATATTGTTTTGTGTCCTTCTACAGAAGGGAATCTTGGCGATGGTAGATTCCGTTTTTCGGAGTATCAAAAATTTAATGGAAATTGGAGTATTGGGACGGATAGTCAGATCTGCATCAATCCTTTGGAAGATTTGCGTGTATTGGATTATGGACAAAGAATTCATACCCACCGAAGAGATACATTCTTCAAAGAGCAATCGGGAGATAGTGGTTGTAATGCCTTAAAAATGATTTGGAAATCTGGTCGTCAATCGATGGGCGTTCAAAATGAAAGCTTTTTCAAAGTTGGTGATGATTTCGATGCTGTGATTTTTGATGCAAAAGCACCATTGTTGGCTTCTTCTTCATTAAAACATCTTTGCAACACAATCGTCTACGCTTCGCATCAAAATGAGATTTTAGGAACAATTGTTTCTGGAAATTGGGTGGTGAAAAATGGTCAACATTTCAAAGGTGAAGAATTGGCATCAAAGTTTATTTCTACGCTTAATGATTTAAAAATTAGACGTTTATAGATGGTTTGGTTGGATCCTGATGAAATTTCTTTTCCTGATCCTGAGTTGTATTCAGGTGAAGAAGGTGTTATTGCCGTTGGTGGCGACTTGTCACCAGAAAGAATTTGGTTTGCCTATCAAAATGGAATTTTCCCTTGGTTTAATCCTGGTGAAGAAATTTTATGGTGGTTTCCTGATCCGCGTTTTGTTCTTTTTCCAAGTCACCTCTATGTTTCAAAATCAATGAAAAAAATCCTGCAACGCCAGGAATTCACTTTTACTGAAAATCAACGCTTTCGAGAAGTAATGGAAAATTGCAGGATGGCGAATCGAAAAGGTCAAGATGGAACTTGGATTTCCGAAGAGATGATCGATAGTTATGAAATTCTTCATCGTGCTGGCAAAGCAAAATCTGTTGAAGTTTGGCAAAATGAAATGTTAGTCGGTGGTTTATATGGAATTGAAGTAGGCCATGTTTTCTGTGGGGAAAGTATGTTTGCAAAAGTTAGCAACGCTTCCAAAGCAGGATTTATTTATTTCGTTCAAAAATATTCAACATATTATAGCTTAATTGATTGTCAATCGCACACTTCTCATTTAGAAAGTTTAGGGGCAGAAATGATTTCTGCGCAAACATTTCTCACTATTTTAGAATCTGCTCAAAAATGAATCCTGAAAAAGAGAAATGGTTTTTACTGGTTGTTTTATCCATAATTTGGGGGTCTTCTTTTATCCTCATCAAAAAATCGTTGGAACATTATAATCCCTATGAAGTTGGCGGCTTGCGTTGTTTAATTGCGGGTTTAGTGTTGTTGCCTTATGGTTTTGCGAACATTAAAAAATTTCCTAAAAAAAGGTTGAAGTGGCTCATTTTGGCTGCGGTTACCGGAAGTTTTGTTCCGATGTTTTTGTTTCCAATGGCGGAAACTGAAATTAGCAGCATTATTGCGGGAATTATCAATGCAATGATGCCGATTTTTGTAATTATTGTTGGCGCTTTAGTTTGGAAGTTTGAAACAACAAAACGTCAACTTATTGGCGTTTTCATAAGTTTTGCTGGCGCGTGTATTTTGGCATTGGGCTCGGGGGAAAGCGGAGCGCTCAAACTTGTTCCTATTTTATTATTGCTCCTTGCGGTTTCGTTATACGCGGTTAGCACTACAACCATAAAAAGTAAGTTGGCAGATATTTCGGCCAGTGTGTTATCGTCTTTGGTTTTTGGGGTTGTGCTTTTGGTTCCATCCTTAATTTCTATTGTTGCTGCTGGTTTTTTTAAAGATTTTGATTTCAGTGCTGAAAAATGGGAGGGATTGGGTTACGTGAGCTTACTTTCAATTGTGGGAACAGGTTTAGCAATGATGATTAATTACCGCTTGTTGAGTGTTTCGTCGCCGTTGTTTGCTTCTACGGTAACTTTGTTAATGCCTGTTGTTGCCTTAGGTTGGGGTTTGTTGTACGGAGAAAAAATTACGGAAGTACAACTTATCGGCGGCGGAGTTATTGTCGCAGGTTTGATATTTCTTCGTTCCCAAAACAAAAAACTGCACTAGTTCATAGAACTATGCAGTTTGAAATAAATCTAATAAAAAGTAAAAATGAAAGGCGACAAAGATATATATTAATTTTACAAAAACAAATATTTTGTTAAAATTTTTAAGATGATTTTTGTTCAACCTCTGTGTTTAATAATTTTCATAAATTAGCACAATGTTTATAAAAGAGTATATTTCGAAAGACTATCCTGCGTTTAATGCTTCAGATTCTATCGAAGAAGCCAACGAAGCAGCGAAGGAATTTGGGTATTCTCATATTTTTGTAAAAAGAAAAGGCATTTTTTTAGGCGCAATTAGTCAAGCTTTTTTAGAAGAAAGTCCTGAAGGCGCGCTCGAAACTTTAGAATTGCATTTTGAAAAGTTTGCCATTTTAGAAGATTCAAGTTTGTTGGATTCTATTAAACTTTTTCATGTATTTAATGCCAACGTAATTCCTGTTATTAGTAAAGAAGAAAAGTATTTAGGATATTTATCTTGCGATGATATTTTTAATGAGTTTTCGAAATATCCATTATTTTCAGAGAATGGCGCTTTGTTAACGGTTCAAACCAATACCGCGCATTATTCGTTTACAGAAATTGCACAAATTGTAGAAAGCAATAACGCAAAAATTTACGGATGCTTTATTAGTTCAGTTCAAGAAGATTCCATTCAAATTACTTTGAAAATTAGCAATGAGAATTTAAGTTCCATTGATGAAACTTTTGAACGTTACGGATACACTATTTTACACAAATATTATAGCGACGAAAAAGAAGATTTAATGAAAGACCGTTTTGGGTTTTTCCAAAAATATTTGGAGTTTTAATCATGAAAGCGGCGATATATACTCAGAAGAACGATTTAGATACGTTTCTTTATCTCAGCAAATTCATTAGCGAGCTGGATAAAAGAGGCGTAAAGTCGGTTATATTTTCCGGTACTGCAGAGTCGATGCAATTTTCAAAAGAGTTCGAAACATTTTCCAATAAAGATGATCTTAAAAGGAAAGGCGTTGAACTCTTTTTTACATTCGGGGGCGATGGTACCATTGTTAGTTCACTGCTTTTTATTCAGGATTCAGAAATTCCAATTGTTGGGGTTAATACCGGAAGATTGGGGTTTTTGGCGAGTTTCACCAAAGAAGAAATTTTTCTAGAATTGGATCAAATCCTTAAGGGCGATTATGGCTTAAGTAAAAGATCGGTTATTGAAGTGGTATCGCTCGGTAAAGGAATGTTTTTCCCTTTCGCATTGAACGATATCACCATATCTAGAAAAGAAACCACTTCGATGATTACCGTTGATTCTTATATTAACGGTGAATTTTTGAATGTGTTTTGGGGCGATGGCGTAATCATTTCTACCCCAACAGGATCAACAGCATACTCACTAAGTTGCGGTGGGCCAATTATTTCGCCCAATAACGAAAACTTTGTGATTACCCCAATTGCACCGCATAATCTAAATGTAAGACCACTCATTGTAAACGATAACGTGGAAATCCGCCTAAAAGTGGAAAGCCGCGTTCCGCAATATTCGCTTTCGCTGGATTCAAGATTAGTTCATATTGATACCAATGTGGAAATTATCATTCGCAAAGCAAAATTTAAAATCCTCCTCGTACAGCCGCAAAATCTCAGTTTCTACGAAACAATTCGGCAAAAGTTGCTTTGGGGTAAAGACAAAAGAAATTAACGGGATATACATAAAATTTAGTAACTTTACAATCCCTAAAAAAGTTTAAATACACACAGTTATGAGCAGAATTTTTCCGGCAGGTGTTGCCACAGGTAGTTTGGTATCTGAAATCTTTCAGTATGCAAAAGAAAATCAATTTGCGCTTCCGGCATGTAATGTAATAGGATCCAGTAATATCAATGCAGCTTTGGAAACCGCTGCAAAACTCAATTCACCAATTATTATTCAATTTTCTAATGGTGGATCGGCTTTTAACGCTGGTAAAGGTTTATCAAATGAAGGCCAAAAAGCTTCAATTTTAGGAGCTGTTGCAGGTGCAAAACATATTCATACTTTGGCTGAAGCTTACGGAGCAACCGTAATTCTACATACCGATCACTGTGCTAAAAAATTGCTTCCTTGGATGGATGGGCTTTTGCTTGCGAACGAGGAACATTTTGCAAAACACGGTAAATCTTTGTACTCATCTCACATGCTTGACCTTTCTGAAGAATCTTTAGAAGAGAATCTTGAAATTTCAGCAAAATACTTCGAAAGAATGGCTAAAATGGACATGACTCTTGAAGTTGAAATCGGGGTTACCGGTGGTGAAGAAGATGGAGTTGATAATTCAGATGTGGATGATTCTAAATTGTATACGCAACCTGAAGATATCGCCTATACTTACGAAAAATTAAACGCAATTTCACCAAACTTTACAATTGCAGCTGCATTCGGTAATGTTCACGGTGTGTACAAACCAGGAAACGTAAAATTAACGCCGAAAATTTTAGATAACTCTCAAAAATTTGTTGAAGAAAAATTCGGAACAGGTCCAAAACCAGTAAATTTCGTATTCCACGGAGGTTCAGGTTCTACACTTTTGGAAATCAGAGAAGCAATTGGATATGGTGTTGTTAAAATGAATATCGATACCGACTTGCAATATGCTTATTTAGAAGGAATTCGCGATTATGTACGTACAAAAGGAGATTACCTTAACGGACAAATCGGTAACCCAGAAGGAGACGATTCACCAAACAAAAAATTCTACGATCCAAGAGTTTGGGTAAGAAAAGGAGAAGAAACATTCAGCAAAAGATTAGAAAAAGCGTTTGAAGATCTTAACAACGTTAACACGCTGAAATAATTATAAAATAATACGATTTAAATATGGCTTTTGATTGGTTTAAAAGAAAAGCAAAAAACATCACCACTTCCACAGAAGATAAAAAAGATGTTCCAAAAGGACTTTGGCATCAAACCCCTTCAGGTAAAATAGTGGAGCATGAGGAACTTCGGAGAAACAATTTTGTATCGCCAGAAGATGGTTTCCATGTACGAATTGGCAGTAATGAGTTCTACGAAATGCTTTTTGATGAAGCAAATTACAAAGAGCTGGATGCCAATGTGGAAAGCGTTGATATGCTTAAATTTAAAGATACAAAAGCATACACTGATCGATTGAAAGAAGTGAAATCCAAAACCAAACTGAATGATTCCATTCGAAATGCTGTTGGTAAAGTAAACGGCACTGAAATGGTGATTTCTTGTATGGATTTTGCATTCATCGGTGGATCATTAGGTTCCGTAATGGGCGAAAAAATTAGCCGCGCAATTGATTATTGTATCAAGCACAAACTTCCATATATGATTATCTGCCAATCTGGTGGAGCTCGTATGCAAGAAGCTGCATTTTCTTTAATGCAATTGGCTAAAGTTCAATCCAAACTCGCACAGCTTTCCGAAGCAGGACTTCCGTATATTGCCTATCTTTGCGATCCAACTTTTGGAGGAATTACCGCTTCATTCGCAATGACTGCCGATATTATTATGGCGGAACCAGGCGCTTTAATCGGTTTTGCTGGCCCAAGAGTTATCCGCGAAACCATCGGTAAAGATCTTCCAGAAGGATTCCAAACTTCAGAGTTTCTTTTAGAAAAAGGATTTGTGGATTTTATCGTAAAAAGAACCGATATTCGTGAAACAGTTTCAAAAACGGTGAACTTATTGTATGCAAGAGCCTAATCGTTCGAACCAATAAAGAAAAATCTCACCTCTTTGCGGGTGGGATTTCTTTTTTTTATGAAAAAAGGAATTAAAGTAATACTAAACGCTCTGAAATCGCTCAGTTTTGGGAAACTTCTAAAGTTGGCCAAACTCACTGTGCCGCATCCTCTTTTTTCCATCCTTACCGCTTACGCTACTTTAAAAGCATTCGAAATCGCAAGGAAGGAATATCCGAAAACCAATTCTACCAACGGTATCGGAAATGCTTTTAGACACGCACTTTGGTGCTGTTTAATTATGATGTATTGCTGTAAAATTTCGTCGCCTAAAAAAGCACTTAAATGGTGTAAAACAATGACGGATTTACACGAAGAATTGTTCCCCAACGAACCTTTGGAAACCAAAATGGATCTTCATAATAATACCGTGGGAATGGATTTGTTTATGGAAATGTTACCCGGAATTCATCGACAGTTTTTTGAGAAAAGCTTCTTCATCGAAAAAATTCGGAATAAGCTAAAAACAGCAAAAGTTCTTCAAGATGTTGAAGATCATTTTGATGGCGATTTGGTGTATTTAAAAGAGTAGCACTAAAAATGTGTATTTTCGTTACGCTTTATCCTTCTATTTAATTTCACTGATTTTCAAAACATGAAGAAAATTAATAAAATCACCATAAAGGTTGGCAGTAACGTAATCACAAAGTCGAACGGTAAGTTGGATCTTACCAGAATCTCAGCGCTTGTTGATCAAATTGCGGAACTGCACAAAAACGGAATCGAAGTAATTCTTGTTTCCTCTGGTGCTGTAGCTGCAGGAAGAAGTACTTTGAAAGCGAAAAAGAAGATGGATGTTGTAGATGAACGACAACTTTTTTCAGCAATTGGTCAAGCAAAATTGATGAATTACTATTGGGACTTTTTCCGAGAACATAATATTGTTGTCGGGCAAGTTCTTACCACAAAAGATAATTTTTCAAACCGTCGCGGATATTTGAACCAAAGAAATTGCATTCGAGTAATGCTCGATCATAAGGTAATTCCAATTGTGAACGAAAACGATGCGGTTTCCGTAACCGAATTGATGTTCACGGATAATGATGAACTTTCTGGTTTGGTGGCTTCAATGATGGATTCGGATGCATTGCTAATCCTTACCAATGTTGATGGCGTTTTTACGGGAATTCCGACAGATGAAAATTCTAAGTTGATTCGAACTATTAAAAAAGGACAGTCGATTTCCGATTACATTCAGAACACAAAATCTCAGTTCGGAAGAGGCGGAATGCTTACGAAGGAAAAGATCGCTCGCAAGATGGTGGACGAAGGTATTGAAGTGTTTATAGCGAACGGAAAAACCGATGATATTATTTCTAAAGTAGTAAATCAAGAGAACACTTTATGCACTCATTTTGAATCGGTTACAGACGAAATTTCAAGTGTGAAAAAATGGATTGCGCATAGCGATGGATTTGCGAAAGGCGAAATTATCATCAACGATAATGCAGAAAAGGCACTATTTGGTTCAAAAGCAGTAAGTGTTCTTCCCGTAGGAATTACGATGATTATAGGAAATTTCGAGAAAGATGATTTAATAAAAATCTATAACGAGTCCAATCGTTACCTTGGTATTGGGAAAGCCAGTTATAATTCGGAAAAGGCTTTGGATGTTATCGGTAAGAAGAATCAAAAGCCACTCATTCATTGTGATTATTTGTTTTTGGAATAAATTGATAATCAATTAATAAACTCAAAAAAATGAATTGGAAATCGGAAGTAAAAAATGCCGCTCGGGATCTTAATATTTTAGATGAAAATGAAATCAATACTGTACTTACAACATTAGCAAATTCGATTGATTTTGAATCAGAAAATATTCTAAGAGAAAACGCAAAGGATTTAGCGAAAATGGATTCTGAAAATCCCATGTATGATCGACTTTTGTTAACGAAAGATCGCTTACAATCTATTGCTGCTGATATTCGAAATGTGGTAAATTTACCTTCGCCTTTATCTAAAATTCTTTCGAAAGAAGTTCGACCTAATGGGATTCAAATTTCAAAAATTACGGTTCCTTTTGGTGTGGTTGGCGTTATTTACGAAGCGCGACCAAATGTTACTTTTGATGTGTTTTCGCTTTGTTTTAAATCGGGAAATGTTTGTGTGTTAAAAGGCGGAACAGATGCTCATTTTTCCAATATTGCGATTGTATCAATTATTAAAAAAGTGCTTAAAAAATTCCACTTGAATGAAAACTTTGTTACTCTTTTAGATGCTGGTCGAGAAGCTACAGCAACGCTATTAAATGCTGTAGGTTATGTTGATGTAATTATTCCTCGTGGAGGTAAAAGTTTGATTAACTATGTTCGAGAAAACGCAAAAGTTCCGGTGATAGAAACTGGTGCAGGAGTAGTGCATACCTATTTTGATGTTGAAGGAGATCTGGAAAAAGGCAAGAAGATTATTTTCAATTCCAAAACCAGAAGAGTGAGTGTTTGCAATGCTTTGGATTGTTTAATCGTTCATAAAGAAAGACTTTCTAACTTATTTGAACTTGTTAAAGACCTTATTGGCGAAAATGTGGCATTGTTTGCAGATGAAGAATCGTTTGCTATTTTAAAAGGTAAATATCCGGAAGGTTTGTTACAACGCGCAACGGACGAAAGTTTCGGAACTGAATTTCTTTCCTATACAATGGCGATTAAAACGGTTAACAATATTGATGAAGCGCTTTTTCATATTTCTGAAAATTCTTCACAACACTCGGAGTGTATCATTACGGAAAACGCTGCAACTGCGGAGTATTTCACCAAAAGAGTGGATGCTGCTTGTGTGTATACGAATGTTTCAACCGCTTTTACCGACGGTGCGCAATTTGGTTTAGGTGCAGAAATAGGAATTTCAACCCAAAAATTACACGCTCGTGGTCCAATGGCCTTGGCTGAAATGTGCTCGTACAAATGGATAATTTCAGGTAACGGACAAATTAGGGATTAATCTTTTTACGTTGAAAAGTTTTGTTTTCCAATTCAATACCATTAAAAAAAATAATCTGCCGAAAATTTAATTCCGACAGATTAATGAAAAATGAAATGAAATTTAAACTTCTTCAAGCACCAAATGTTTCTTCATTAAATCGTGCTGTACATTTTGTGGAACGAGTTTGTAATCCGAAAACTTCATGGTGAATTTTGCTTTTCCTCCGCTAATCGCACGCAAGGTGGAACCATAATCGTGCATTTCAGCAAGGGGAACTTCAGCAATTATTTTTTGATAATGTCCTTCAGAATCCATTCCCGAAATCATCGCTCGACGAGTTTGTAAATCGCCCATAATGTCGCCTGTATTTTCGTCTGGACAAAGAATTTCTACTTTATAAACAGGTTCAAGTAACTGTGGGCTTGCATTTTGAAAAGCATCTTTAAATGCGCCCGATGCTGCCAGTTGAAAAGAAATATCATTAGAATCTACACTGTGCATTTTTCCATCAAAAACGGTAACGCGGATATTTTGGCAACGGGATCCGGTGAGTGGGCCTTCATTCATTTGCTGCATAATTCCTTTTTTTATCGCTCCAATGTATCGAGAGTCGATTGCGCCACCCACAATACACCAATAAAATGCAAGTTTACCACCCCAAGGCAAATCTTCGATTTCTTTTTGTCGAATATTAAATCCTTTCGGCTCTTCCATTTCCTCAAAAAAGTTTTCTACAACCATGTGAATTTCACCAAATTGGCCAGCGCCACCAGATTGTTTTTTGTGGCGATATTCCGCACTTGATTTTCCAGTGATGGTTTCTCGATAAGAAATTTTTGGATCTGCAAAGTGCATTTTTACCCCAAATTCTTTTTCAACCCGCTGTTTGATCAAATCTAAATGAAGTTGTCCTTGGCCATGAAGTATGGTTTGTTTTAATTCTGCAGATTGTTCTACTTGTAAAGTTGGATCTTCTTCTTCAATTTTATGAAGCGCAGCAATTAGTTTTTCCATATCGGCAGTAGTATCGGTAGAAATTGCTTTGCGAATTCTAGCTTCAGGAAAAACCATCGGACGAATTTTTCGATCAATTCCCTTTGTATTTAACGTGGTATTGGTTCGGGAGTTTTTTAGTTTTACGGTAACTCCTAAATCACCCGCTTCTAAAACATCAACAGGAATTCGGTCTTTCCCTTCTGAAACAAAAAGCTGGGTAATTCTCTCCAACTCTCCATTGTTGGCGTTGATCAATTCATCGCCGGGATGAATTTTTCCGGTGATGACTTTAAAATACGAAATCAGGCCTACCTGCGGCTCGGATGCGGTTTTATAAATAAAAAGCGTGGTTTTATCGTTAGCGTCGTACGCGATTTGTTCGCCGTTTTCTAAAACTCTTTTAGGGCGATCGGCTGGTGATGGAGCGATATCATTTAGGAATCCCATAATTCTTCCGCTGCCCATATCTTTCAATCCTGACGCAACGAAAAGTGGAAAAAATTGTTGCTGAGCTAGCGCTATTGTGATGCCTTTGGAAAGATCTTCTTCAGAAAGTGTTCCTTCTTCAAAATATTTCTCCATCAAACCTTCCTCATTTTCTGCGGCAATTTCTACCAAAGTGTTGTGCATCGCTTTTGCGCGCTCCATTTCGCTTTCAGGAATAGGTTTTTTTTCAGGTTTTCCACCGTTTGTAGGGAATTCATAAACGACCATTCGCAGTGCATCTAAAATTTGATTGAATCCTTCGCCAGAATTCAGCGGATATTGAATGGGTACAAGTTTACTTCCGAAACGTTCTTTGGCTTGTTCTAATGTTTTTTCAAAATCGGCTTTTGGATGATCCATTTGGTTAATCACAAATAGAGCGGGCGTTTCGTATTGTTCAATATATTCCCAAACCAATTCAGTTCCCACTTCAACTCCCGCCGCAGCATTCAAAACAAGGATCGCCGTATCAGAGATTTTTAAAGGGGCAATTACTTCTCCCACAAAATCATCAAGTCCGGGAGTGTCGATCAAATTAATTTTGTTGTCTTTCCATTTCACGAACATTTGATGTGAAAAGATGGTGTTTTCGCGTTCGTGCTCAATTTCAGTATCGTCGGAAACGGTGTTGTGATTTTCAATGGTTCCGCGACGTTTAATCGCTCCACCTTCATAAAGCATCGTCTCGATGAGGGTTGTTTTACCGCAACCGGGATGGCCGAGTAAAACAACATTTCTTAGATTTTGGGTTTTAGCATTCATGATTTATTGGGATTTGTGCTGGTAATCAATTTTGAAATGCTAAAAAGGAAACGGCTATCGTTTGATTTTTAGGAACTTAAAGTTACAAAAAAAGCGTGATGCTTTTCTTTTTAAAAAACTGATTTTTGTTTGATTTTCTTTACTTTTATAAAAATTTTTTCAAGAGATGGTTTTAAGCAGAATCTGGTCCGCATTTATTATTGTGGCCGTTTTGGTAGCAAGCGTGAAATATTGGTCGTCCGATCATTTCAAAAGTATTTATAACGATATGGTGGTGGGTAAAAGTGGCGATACAATACAAATTGCAAAACAACCCATCCAAAGTTTTCAACCGAATATTACCAACGCCCTTTCTAACACAAATGAGTATAATGATGGGCACATTCACTACAAAACCGATTCTTTAAAACAGAATGTTCAGGTTTATCGCATTCAGGAAACCGATGGTGTGATCGGAACTTCGGAAACTGCTGTTAAAATTTGCCTGGGATTAATTGGAATTATGACGCTTTTCATGGGGTTTATGTCGATTGCAGAAAAAGCTGGAGGAATTAACTTGTTGTCGAGATTCATTCAACCGTTCTTTTCTAAATTATTCCCGGAAATACCTAAAAATCACCCTTCTTTTGGGCATATGCTAATGAATTTTTCTGCCAATTTACTCGGTTTAGATAATGCGGCAACGCCTTTCGGATTGAAAGCGATGGAAAGTTTACAAACTTTAAATCCAGACAAAGATCGAGCGAGCAATTCGCAAATTATGTTTTTATGTCTGCATGCAGGTGGAATGACTTTAATTCCCGTTTCAATTATTGCAATTCGTGCTTCTATGGGAAGTAAAACGCCGACTGATATTTTTCTTCCTTGCATGATTGCAACTTTTGCAGCCACAATGGCAGCAATGATTATTGTTTCTTTATATCAGAAAATAAATTTATTGCAGCCAATCGTAATTGCGTACGTGGGAGCAATTTCTGCAATTATTGGTGGATTGGTTTGGTATCTTACGAAACTAAGTAAAGATGAATTGGATACGTTTTCAAAAGTGTTAAGCAACGGCTTAATACTGCTTATTTTCCTTACAATTATATTGGGAGGAATCTATAAAAAAATTAATGTTTTCGATGCGTTTATCGATGGCGCAAAGGAAGGCTTTTACACTTGTGTGAAAATTATTCCTTATCTCGTGGGAATGTTAATTGCGATATCTCTATTACGTACTTCCGGTGTTTTTGATGTTCTTATTGATGGCATGAAATGGTTTGCGGGCGTTGCCGGTTTTGATACTCGCTTTGTCGATGGGCTTCCCACAGCGTTAATTAAACCTTTATCTGGTTCCGGAGCGCGTGGAATGATGGTGGATACCATGCACACCTTTGGAGCAGATAGTTTTCAAGGGAAACTCTCAGCAGTTTTGCAAGGCAGTTCGGATACAACATTTTACGTAATTGCCGTTTATTTTGGTGCAGTCGCCATTAAAAATACACGATATACGGTTGTGGCAATGTTACTTGCGGATTTAGTAGGAATTATAACTTCGGTGGCTTTGGCCTATTTGTTTTTTGCGTAAGAATATTTTAAAATGATACAGGATAAAGATTATATGATTCGCCTTGTGCGACAGTTTTCCAACTTTCTTTCGAAATTAATTCTCGGAAAAAATGAAGGTGATCCTATTGAGGAAGAACGTATTTTTGAAACTCAACTTAAAGATATTTTTCATTCGGATTTCGAAACTTTAGCGGCAAAATCCAATGAAGAATTAATTCAGTTTGTGGAAGAGAAAGAGAATTTTCATGCGGATTATTTCGAAATGTTGGGCAATCTTTTTTACTACAAAGGAAAACTGCTTGAAGACCTTTCTTACTTAGATTCTGCAAAACTATTTTATCAGCGTTATCTTCAAACCAGTGGTATTTTCGCAATGCCCATTATTACAAGGATTTCGGAAATCGAAAATCTCGTGTAACATTCCGATTCTTTCTGCGTCTTATTTCATAAACTTTTGTATGAAGAGACTCGCTTATTTGCCATTCATTTTTGCTTGTGTTACGTTATCAGCGCAAAAAAAATGGTCTTTGCAGGAATGTGTGAACTACGCCATTGAAAATAATCTTCAGGTTCAACAAAATGTTTATAATAAAGATATTCAAAATAAAAACTTGGATATTGCTCAACGTCAAAAATTACCTGGCGTTTCTGGAACGTGGAGCCACAGTGCGAATTTTGGACAACAACAGTTTGGAAGTTTAATTCAGCGCAACGATTCATATAGCAATAATTTAAATCTGGGAGCGGATGTTTTGGTGTATAACAACGGCCGCTTAGAGAAAACAGTTCGCAAAACCGAATTTGATGTGCAAGCTGCTCAATATGATGTAGAAACTATTAAGAACAATATTTCTCTACAAGTGGCGCAACAATATCTTTCGATTCTGCTCAATAAAGAAATTGTGAAAATCAACCAAAGCGCGGTAGATAATGCTTTGAAATTGTATAACCGTGCGAAGATTACCACAGAAGTGGGAACAACGCCACAAACGACTTTTGCAGAGGCAGAAGCGGCCTTAGCAAGAGAAAAACAAAATTTAATTTCTGCAGAAGTCAATGTGAATAGAAGTATTTTTTCGCTTGCTCAGTTGATGTTGCTTCCTAATTATAAAGAACTTCAAATTCAAGATGTTGATGTTGCAAATTCATCCGTGAATTCGAATTTGTATTCGGCTGAAGATGTATTAGAAACCGCCTATCAACTTCAGCCACAAATTAAAGCAGCAGAAAGCAGAATAAAATCAGCAGAAGCGCAAACAGAAGTTACCAAAACGGGTTTTTATCCCTCAATTTCGGCATCGGCCGGATTAGGAACTTTTTATTTTAATGCGTTAAATACCAGTGGAGATCGCAGGTATATGCAACAATATAAAGATAATTTCGGTCAACAAGTTGGCGTAACGGCAAATGTTCCGGTGTTTAATAAGGGCATTACAAAAGTGCAAATGGAGCAGTCAAAAATCAATGAAGATTTAGCAAAAAACGCGCTTCAACAGCAACAACAAGAAATTAAGCAAAGTGTTCAGCAAGCACAATTTGATGCCGATAGTAATTATGAGATTTTCTTGTCATCTTTAGAGGCGGAAAAAAGCTCAAAACTTGCATTGGAATTTGCAGAAAAAAGTTACGAAGCGGGAAGAAGTTCCATTTACGACGTAAATATTGCTCGAAATAATTTTGCTAATGCACAGGGAAGTACCGCGCAAGCCAAATTCAATTATCTTTTCAGTGTGAAGGTGCTCGAATTCTATGCGGGAATTCCCCTATCTTTGTAAGATGTCGATTGCAATTCTGCAAAATTTTTTACCAGAAAACACACTTCCTTATCTAAAAAAATGGTTTGGAAGTTATGCTGTGCATATTCGAATTACAAAAGGTCGGCAATCGAAATTGGGAGATTATCGTAAACTTCCCGATCAATCGCATGAAATTAGCGTAAATTCAACCTTACCTCCGCAACTTTTTTTCTTTGTTCTCACGCATGAACTCGCCCATCTTATCGCATTTGAAGTGTACGGAAGAAAAATCGCACCGCATGGTAAAGAATGGAAAGTTACTTTCGGCGAAATGCTCTTGGAAAGTCTATCCGTTTATGAAGCAGAATTGCAGAGAATAATTGTAAAATTTTCAACAGCTCCAAAAGCAAATTTCATGTCGAGTCCAGACTTAGTTCGGTATTTTCATATCGATGATGAAGATCATATTTTACTTGAAAGTTTAAAGGAAAATGATGGTTTTCTGTATCGAAAAGAAGAATACAGAATTATCGAAGTTTTAAAAAAGAAGTATATTTGCGAGAATATTTCGAATCAAAAGAAATATTATTTTAAACCTTTAGTAAAAGTTAAAAAAATATAGATTTATGAGTGGTAATAATTATTGCGTAATTATGGCAGGTGGAATTGGAAGCCGTTTCTGGCCAATGAGCACCCAAAAATTTCCTAAACAGTTTCAAGATATTTTGGGAACCGGAAGAACAATGATTCAGCAAACGTATGATCGTATTTCGAAGGTTGTGCCCGATGAAAATATTTTTGTAATTACCAATAAGGAATACACGGATTTAACCGCGGAGCAACTTCCACAACTGAAAGCAGAAAATATTGTGGGAGAACCTATGATGAAAAACACTGCAGCGTGCAACCTTTATATGGTAAATAAAATCGCACAGCGCGATCCCAATGCCAACATGATTGTTTTGCCCGCAGATCACCTTATTTTAAAAGAAGATCGTTTTATTGAGAAAGTGCAATTAGCATTCGATATTGTATCTTCGGAAAACGACTTGGTAACGCTGGGAATTCAACCAACACGTCCCGATACAGGTTATGGTTATATTCAATATATTGAGGAGAAAGATAAGCCCTACTATAAAGTTAAAACTTTTACTGAAAAACCAAATCTTGAAATCGCGAAAAGCTTTTTAGAATCTGGCGATTTCCTTTGGAATGCAGGAATCTTCGTGTGGAATGTAAACACCATTCTTCAAGCATTTGAAGATTATCTTCCTGAAATGAAGAAACTTTTTTCAACTTGCGAATACAATACCAGCAAGGAGAAAGAATCGATAGAAACCATTTACCCTCAAGTAAACAAAGTTTCAATTGATAACGGTATTCTGGAGAAAGCACAAAATGTGTATGTAATTCCCGCAGATTTAGGTTGGAGTGATTTAGGAACATGGACTTCCGTGTACGAAAATGCCGAAAAGGATGAAAAAGAGAATGCGGTGCAATCCAAACATATATTAACGTACAATTCCGAAGGCAATATTATCCGCTTAAAAGGCAATAAAGCGTTGGTTGTGGACGGGCTTAAAGATTATATTATTGTGGATACAGATAATGCACTTCTGATTTGTCCACGTACAAATGATCAAATGATTAAAGAATATGTAAACGATTTAAAAAAGTTGAAAAAAGGCGAAACGTTTATGTAAAAATCGAAAGGTTAGCAAGGGAAATCTTACATCAATTATTTTAAAAGTTGTAAGTCTTGATTTTTTGAAAAAGGTTAATTTTAGATACTAAAAAATTCAAATTATGTCTAAACCAATGCTTACCCTAAGCCAAGTGCTCAATAAACTGGCAAAAGATAAAGGAATTCAGAGAGAATTTAAACCCGATGAACAAGGCAATGTTCGTTTGCAAGATTCTGATCATATTTACAAACCCGAAGATTTACTTTTGGTAAAATCGTATCGTTTTGAAGGCGATACCGATCCCGCTAATGATGCCGTTTTATATGTGCTTGAGGATCAGTTTGGGAACAAAGGAATTGTAATAGATTCATATAGTGCGGAAAGTAATTTTACTCCTGAATTTTTAAAATTTATCCGAGAAATTCCTGTGGAAGATAAAGAAGAATATAATTTCGAGTAACTTCGAATAGAATACATATTGAGAGGCTGAATGAACTATTCAGCCTTTTCCTTTTTCTTGAAAGTTCGTTTGAAAAATCCTTCTTTCTCTTTGGTTTTTTCAGGAGTTTTCGTCGATTTCTGTTTTGCGGACGTAACTTCAGCAACTGCATTCTTAACGTCTTTAGCAGCCGATTTCGCATCTTTTACAGCACCGGTAACACTTTGCGTAGTTTCTTTTGCTGTTTGCACTGTATTTTTTACTTTTTGCTCGGTTTTTTCAACATTTGTACCGATGAGTGTTTTTTTCAAACCTTCTTCAATTCCTTTCCAGAAGAGATTAAAAAATGATTTTGTCGGATCTCTTTCCACATCATCAACCACAACACTTTCTGGAAATTTGTCGGAATTGGAACGTACAAAAATATTGGCAACCGCAGAAAGAAGTTTGTTTTTCTCGCCCGTTTCTTTCAAAATGGAAACTTTTAAATCTTTGTGCATCATATTAAATGTTCCATCAAGTCCATTTTTATTTCCATGAAAATTAAATTTCAAATGATTAATACTTCCTGTTGTTCGAATTTTTAAATATGGCTCTACAAAAGCATTTAACCGAGTTGCGGGCAACGAACTAATGGTTCCGCCAATGGTAAAAGCGTCGTTCATGCTTTGAGTATCGATATTCCATTTTACGTGAAGTGGAGAAACTTTAAAGAATTGAGCATCAATCGTAATGGGAATTTTTGTCGGTTTCCCTTTCATCTTACCTGAATTTAGATTTTTTGCATTCAAATTAAAGTTGGCAAATTCCAATTTTCCTGGTCCATCGCTGGCTTTCGTATCTTCTTCGTATACTAAGTTTGAATTTTTGATGTTTGTGTTTACAATAAACATTGGGAATTTTATTTTCCTCAATAATTCGCTGTACATCGGTTTTATTTTAGGATCATCTTTCGGAATTTTACTTCTGAAAATATTAGCATCTAAATTCAAAATATTGAGCTCCGTTGCGTTTAAATATTTTTTGGAAGTAAAGAAATCCCAATTGCCTTTCATTTCTATTTTGTTGGCAGAAATCGTGTACAAATCACGCTCTGTCGGAATCATTTTAATGAATTGCGACCTTGAATATTTGGGTTTTACTTTGAAATTATTGACTTGTACGGAGTTGGGATTGGCTTTTAAAAGTCCGGCAGAAAGCGTATAAAACGCAGTGTCGTAATTGAAATTTCGTGTGGTTACTGAAAAATTTCCGATCGTAAATGGCATTTCTGTTTTGGCGGTTTCCGCATTCATTTCAATGTTTTGAAATCGTGCATTCAAATCACTAAAAAACAACGGTTGCTTCCCTTTCTCATACCGTACATTTGCATTGGTAATTTGCACATTTTTAATCGTTAAAGGAAATTCAATTCCGCTAAAATCACTCTTTTTCTTTATTGGATTTTGTGCTGCTTTAACGGTTCCCGAAATTCCATCGACAAGAATATTTTCAACATTCAGTTTCAATTTCTTATTCTTAACATTCCATTCTTTTATATTGAAAAACGCTCGCTTTGCTCGAATATCGAAAATGGTTTTGGTGGAGGATGAGGTTTTAGGTTTTACTTCAATTCCATGAAAATCTCCTGATTTTTCATTTAAAGCCAACGCGCCAACTTCAATGTTTTGCGTTGCTGTTTCAAAATTCACCTTCTGACCGTCGAGTTTTAATTTCGAAAATGAAATGGGTAATGATCCTTTTTCTTTATTGTTCTGCAAATCGGATATTTTTGCATTCAGATTCTGAGCCCTAAACGAAGTGCTTCCGTCTGGTTTTAAAAGTTGAATGCTCGCAGAATCCAAAGCAAGATTTCGTATTGAAATTTCGCTAGATTTTTTTGCAGAATCGATGGCTTTACGCTGATAAATTTTAATTTCAGGTTTCACCAAATGCAACGATGACGCGGTAATTAACTCTGGTTTTAGAGCAATGCTATCCAAATTAATTTCTTGTATTTGAACATCAAATAAGCCGCCTTTTTTCGGATAAATTTGTGCGTATTTCGTAAACGACAAAAGAGGTTTTAAATTAAATTGTTGGATGTTGAGCTTACCATTTTTTGTGCTTATTTTTTTTGATGTAATTGCGTAAGTGTTTTTCTGGCGGAAGAATAGGTTTTCGGCGTCAATACTATATTCATCGAAAGTTACAGGTAGAAGCGTTTCATCATCCTCCTCTTTCAGTTTTACATTTTTCGCCTTTAAATTGAAATGATTGGCAGAGAAAAGTTTGCTAAGGTTGTCTTTATAAAGATTGATCTTAGAGTTTCGAATGCTGATATTTCTTATTTTAAAAGGATTTTTATTCTCCTTTTTCTTGTCTTTTGGTTTGGGTAAAATTAGGTTGAGTTGAGCGTTTGCAATTTCGAGTTCAGAAGTGGAAATTCTTTTGTTAAAAATAAAATCAATAATTCCAAATTTCCCTATTTTCAATGTATCAACCGTTCCTTGAATATTGAATATTTCGCGATTGTCTGGGTTTTTCGTGTTTACAGAAATTCCGGTTGAAAATATATTTCCTGTACCCAAATCAACATCGAGTTGCTTGTAATTAATAATATAATCGGTGTTTTCTTTAAGGTATGAAGGAAGGTTTTTCTTCAACCAAAAATTCAAAATAAAATTAGAAGCTAAAATTAAAATGAAAAAAAATCCTAATAGTATGGCGCCTATTTTCAACCATTTGTTTTTCATAATCAGCATTTTCGGGTTCAAATATAAGGATTAAGCAAAACGGAATTTCTTTTAATTGAAATTTTGTAAATAAAATAATTTAAGTTCTATTTTTTAGCTTAATTTTCGTTGAACAGAACGTGAAAATGAGAATTGGAACCAATAAGGCAATGAGCATCGATGGGAGAAATGCTTTTCCCAAACCCGTTTTTTCTTCATTAAATGAAATGGTGATGGTGGTATAATCGATGTAGATGAATGCAATGAGAAGAATGATTCTGAGTGATTTTAGCATTCTAACTTTTTTCAAAACGAGGTTCTTGTTTTGAGGATGAAATACAAGAAAATCTGGATTTTTAATCAATAAGCTAATGAGTAGAGTTTGAATGCTCGCAATGACGGGCAGTGTGAAAATTGAGTTTTTATTGCCAAAAGCATCAACTTCTCCACTTCCATTATAATGAATGGGGATTTGTTCAGGCAAGTTGAAGTAAGTAATGCTTACCGCAATCCAGTAAAAAAGGAGCAGTACATAAATCAGTAAATCGGATGTTTTGGTTGGAAGATTCACTTTTTTTATTTGCTTCTGGTGGTATCGTTTATTAAGAGAATATCAAATTCAATTGATATCAAATTCAATTACATAGCCTTCGTGTCCACGAACATTGATGAAATTTCCGCCTTCAAAATATAAATATTGACCTTTAATTCCTTTTAAAACACCTTCGAAATCTGGATTTTTATCAAGTGTAAATACATTAATTTTCTCTGGTGCTTGATAAGGATAATCTAATTTAAAAATCTCGCTTTCAGTATTGTAAAATTTTTCAAAATCTGAGGGGAAATATTGTTTTACCTGATTTCTAAAATCTTCCAAATCCAGCTCGTCTTCATAATCATCTTGAAGCATCTTCCTATAATTGGTTTTATCGGGCAAATGCTCTTTTAAGGCAACTTCAATCATTCCTGCTTCATATCGGTTGGATGTTTTTGCGATGGGAAGTGCGAATGTTGCGCCTTGATCAATCCATCGAGTAGGGATTTGGGCTTCACGCGTTACCCCAACTTTTACATCGCCGGTGTACGCTAAATAGACGATATGCGGAACAAGTTGGATGCTTTTTTCAACATCAAGATTGCGTTCTTCAATTCCCAAATGCGCTTTAGAAAGTTCCGGACGAATAATTGTTTCGCTGGCGTATGGACTTTCGAAAAAGCATTTTTTGCAAAATCCCATTCTGTAAATTTTCTCGTCGCTTCCGCAGTTTACGCATTCGTATCCGATGTGTTTAATATGAATTTTTTTTCCGATCAGTTGGTTCATATTAAGAAGATCTGCCGATAGATTCAGATAATATTGAATAGGTTCGGCATTTTGAGAAATCATTTTTAGGATTTGACCTTTAAAGTGCATTGTGTTGAATTTAAAAGTAAAAGTAATAAATTTGTAGAACAATTATTAGATTATGAATTATCTGATTACGGGAGGAAGTGGTTTTATTGGTTCTCATTTAGTAGAACAGCTCTTGAAAAATGGACATTCTGTCATAAACGTAGACAATTTTGATGATTTCTACGATTATAAAATAAAAATCAACAATACTTTAGAAAGTACAGGTAAACTTTTTGATTTTAATTTTACAAATAAAAAAACCGATATTCAAAAACTGATTTTGGAAACGGCTTCAGCCAACTACCAACTCTACTACCAAGATATTCGAGATCTTGATGGTTTGGATGAGATTTTTCAGAAACATTCAATCGATTTAATCATTCATTTAGCGGCATTAGCAGGAGTTCGTCCTTCAATAGAACGTCCTTTAGAGTATCAGGAAGTGAACGTAAAGGGAAGCATGAATCTTTGGGAATTGTGTAAAAAACATAATATTAAAAAGTTCGTATGTGCTTCTTCTTCAAGTGTGTATGGGAATAATGTTAAAGTTCCGTTTTCCGAAACCGATAATGTGGATCGACCAATTTCTCCATATGCCGCAACTAAAAAGTCCGTCGAAGTAATCGGGCATGTGTATCATCATCTTTATGGGATTGATATGATTCAGTTGCGCTTCTTCACGGTGTACGGGCCTAGGCAAAGACCAGATCTTGCGATTCATAAATTTACAAAACTCATTCTAGAAAATAAGGAAATTCCATTTTATGGCGATGGAAGTACCGCTCGAGATTATACTTTTGTCGAAGATATTATTGATGGCGTTTTAAAATCAATACGCTATCTAGAAAATCATGAGCATGTGTATGAGATTATCAATTTAGGTGAAAGTCAAGTCATCACACTTAATGAAATGCTCAGTACTATTGAAGATGTTTTAAAGAAATCAGCCATTAAAAAACAACTTCCGATGCAACCTGGCGATGTGCTTAAAACCAATGCCGATATTACCAAAGCACAATCGCTAATCGGCTATAAGCCCAGTACGAACTTCCAAAATGGCATAAAAAAATTTGTGGAATGGTTTTTGAGAAAGCCTTGAAAATTTAGCCCATTAGT
This sequence comes from Bacteroidota bacterium, assembly GCA_023422635.1. Lineage (GTDB taxonomy): Bacteria > Bacteroidota > Bacteroidia > Flavobacteriales > Weeksellaceae > JAFAGO01. The sequence continues at coordinate 60,312 of JAFAGO010000050.1, forward strand.
TGAAAATTCAATTTAAGTTTTTAAGTTCTAAAAGCAACATTGCAAAAAAGAACTAAAAAGAATTGAAAATCAATGGAAAAAACTTTGAATTAACATCTAAATTTTTACTTTTGCAAAAAATTAGAAACGTATGTACTGGACACTAGAATTAGCATCATATTTAAGCGACGCACCTTGGCCAATGACTAAGGCAGAATTAATCGATTACGCCATCAGAACTGGTGCACCAATGGAAGTAGTAGAAAACCTTCAAGCCATTGAAGATGAAGGCGAAATCTACGAATCAATTGAAGAAGTTTGGAGCGATTATCCAACAGATGAGGATTTCCTCTGGAACGAGGACGAATATTAATTAAAATATAGTAACATGCTTTAGTGGTTGCACTTAAGCATGTTGCATTTCTATAAACCGATACACACAATGTGTAGATTACCAGCCCTAAGCACTGATGTTTCGGGTTAAAAGCAAGATTTTATGAGTTTTTTAGACAAAGTTCTTAAAGGGTTTTTAGGCGATAAAAACGCAAAAGACCTAAAGGAAGTAAAAAAAGTTGTTACCAAAATTAAAGCTGCCGAACCGGCAATACAACAATTATCCGACGATGGTTTAAGAGATAAAACCAAAGAGTTCAAGGATAAAATTAAAGCATCCTCCGCTGATATTACCATTAAAATTGATCAAATTAACGAACAGATCAGTGCCACCAGTAATATCGACGAAAAGGAAGCTCTTTTTACTAAAATAGAAGAACTTAAAAAAGAGTCGTACGAACTTGAAGAAAAAGTGCTTAACCAAATTCTTCCAGAAGCGTTTGCTCTTGTTAAAGAAACTGCTAAAAGACTTGCAGAAAATGGAGGTTTACGAGTTACCGCAACCGATATGGATAAAGAACTCGCTTCCACCAAAGACTTTGTGGTAATTGAAGGCGACCAAGCTTTCTGGAAAAATACTTGGGATGCTGCCGGAACTCCAGTTAAATGGGATATGGTACATTACGATGTGCAGTTTATCGGTGGGGTAGTTTTGCACTCTGGTAAAATCGCCGAAATGGCGACTGGGGAAGGTAAAACACTTGTAGGGACTTTGCCTATTTACCTCAATGCGCTTCCTGGTCGTGGCGTACATGTGGTTACCGTAAATGATTATTTGGCGAAAAGGGACTCCGCTTGGATGGGGCCTTTATACCAATTCCACGGATTATCGATCGATTGTATCGATAATCACCAACCCAATTCTGACGGAAGAAGAAAAGCTTACAATTCCGATATTACCTACGGAACCAATAATGAATTTGGTTTCGACTATCTAAGAGATAACATGGTAACTTCACCAACCGAATTGGTGCAAAGAGAGCAAAATTTTGCGATTGTTGATGAGGTGGACTCGGTTTTAATTGATGATGCTAGAACACCTTTAATTATCTCTGGGCCAGTTCCGCAAGGGGATCGCCAAGAATATGATGTGTTGAGACCATCCGTTGATCGTATTGTTGAAGTTCAGAAAAAAACAGTTTCTGGTATTTTCAACGAAGCGAAAAAGCTGATCACTTCAGGAAACACAAAAGAAGGTGGATTTAAATTGTTACAAGCATACAGAGGTTTGCCTAAGAACAGACAACTGATTAAATTCCTTTCTGAAAGTGGAAACAAAGCATTGCTTCAGAAAACAGAAGCACAATACATGCAAGATAATAACCGCGATATGCCAATCGTGGATAAAGATCTTTACTTTGTGATCGACGAAAAAAACAATCAAGTTGATCTTACGGATAAAGGAGTGGAATACATGTCTCAAGGGAATTCCGATCCTAACTTTTTCGTACTTCAAGATATTGGCACGGAAATCGCAGAACTTGAAGCGAAAAATCTTTCTAAAGAAGAAGAATTCGAACAAAAAGAAAAACTTTTTGGTGATTTTGCAGAGAAATCAGAACGTGTTCATACCCTAAGCCAGCTTCTTAAAGCTTATACCCTTTTTGAGAAAGATGATGAATACGTTGTCATTGACGGAGAAGTGAAAATCGTTGATGAGCAAACCGGTCGTATTATGGAGGGAAGACGTTATTCCGACGGACTTCACCAAGCGATTGAAGCCAAAGAAAATGTAAAAATTGAAGCAGCCACCCAAACTTTTGCTACCATTACCCTTCAAAATTATTTCCGTATGTATAATAAAATTGCGGGGATGACGGGTACTGCTGAAACAGAAGCAGGGGAATTCTGGCAAATTTATAAACTCGATGTAGTGGTAATCCCAACCAACCGAGTTATACAAAGAGATGATAGACAGGATTTGGTTTACAAAACCAATCGTGAAAAATACAATGCTGTTATTGAGGAAGTAGAAAAATTAACCGCTGCAGGAAGACCAGTTTTGGTAGGGACAACCTCCGTTGAGATTTCTCAATTGCTTTCAAGAGCACTTCAACTTCGAAAAATACCACACCAAGTTCTGAATGCAAAACTTCATAAAAAAGAAGCTGAAATTGTTGCAGAAGCTGGTCGACCAGGCGTAGTTACCATTGCCACAAATATGGCAGGTCGTGGTACCGATATTAAGCTGAGTAAAGAAGTTAAAGATGCAGGTGGACTTGCCATTATTGGTACAGAAAGACACGATTCGCGTAGGGTAGACCGTCAGTTAAGAGGTCGTGCCGGACGTCAAGGAGATCCAGGTAGCTCACAGTTCTACGTGTCCCTTGAGGATAATTTAATGCGACTTTTCGGTTCAGAAAGAATCGCAAAAATGATGGATAGAATGGGGCATAAAGATGGTGAAGTTATTCAACATTCAATGATTAGCCGTTCTATTGAAAGAGCACAGAAAAAAGTAGAAGAAAATAACTTCGGTATTCGTAAAAGATTATTGGAGTATGATGATGTGATGAACAAACAGCGTGACGTTATCTACAAAAGAAGAAAAAATGCACTTTTTGGAGATCACTTGAAATATGATATTTCGAACATGATTTTCGATGTGTCGCATGCCATCACCAATAAAGCGAAAGTGGAAGGAGATTATAAAGATTTCCAATACGAAATCATCAAAAATTTCACCATGGAAGCGCCGGTTTCTGAAAGTGATTTTACTTCGAAATCAGTAGCAGATATTACCAATATTCTGTACAAAGCAGCACAGGAAGATTATCAAATGAAACTTAACCTCATGAAAGAAAAAGCATTCCCAATTATCGAGAATGTGTACAAAAATCAGGGGCAAATGTTTAAAATGATTCAAGTGCCTTTTACAGATGGTACTAAAACAATGACGATTGTAAGTAATCTTGAGAAAGCCTACGAAACGCAATGCGAAAGCTTAATTAACGATTACGAGAAAAACATTACTTTGGCTATTATCGACGATAACTGGAAACAACATTTACGTGAGATGGACGATTTAAGACGTTCTTCCCAAGGTGCAGTTTACGAACAAAAAGATCCGTTGGTAATTTATAAACAAGAGTCGTTCTATTTATTCAGCGAAATGGTGGATAAAATGAATAAAGAAATCATTTCGTTTCTTTATAGAGGAGAAATTCCTGCGTAATTCAAAATACAGATAAAATACTAAAAACCACTTCTTTGCAGAGGTGGTTTTTTTATGATAAAAACTCAAAAAAATATAATTTAGACCAGATAAAAATAATAATTTTGCGCAAAAATATTTCTTAAATGAAGCAAGTTATGATGAGCGTTGTGGCATTGGTTTCCACATTCGCTATGGCGCAGGAAAATGATTCTGTAAAACACTCAAAAAATATCGAGGAAGTAATTATCGATAAAACCATTAAAAAATTGGATACAGAATCGTCCAATAAAATGGGGATGAAATTTATCGAAAATCCACAAGTATATTCCTCTATCGATCGCACAATCATCGAAAATCAGAACCTTTTTACCGTTGATGATGCGTACAGAAATGTTACCGGTTTACAAAAAATGTGGAATCCAACGGGAAGAGCAGGCGATGGTGGCTCTTTTTTCGTTTTAAGAGGGTTCCCTTCACAAGCTTCAACCAGAAACGGATTAGTGGCTCCTGTAACCTCTACCATTGATGCCATCAATGTGGAGCGATTAGAATTTCTTAAAGGTCCAGCCGGAACACTTTATGGAAGTACAGTTGCCTCTTACGGTGGTTTAATTAATAGAGTTACCAAAAAACCTCAAGATCATTTCTTTGGAGCAGTTTCAGCTTCTGCAGGTAGTTACAACACCTACCGAGCAACAGCAGATGTTAATGCATCAATTACAAAAGATTTGCTGTTTCGCGTAAATACGGCATATACCAACGAAGGTAATTTTACGAAAACCGATGCAAAAAACCAGTATACCACATTTGCTCCGAGTTTAACTTGGAATGTATCCGATAAACTTCAGTTGAATGTAGACTACGAATTGTTTGAAAACAGAGTTACAGGAAATCCTTATTTCTTCTATCTTTCTCCATTAACCCTGAATAATATTGATAATATGAAGGATTTGGAAAAAGCTGCAGGATTAGATTATAAAGAATCCTACACCGGAAGAGATTTGTATATGACTGCCAGAAACTCCAATGTTTTCGGTAATGTAAAATGGAAACTTAACGACAATATTACATCTAATACATACATCAATAATTCCGATTCGTTTTCGAATGGGTATAATCCTTATTTTTCTATTGCGTATAATGCAGATTCCAATTCGTATTTAGTGGGTAGAGCGGATCAATCCACCAATAATAGCAAAAAATCTTGGTTCCAAATTCAGCAAAACTTCAACTTCAATTATGATTTTGCTAACGGAATGAAAAATAAAACGGTTGTTGGTTTTGATTACATGAGAACCACAGAAAGATCACGCTATAAGTATTTAAATACCAATTTTGATACTGTAGCTGCTGCCGATGGAGATTATTCTTGGATGACAGGAAGCGCATTAGCTGCGCTTTATGCAGATGCCGCTAATTTTTCGACTTGGGATTACATTCGAGATTTAAATACCTATTCAGGGTACATTTCCAATTTGTTTACGCCAATTGAAAACTTGCATATTCTTGCAGGAATTCGTTACGAAAATAATGATTATTTGGGAGGTACTTCTGGAACCAACACCGAGTTGCCTTTCAACCAATCTGCATTTTCTCCAAAAGCTGGAATTGTGTATGAAATCGTGAAAGATAAATTTTCAGTTTTCGGGAATTACCAAAATTCATTCAAATCAAACGGTTATTACACCTCTGATGTCTTGGGAAATACAACACTTTCAGATCCAGAAAGAGGAAATCAATTTGAAGGTGGTTTCAAAGCAAGCTTGTTCAAAAATCGATTAAACGCAACAATTTCTTACTATACCATAAAAGTAAAAAATCAATTGCTCTACACCGGAGAATATGCACCACATTGGGTTTCCGTACAACAACAAACGGCATCAACACCTAGTAAAGGATTTGAACTTGAAGTTAATGCATATCTCGTAAAAGGATTCTCTTTAGTTGGTGGTTTAGCATATAACGATACGGTGGATGAAAGTACAAAAACACGTCCGGTTACGGCAGGTTCTTTCTGGAATGCCAACTTTAACTTGGCTTACCAATTTGTGGACGGAGCAGTTAAGGGATTAGGATTTGGCTTTGGAGGAAACTATGCCAGCGATAATTATGTAACTGCAGGATTCTATTTGCCAGAATATTTCGTTCTTAATGCCAACGCGTTTTATGATGCAAAACGATTCAGAATTGGGGTTAAAGTGGATAATCTTACCAATGAACATTATTGGACAGGTTACACCACGGCGAATCCTCAGAAGTTAGCCAACTTCTTAACTACGTTTACGTATAAATTCTAAAATAGTTCCATAAAACAAATGCTATTCCTGCGTGTATTCCAGGAATAGCGTTTTTAATTCTGAAAGATGCTGAAAAAAAAACATCATAAAAAGAAGCAGAGTTTTTTCAAAAAATGGTCATCGAAACTGCATTTGTGGTTTGGGTTGGCAATTGGTTTTTTAATTTTCATTATATCCATTACAGGCGCATTATTTGTTTTTAAAGAAGATATTGAAAATTATTCACGACAAAACGTCATCTTTCATCACGAACAAAATAGTTCAGAAAAGAAGCAACTTCCCATTCGCGAGTTGGAAAAAAGGGTAAATCAGCAAACCTCAGAAAAATATCCTATCCATTGGGTAAACGTTCCCATTAACCCCAAAGAATCTTACAAGTTTTATTGGTATGAACACAACGACAAAGCTTGGAATTATTTCGAAGAATATCCTATCTACAAAGTTGCGTACGTAAACCCATATTCGGGAAAGGTTTTAAAGGTATACGACGAAAAAAATGGGTTCTTCAATATCGTGAAAATGATTCATTGGAGTTTCCTGCTGAAAGAATCTTGGGGCAAATATATTGTGGGAATTCCCGTGATCATCTTCGTTGGAATGCTAATTACAGGAATTATTTTATGGTGGCCGAAAAATAAAGCGGCTAGGAAACAACGGTTTTGGTTCCGCTGGAAAAACATCAAAAATTGGAAGCGCAAAAACTACGACCTTCATAATATCGTAGGATTTTACAGTTCAGTATTTGCGTTAATTTTTGCCATTACAGGACTTTTCTATGCATTTATTATAATTCAGGCAACAATCTATGTCCTCTTTTCTGGTGGAAATACCGTGTATCCCGATTACTCAAGTATTAAAACTACTGCGCCAATTGCTCTTCGAAATGAAACCACGATTGATACAATGGCGAATTATATCTGGAAGCACTATCCAAAAGCAAATTCATTTTCGATAGATTTAGGGCATCCTCATTTAGATGATCATGAACATCCCAACTTCGAAATTTACGTTCAACATCTTCCCAATGTTTATTACAAATACAGCAGTGTAATTTTTGATGAAAATTCTGGTCAGCCATTAAAAGTAATTAATTATTCAAGTAAAAATTTAGGCGAAAAAGCCGTTGCTGCTAATTATGATATCCATGTAGGCGCAATCTTGGGTTGGCCAACGAAAATTATCGCATTTATCGTAAGTTTAATGATTGCCTCAATGCCCATTACTGGCTTTATGATTTGGTGGGGAAGAAGAAAAAAGAAGAAATAAAATCATTATATGATTTTCAACAGAACTTGGGAATGTAGTTGCGCGTAACGATGATAATCTCCGAAATTTTTGTAAATTCACTTCCTCAAATAATCTCATATGGCATTAGTAGACCTATCTAGACAGGTTGCACTCGGGGTTGACATCGGTGGAACCAATACAAAATTTGGTATTGTTAATCACCGCGGTGAAATCCTAGAAAAAGGAACCTTAAAAACAGATCAGTACGACAAGGTAGAAGATTTCATTCAGGCATTATACGAAAATGTACAACCTCTTCTTAAAAAACATTCAATACAGAAAAATTTCGACGGAATTGGTGTTGGTGCGCCCAATGCAAATTATTACCGAGGAACGATTGAGCATGCCCCTAATTTAAAATGGAAAGGAATTATCCCTTTTGCTGAATTAATGAGCAAAAAGTTTGGTGTTCCTTGTAAAATGACCAATGATGCAAATGCTGCCGCACTTGGAGAAATGATGTTTGGTGCAGCAAGAGGGATGAAAGATTTTATTATGATCACCCTTGGAACTGGCGTTGGTAGTGGAATTATTGCGAATGGGCAGTTAATTTATGGACACGACGGCTTTGCTGGAGAATTAGGACATACCATTGTAAAACCTGGAGGTAGAAAACATTGGAGCACAGGATCTGAAGGAAGTTTAGAAGCCTACGCTTCCGCTACAGGAATCGCAATTACCGCTAAAAAATTTAGAGCAGAATTTCCTGAGTCCATGCTGAATAATTATCCAGAAGAGGAAATCAATTCAAAAACCGTTCATGAATGCGCTAAAAAAGGCGATCCTACTGCAATAGAAGTATTTCGTTATACTGGCCAAAAATTAGGTGAAGCTTTAGCTAATTTTGTAATGTTCTCTTCCCCAGAAGCAATTTTGCTTTTTGGTGGTGTAATTAAAGCAGGAGATTTCTTACTGAAACCTACAAAACTCCACATGGAACGCAATTTACTTCCAATCTTTAGAGGAAAAGTGAGATTGGTTTTCAGTGAACTTGATGAAGCTGATGCAGCCATTCTTGGGGCAAGTGCCTTGGTTTGGGAAAACAGCAAGTAATCAGCAACTATAGAAAATTACAATAAGCAAGCGCACCTTTGGGTGCGTTTTTTGTTTTCGGAAAGCATATGATTAGTCGAGTATTTATTTTTTTTATTTCTTTTTTATTGATTTCCTGCAACGGACAGGAAAAGAATTTAAATTTGCAAAAAAAGATTCAACCTATGAATAACAATAGTAATTTACAACAAGTAACTTTTGGCGGAGGATGTTTTTGGTGTGTTGAAAGCTGCTTTAATATGCTGAAAGGAGTGGAAAGTGCCGTATCGGGATATTCCGGTGGTTTTACCCAAAATCCTACCTACGAAGAAGTGTGTACCGGAAATACAGGACACGCTGAAGTAGTACAGATCACCTATAATCCAAACGAGATTTCGTACGAGCAACTGATGGATGTTTTCTTTTTCCTTCATGATCCTACGCAACTTAATCGCCAAGGAAATGATATTGGTACACAATATCGTTCCGTTATTTTCTATAAAAATGAAGAGGAAAAATTGGCTGCCGAAAAAGCGTTAAAGGAATCGGAAGCATCTGGTAGATGGAATGGAAAATATGTAACCGAATTTGCAAAGTTTGAGAAATTTTGGCCAGCAGAAACATATCATCAAGGGTATTATAATGCCAATCCAACTCAGCCCTATTGCAGCGCAGTGGTTGGACCGAAAATTCAGAAATTTAAAAAACATTATAGCGAATTAGGTTTGCTGAAATAAGAATAAAAAAGAGATGAACATTTGAATTCATCTCTTTTTTTATGGAAACTAAAATTTTAGTTTAGCAATATTCATCGTACGCTGCTTGCAGATTAGCAGCAATAGCGCCCGCAGGATTACCTTCAATATGATGTCTTTCAAGCATGTGAACCAACTCACCATCTTTGAAAAGTGCAATTGCTGGAGAACTCGGAGGGAATGGTGCCAAGTGTTTTCTTGCTTCCACTACTGCGTCGGTATCAAATCCCGCAAAAACGGTTACCAAATGTTCAGGTTTTTTATCACCTGTTAGCGAATATACCGCTCCTGGTCTTGCTGCTCCTGCTGCACAACCACAAACAGAGTTTACCATCAAAAGGGTAGTTCCTGGTTGTTTTAATGCTTCATTTACCGCTTCAGCTGTAGTTAAGTCTTCAAATCCTTTATCGGTTAATTCTGCCTTCATTGGCAGTACAAGATCTTGTGGATACATATTATTTGATTATTTAATGTTAACAATTATTCGACAAAATTAGTCATTAATTTTAAAATCTTTATCGTTCTTTATTCTATCAATTTCATACCAAATATCTATTGAGACGATTTGGCATAAAAAAACCCGAAACCAAATTGGTAACGGGCTTTTCAAATCGATATGCAAAGGTTAGTATCCTTTAAAAATTGGGTGCATCATAATAAGATGTAGGTAAACACTTATGAGATGCCAAGTTTAGGAAAGAAGCTTTTTAACCGTTTCGGAGATGCTCTTTCCATCGGATTTTCCAGCAAGTGCTTTAGAAGCAGTTCCCATTACTTTCCCTAAATCCTTCATTGTTTCAGCGCCAACTTCTGAAATTATTTTTTTCAGTTCGGCTTCCAATTCTTCTGGAGAAAGTTGTTTTGGCAGGTACTTTTCAATTACCTTCATTTGAGATTCTTCAACATCGGCAAGATCCTTTCTGCCTTGTGCGGTAAACTGCTCAAAGGAATCTTTTCTCTGTTTAATCATTCTCTGCAAAATGGCAATTTCTTGCTCTGCGGAAACGTCCGCTCCTTTTGCTTCTGTTTTAAGCAAAAGAATTTGTGATTTAACTGCACGTAATGAATCTAAGGCAACTTTATCCTTTTCTTTCATTGCGGTTTTAATCGCTTCGTTAATGGTGTTTTCTAAACTCATTTTATTAAAATTTACGAAGGTGAACATCTAGAAAAGTAAAAAGAATTTATGCTGCTAGCTTGTTTCACTTTTCAATTATTTAATCAACATCTTTATTTAAAAATCGGTTTTCGCGCACATATACTTGTCCTCTTTCGTTTTCAGAAAGGTAAGAATTGATTCTTTGGTCGGACGCGTTTTCGCTATCAATATTGATGTTTTTACGTTTGTACGCTGGAATTTTATCAAAATTAGTTTCCATTTCTGAAGCTTGATATCTTGAATTAAATTCTTTCAATTTGTTTCTTCTTTCCTGAATTTTTTCTTCCTGACTTTCAGTTCTCGTAAAGAAGGTGAATTCAGAAGTAGCTTCAGAAAAAGAATTATTTACCGGTTGATCTTGGATTTCCTCGATTTCTTCATACGGTTGCTGTGGAACGACTTCTTCTTTTTTCGGAGTTTCTGGAATGTGGTTCTCAACGATTTGAACAGTTTGCTCACGAACAAATGGTTCTGGTATTATTTCTTCTTCAACTTCATCGGCATCATGTAAAGAGAAATTCACCTGAACGGGTTTTTCTTCTTCACTAATCGAATTGGTATGCGAAACGGGCTTGTCTTCTACTTCAAAAGTGAAGGATTGGTGTTCATCTTCGAAATCAGAAAAAGTAAACAAGTTGTATTCTTCCTGAGAATCTTCATCAGGTTCTTCATCAAAATAATGAACTTCAGTAGGTGTTTCTTCCTCAATAATTTGAGGCGCTGCAGCCTGTTGAGTTGCGCTAAATTGAGGATTGTTCGCGTTGGAATCATCATCTAACCGAAAGAAGTTTTTGCTTTCTTTTTCTACTTGTTTTGGCGCTTCCGCACGTTCATTTTTGGTTAAAAAAGGGGAAGTGCGTTGCTGCTTTGAAACTTTGTCGTGTAAATTAATGGTGATTTTTTCAGTTGGTCCAGCGTGCTTTAGATTATCGTTAGAAAATCCGGTTGCAATTACCAGTACGCTGATGGCATCGCCAAGTTCCTCATCTGTTCCAACTCCGAAAATAATATCTGCGGTATTCCCCGCTTCTTTCTGAATATAATCGTTGATTAATCCAATTTCGTCCATCGTTGCTTCTTCGTTTCCGCTTCGGATAAGAAGAAGTACATTTTTCGCTCCCGTAATTTTGTTGTCGTTTAACAATGGAGAATCCAATGCTTTTCTTACCGCTTCTTCTGCTTTGTTTTCGCCAGAAGCAGTTCCTGTTGACATTAAGGCAGTTCCTGAGTTTTGAAGAACAGATTTTGCATCACGGAAGTCGATGTTAACATCAAAATAACCGGTAATTACTTCTGCCATTCCTTTTGCCGCATTGGTTAAAACTTCATCGGCTTTGGAGAATCCTTGTTTGAAACCTAAATTTCCAAACTGTTGTCTTAGTTTGTCGTTATTGATAACGATAAGTGAATCTACGTTATTGCGAAGTTTTTCTAGACCAGCTTCTGCTTGATCCAATCTTCTTCTTCCTTCGAAACTAAAAGGAACCGTAACAATTCCAACGGTAAGAATTCCTTGTTCTTTGGCAACTTTTGCAATTACGGGTGCAGCACCAGTTCCTGTTCCACCGCCCATTCCTGCTGTAATAAATACCATTTTGGTATTTTGTCCCAAAGACGCTTTAATATCGTCGATACTTTCGATGGCCGCTTTTTCGCCCACTTCAGGATCGGCTCCGGCGCCAAGACCTTCCGTCATGGTAAGTCCTAATTGAACTTTATTTGCGACGGGGTTATTATCTAATGTTTGTGAATCTGTATTGCAAATAATGAAATCTACGCCATGAATTCCTTTTTCGTACATGTGTTTTAGCGCATTATTTCCACCGCCTCCAACACCGATCACTTTTATAATAGAAGAATTTCCTTTCGGTAAATCGAACGAAAACCCTTGAGATGTAATTCCTTCCATAACTTTATATTTATATTCTTTTTTAAAGGATTTTTATTATTCTACTTCTTCGAAAAACTTTTTTACTTTTTCCATCAATGCTTGTCCGAATGTGGGTTTCGTTTTATCTTTTACTTTTTCCACATGTTGATTTTGAGTATCGATATGCGTTTCAGGTTGTGGCTCAATTGTATTTTCAATGGGTTGAGGTTGTTCCTGAACTTCTGCTTCTGCAGGAATTGGTTTTGTTTCAACAGCTTTTTTGTCTCTAATTTTCAAACTTTCCATTAGAAGTCCGATGGATGTTGCAAATTCAGGACCTTTCAGATGTTGGTTTTTATCATTTGCTACATATTCATTTGCGAAACCAATTCTGCTATCAAAACCAGTGGTATAATTGGCGAGTTGACGAAGGTTTTTTAGGTTTGAACCTCCACCAGCCAACACAATTCCAGCGATGAGTTTTTTCTTTTGTTCGAAGGCACCATATGCTTTTAATTCCGTGTTTACCATTTCAAGAATTTCTTCCACACGTGCACTGATAATTTGTGCTAAGGTTTTTAAAGAAATTTCTTTATCTGGTCTTCCGTGAAGTCCAGGAATGGTAACATACGTTGAAGGATTTTCCATATCTGGAATTGCAGAGCCGAATTTTACTTTTAGCTGTTCTGCATGCTTTTCAATAATCGAGCATCCTTCTTTAATATCTTCGGTAATAATTCCGCCTCCGTAAGGAATTACGCAAGTGTGACGGATAATATTATCTTTAAAAATGGCGATATCGGTTGTTCCACCGCCAATATCAACAATTGCAACGCCAGCTTCTTTTTCTTCTTTGGTAAGTACGGCTTCGGAAGATGCTAATGGTTCTAAGGTAAGCGCTTCCATTTCTAAGCCAGCTTCTTTTACGCAGCGCGCGATGTTGCGAATGCTTCCCATTTGTCCGACAACCACGTGAAAGTTGGCTTCTAGTCGTTTGCCATGCATTCCAACAGGTTCGTGGATTTCGCCTTCGGAGTCCACTTTATATTCTTGTGGAAGCACATGAATGATTTCTTCTCCAGGAAGCATTACCAGTTTTTTAACTTGGTTTTTTAGGATTTCAATATCTTCTTCGGTGATAAATGCTTCGGGATTATCGCGCATTATGTAATCGGAATGCTGAAGCGAACGAATGTGTTTCCCAGCGATCCCTACGGTTACTTTACGAATAGGTACACCAGCGCTTTTTTCTGCTTCTTCCACGGCAGTTTTGATGGAAGTAATGGTTTGCGAAATGTTGTTCACAATTCCTTTGTGAACACCAAGACTTTTAGCGCGTCCAACTCCGAGAACTTCAATTTTCCCGTGAGTATTTCGCCTGCCGACAATGGCGACAATCTTGGTTGTCCCAATGTCCAGTCCTACTGAATACTCTTGATTTTCCATTGTGTATATCGATTTGATTTGTTATTCTATTTTTCTTTACTTCTTTTTCTTTGTTTCAGTAATCAGCGTTTTACGAGATTCTTCTTTTTTCTCTGCTAATTCTGGTGCTTTCGCTAATTCTTTTTTTCCCACTTGCAAAATGCTATCATTATCGGCAAAGTTGGGATTCAGTGTGGTTACAATTTGGTTGTTGTACTTCACTGAAATTTTATTGTATTTCTGCGGATCTTTGTAAACCAGAATTTTTTCAACGAATGTTTTAAAACCTTTTGTTTTAAATTCGATATGATCTAAATCGCCGATTTCTACTTTATAATTGCCTTCGCTGGTAAGCAGATTGTAGTTGCCTTTTTCTTTCGAAATTCCGATAAAGAATTTCTTGCTGAAATCGTCTTGATCTATATATGTTACAAGTTCCGCCAATTTTTCATATTCCGATGGCTTTACATTTCCTGTTACCAACATACATGGATAGGAAAAATTTCTAGAGATTGGAAATTCAAATCCTTTTTCATCCACATAAAAATCTTTTCCTTTGTAATTAATTCGGAATACCGGAACGCGTTGTTTAATATCGAGATTCAAATTTCCGTTGAGGTTTAGATATACATTTGCACTATCGATGTATGGGTTTTTGTTGAGCTTTTTTTCCAATTCTGGAATTTCAAGATCGCCAATTTTTCCTGATGGATTTTCCTTTTTTACTAAAGCGTGAATGTCTTTTTCATCTACAAAATATACCGAATTTCCGTCGTTTAGTTTCACAGATACTTTATCATCTGTAATCATCTGTTTGCTGAATCTCTTCAAAGAGAAACTCAGCAGAAACCCTAGAAGGATTACTGTGACTGCAATTTTTAGTATTCTGTATTTATTTTTCATTTTTTAATAGCAATTCAAATTATCTTTTACAGGAAGCGTTTTTTTTAAACCTTCGAAAGCCAATCCACAATTCCGTCGGATAGGGTATCGATATTTCCAGCGCCCACGGTAAGAAGAATATCAAAATCTTTGGTTTTAATGCGATCAAATGCTTCGTTCAAAGCACAAACTTCTTTTTTATCGGTTTCAATTTTTTCAGCCAACCATTGGGAGGTTATTCCAGGAAAATTTTCTTGAAGCTCGCGTGCAGGATAAATATCCAGCAACAATAGATCGTCGCCTTTATTTAAACTTTCTGCGAAGCCATCGGCAAAATCTCGTGTTCTGCTGAATAAGTGAGGTTGAAATACAATCAATAATTTTTTATCTGGATAAAACGTTTTGATTGAACCAATTACCGCATTGAGTTCTGTTGGATGATGCGCATAATCATCAATATAAATTTTTCCGTTGCTGAAAATATGTTTGGTATATCTTCTTTTAATTCCTTTAAAATTGCTAATTCCGCGTTGCAACGTTTCATAATCTACGCCCATGGAATGCAATAGTGCAATTGCTGCTGTTGCGTTTTCCACATTATGAATTCCAGGAATTTGCCAGCTGAATTCCACAGAATCGTTGCCATGATGAAACGTAAAAAACATCGTGTCGTCCACAATTTTTAAATGGTCGGAGTAGAAATCCGCTTCCTCATTTACGGCATACGTTTGATGCGGCATTCTAATGTCTACATCTTTTCTCACAAAGCGCTGGTTGCTATTGTTAGCAAGTGCAGCAAACTCTCGGAAGCTTTGTTCGATGTGTGTTTTATCGCCATAAATATCCAAATGGTCGGCATCAATCGAAGTGATGATTTCCCAATCGGGGTAAAGATTTAGGAAACTGCGATCGTACTCATCTGCTTCAACCACGGAAATTTCATTTCCATTAAAATAGAAATTTGATTGTAAATTTTCTGAAATTCCTCCTAAAAAACATGAAAATGGAAGATTCGCTTCTTTACACAAGTGAGCGACCAAAGATGATGTTGTGGTTTTTCCATGCGTTCCGCCGACAGCGATACATTGGGTATCTTCCGTTATTAAGCCCAACACTTTTGCACGTTTTAATACAGAAAAATTGTTTTCTATAAAGTGCGACAATATGTTGAGTTTTTTAATGGCTGGTGTGTAAATAACCAATGTGTTTTCCTTGGTTAAATTTTCTATTTCAGCATCTATTTTATCTTCAAATACAATCTCAATACCTTCTGAAACCAGAGCATTAGTAAGCTTTGTTGGGGTTTTATCATAACCCATAACTTTTCTTCCGGTTGAATTAAAATACCGTGCTAATGCCGACATCCCAATTCCGCCGATCCCGACGAAATAGAAGTTTTGATAGGTGTTGAGGATGTTCATTCTAAACTATTTAACGTTGATTGTTTTTACAATTTGATCTACAATTTCTTCGGTAGCTTTAGGTTTTGCGAAGAATTCTAAATTTTTTGACATTTCATTTCTCAATGATTCATTTTCGCAGATTTCCAAAAGGGTGGGAAGAAATTTCTCTTTCATTTCGGGATCTTTTACCATTTTGGCTGCCTTTTTTTCGACTAAAGTCAACGCGTTTTTTGTTTGATGATCTTCTGCGGCAAATGGAAATGGAACTAGAATCACTGGTTTTTTTGCCACCGCTAATTCAGAAATCGCAATAGCGCCTGCTCTGGAAACAATAACATCGGCGGCTGAATAAGCCAAAGCCATATCCTTAATAAATTCTTTTATTTGAATGGATTCCGAAGCTTGAATATTGGTGCTGATTTCTGCAAAATCGGTTTTTCCGGTTTGCCAAATGAGTTGATATCCTTTGTTATTTAAGGTTTGCAAATGATCTTTCCAACCGTTGTTTAATGTTCTGGAACCCAAAGATCCACCAACCGATAAAATGGTGAGTTTATCAGGATTCAAGCCCATTTTTATTTTGGCTTCTTTCGTTTCTATTAATCCAGAAATAATGCTTTCGCGAATAGGATTTCCAAGGAAATACACTTTTGAATTCGGAAAGAAGTGATTCATTTCGGGATATGCAGTAAAAACGGCTTTCGCTTTTTTACCGTTGAAAATATTGGTTTTACCGGGTAGAGAATTTTGTTCTTGAATAAAAGTGGGAATTCCCGCATTTGCGGTAATATACAATGCCGGTCCGCTAGCAAAACCACCAGTTCCAACGGCAAAATCGGGTTTGAATGTTTTAACGATTGATTTCGCTTTCTTTAAACTGGAAATAATTTTAAACGGAAGTCCAATATTTTTAAGCAAATTGCCACGGTCGAAACCTGCAATATTGAGACCTTCAATTTTGAATCCACTTTGCGGAACTTTTTCCATCTCCATTTTTCCGTTGGCACCAATGAACAAAATGTCTGCTTCGGGAAATCTTTTTTTAATTTCCTGAGCAATAGCAACTGCCGGGAAGATGTGTCCTCCTGTTCCGCCGCCACTCATAATGATTTTTAATTTTTTGTTCATTTTACTTCAATCTTTATTGTTGTTGCCGATTACGCGATATCGTTAATTTCTTCGATGTTTTGTTTCTTGCTAATACCTTCTTCATCATATACTTGTATTCTGGAACTTACATTAAGGATAATTCCCAGCTGGATGTAGGTAACCAACATTGATGTACCTCCGTAACTGATGAGTGGTAATGGCTGCCCTGTTACTGGAATTAGATTTACGGCGACCGCAATATTCACGGTAAGCTGCACAAAAATCATAATTCCAATGGCAATTACTAATAATGAGCCGAAGAACGCCGGCATTTTACTCGCAATCATCACAATTCGAATCATCATAATTAAGTAGAGCGATATGAGGAATAACGCACCAATAAATCCATACTCTTCAACAATAATCGCAAAAATAAAGTCGGATGCTGATTGTGGAAGCATTTGTTTTAGTGCGCTTTTGCCAGGTCCCATTCCTGTAATTCCGCCATGTACAATAGCAGCTTTCGCTTGCATTACTTGGTAGTTTTTCGCTTTTAAATTTTCGTCATCAACTTCAGTTGTTTTCTTTGAATTGAAGAAGGTTTCGAAACGGCTTTGCCAAGTATGTACACGGTTTCCACCGATCATATTGGTGTTTAATGCTAAAATTACAAACAAGCCACTTGCCAGTACCGCAGTCGTTATAAAGCCGGCAATGTAACGCCAGTTGAGTTGCCCAATAATGAGAACAGCGATAGAAACCATCATAATCATTAAGGCCGTTGATCCATTGTCCTTGGCGACTAAAACAAATACGAGAAGGATTGGACCGAAAATATAAAAGATATTTTCAATAGGAAGCCGATCTCGTTTTATTTTCTTGGTTAAGTAGCGGCACAAATAGATAATCAACATGAGATACGCAAAAGTGGATGGCTGAAATGATATTGGCGTACCTGGTATTTTGAGCCAACGAGAAGCACTTGCACCATCGATTGTTTGGCCTGTAAACATTGTGAGGATGAGCAACAAAATGGTAATGATGAGCAAAATACTGCTGAGTTTACCAATATGCTCGTATTTCACAACTTCAACAACGCGCATAATCGCAAGTCCGAAGATTACGAAGAAAATGTGTTTTAAAACGTGTCCAGTTGTGGTACCGTTATTTACAATGTATTCTAAATTTGAAGACGCAGAATACACGGGGAAAATCGAGAAAATGGAAATCATAATAATGACTATCCAAAGTACTTTATCGCCCTTCAGGAGTTCAAATTTGTTATCTGTATTCTGTTCGTTCATTGAGTTGGTGGCTTAATCAATTGCCTCTATCTTTATTTATTTTTTAAGTACAGCTTCTTTAAATTTTTCGCCTCGATCTTCATAATTTTGAAAGAGATCAAAGCTTGCACAGCAAGGCGAAAGCAAAACGGTATCGCCTTTATCGGCAATGGATTTGCAAATGTTGATGCAATCTTCCATTGAAGATGTATCGTAAATAAGTTCTTTTTGGTCTTTAAAGAAGTTGATAATTTTTTGGTTATCAATTCCTAAGCATACTATTGCTTTTACTTTACGCTTTACTAAATTTTCAATTTCGGTATAATCGTTTCCTTTGTCTGTTCCGCCCACAATCCAAATGGTTGGTCGAGTCATGCTTTCCAGCGCGTAGTACGTGGCGTTTACATTGGTCGCTTTGCTATCGTTAATATACTGTACGCCATTAATTTCAGCAACTTGTTCTAAACGATGAGGCACCGCTTGAAATGTCATTAAAGAATTTCGAATACTTTCGTTGCTGATGTTCAGGATTTTACCTGCAATGGATGCTGCTAAACTATTTGCAACATTATGATTACCAACCAAACTTAGTTTTGCGATCTCCATCTCGAAATCGTTGGTGCCATTTATTTTAATTTTTCCGTTATCGACAAAACCGCCATCTTTCAATTTTTCTTTTAAAGAGAAAGGAACTTTTTTGGCTTTTATATTTATTTTTTCGAGAAGTTTCTGGCTCATTTCATCATCTTTATTGTAGATGAAATAATCGTCGTTCTCTTGATTTTCTGCAATTTTAAATTTCGCTAAAGCGTATTCTTCATAATTGTAATTGTATTGATCTAAATGATCCGGACTTAAATTCAGAAGCATGGAAATGTACGGACGGAAGTTTTGTACATCATCCAACTGGAAAGAACTCACTTCTAGTACATAATACTCGTAGTTTTCGTCTGCCACTTGCTTTGCAAAACTTTTACCGATATTGCCCCCCAAGCCCACATGTAAGTGGTTGTTTTTCATGATGTGGTACATCAACGAAGTAGTGGTGGTTTTGCCGTTGCTACCGGTAATAGCAACAATTTTTGCAGTGGTAAATTCTGCGGCAAACTCTATTTCAGAGGAAAGGCGAATTCCTTTAGCTTGAATTTTCTGAATAATTTCCGCTTTTTTCGGAATTCCTGGGGATTTCACAATCCAATCTGCAGCGAGGATTTTTTCTTCGCTGTGATGTCCTTCTTCGAATTCGATACCGTTCTCGTTGAGTAGGTTTTTGTAGTTTTCGCGTATCAGTCCTTTATCTGAAAGAAAAACCTCAAAGCCTTTCTTTTGCGCCAAATATGCTGCTCCAAAACCGCTTTCGCCTCCTCCTAAAACTACTATTTTCATATTCTTTATTACCTCTTTAATTAAAAAATCATCGATTATAATTTTTTATTTTTTTGCTTCTAAAGAAGCTTTATACTTTATCTAACTTTTAATGTTATTAAGCAGATAATGGCGAGCATTACGCCGATGATGATCATTCTGTTGACAATTTTACTTTCGTGGAAACCGCTTTTTTGATAATGATGATGAACGGGTGACATTTTAAATAATCTATTATTTTGAGCGTATTCCAATCCGTATCTCTTTTTTCGGTATTTAAATACCACAACTTGCAGCATTACCGAAAGATTTTCTATTAAGAAAATTCCACAAAGGACAGGTATGAGTAATTCTTTCCGTAGAATAATTGCGAGAACAGCGATTACACCGCCCAACATTAAACTTCCGGTATCGCCCATAAATACTTGGGCAGGATAGGTGTTGTACCAGAAAAATCCGATTACTGCGCCCACCATTGCGACGGCGAAAATGGTTGTTTCGCCCATGTTAGGGAGGAACATAATATTGAGATAATCCGCGAAAATGATGTTCCCGGAAACGTACGCAAAAAACGCGAGCGTTAATAATATTACGGCACTTGTACCCGCTGCGAGTCCATCAATTCCATCGGTAATGTTGGCTCCGTTTGAAACGGCAGTTACAATAAAAATAGCGATCGGAATAAAAACAGTCCACGACCATTTATCGGCGTCGTCAGCACTCATCCAAAAGAGAATTTTGCTATAATCAAACTCGTTATTTTTCGCAAATGGAACTGTGGAAACTACCGCTTTTTCGGTTGGCATGAAGTTCTTTTCAACATTGTTTCGGTTTACGACTTTAGCATCTGCGTACTTTCTTTTTACCACCACATTGGGATTGTAAAACATGGTAACTCCTACAATAAGTCCTAAGCCAACCTGACCGATAATTTTAAATTTACCAGAAAGTCCATCTTTATTTTTCTTTACTTTTTTAAGATAATCGTCTAGAAATCCAATGGCGCCCATCCAAACAACAGATACGATGAGCAGAACGATATACACATTGGTAAAACGGGTAAAAAGAATTACCGGAATTAATGTAGCTACAATTACGATGATGCCGCCCATTGTTGGTGTGCCTTCTTTTTGTTTTTGACCATCTAATCCCAAATCACGAACCAATTCGCCCATTTGTTTTCTGCGCAAGAAATTGATCATTCTTTTTCCGTATACCAAAGCAATGAAAAGCGATAGCAAAACCGCCATTCCTGCACGAAATGAAATTGAACGCAAAAGGTTCATTCCTGGAATGTCGATTCCCTGAGCAGTTAAATATTCATAGAGGTAGTACAGCATTTTATTCTTTTTTTTATCGTTTTAAAATTTATTTTCCCATTATTTTAAGCAGTTCGTCGATGACTTCTTTATCGTCGAAATGGTGTCGTTCACCGTTAATTTCTTGATAGGTTTCGTGGCCTTTACCTGCCACAACAACAATGTCTTTAGGTTCTGCAAATTTGATGGCCATTTTAATCGCTTCTTTACGATCTGGAATCGAAGTGTATTTACTATAATTTTGTGGTTCTACACCTTCTTCAATTTCTTTAATAATTTTAGAAGGATCTTCACTTCGAGGATTATCCGATGTAATGATTGCGAGGGTAGATTTACGCGTTGCGATATTACCCATTTCTTGGCGTTTAGAATGATCGCGATCGCCGCCACAACCAAAGACTGTAATTAATCTTTCGTTTTTTGTGCGGATTTCATTGATGGTATCCAGAACATTTTCTAGCGCATCTGGGGTATGTGCATAATCCACCACAAAGAAAATTCCTGATGGAGATTTAATGGTTTCAAATCTTCCGTTAATGCGGTGTAGTTTTGAAATGGCTTGCAAAATATCATCTTCATGAAAACCTAATTCAGATGTGATGGCAAATGCCAAAAGTAAATTGTACGCATTGAATTTTCCTGTAAGCGTGCTCCAGAATTCTTTTCCGTTGAAATTCAACAACATTCCGTTGAAATCTACTTCAAGTATTTTACCATGATAATCGGCTAATGTTTTCAAAGCAAAAGTTTTCTTTTCTGCTTTGGTGTTTTGAAGCATCACCAATCCGTTTTTGTCATCAATATTGGTAATGGCAATTGCGGTTTCTGGTACTTCATCAAAGAATCTTTTTTTTGCTTTCAGATAGTTATCAAATGTTTTATGATAGTCTAGATGATCGTGCGTAATATTGGTAAAACCTGCAATTTTAAAGTGTAAACCTTCTGTTCTGTTTTGTACAATTCCGTGGGAACTTACTTCCATAAAAGCGTATTCGCACTTTTGCTCAACAGCTTCTGCAAGAATTTTGTTGAGGGTAAGAACGTCGGGAGTGGTGCGCGTTGATGGGAAAATGGTGTCGCCAATTCTGTATTCAACGGTTGAAATAAGGGCAGATTTAAAGCCCAATTCTTCAAATAAGTGAAACAACAGCGTGGTAACAGATGTTTTGCCGTTGGTACCTGTGACTCCAATTAAAGTGAGCTTTTCTGATGGATTTCCATAAAAATTGGAAGCCATTTGTCCCAAAACTTTTGAAGCATCTTTAACTTTAATGTAGGCAACTTCTTCTTTTAAAACTTGAGGCAATGTTTCGCAAACGATTGTGGTTGATCCTTTTTCAATTGAGGAATCAATGTAGTTGTGCCCATCTGCTAGTGTTCCCTTTAATGCAACATAGAGTGTATTTTCGGCTGCTTTTCGGCTGTCGAAAACAATTTCTGAAATCTCTCGGTTGAGGTTTCCGTGAGTTTCAATAATGGGGATTCTATTGAGTATTTCGTTTAAAAACATCAGTTTTGTAGTGTCAAATAAATTCTTTGGTCTTTTTTGATATATGTTCCTTGCGCTGGAAATTGGTCTTTAATTTTTCCTACTCCTTTATAATCTACGCGATAACCTTGGTTTTCAAGTTGAGGAATTATATTTTTCCCAATAAGCCCAACAACATTGGGCATCATTCCACTTTTTACAGCGATTTTAACATTGGGTTCAGTCATTTTGCTTAAATCCACTTTCTTATCAACTAAGATTTCTTTTTCAATGTTTTGTGGAGTTTTCAAGAAGGTTTTACCTGCAATTTCTTTAAACACAGGAGCGGAAACCGCACCTCCGTAAAATCCTTTTGATTTATCCGGTTCGCTAATCATTACGTAGCACGTGTATTTAGGATTATCTGCAGGGTAAAATCCTGCAAATGATGCACGGTATTTCATTGGGCCAGGCAACCAATATTCGAAACGAGCAGTTCCGGTTTTACCTGCCATTTTAAGATTTGGAGTAAAGATGCTTCGCCCTGTACCTTTTTCCACGGCTTTTGTTAAAGCGTGTGTCATCATTGTTATGGCTTTTTCAGAGGCCATTTTTTTAACCATTACTTCGGGTTTAGCTTGATACATAATTTTACCATCTTTCATGATTTTATCAATGAATAATGGTTTTAACATGACTCCTTTATTCGCAATTCCATTATAAAAAGTAGTGAGTTGTAGCAAATTAATGTTGGTGGAATATCCGTATGAAATCGAAGCGAGTGTGGCTGCATTCCACCGTTTGTTTTCAGGAGTAACAATTTTTGGTTTTGTAATTCCTGGAAGTTCAATTTCCATTTTATCAAATAATTTCCACTTTCTTAAGTGATCGAGAAATACTTGAGGTTTGGATGCATAATATTTGGTAATCAATTTAGCTGTTCCCACGTTGCTGGATTTCGCTAAAACATCACTGATTTCGTAGGTGCCGCCACCATGTCCATCTGAAATTCGCTGTCCCGCATACGTCCAAACTCCGCCGCCAACATTTACGGTTGTGTTCTCATCAATAAAGCCGTCGTCCATTGCAGCGAGTAAAGAAATCGTTTTGAAGGTTGAGCCAGGTTCAATATTGTCTTTCAACGCGTAGTTGTAGGCATCTACATATGTTCCAGGTTCCGTTCTTCTTAAATTCACTAATGCGCGAACTTTTCCGGTATTGGTTTCCATTACAATTACGGTTCCGTGTTCTGCGTTATAATGCACCAGTTGTTTTTCGAGGGCAGAGTGTGCAATATCCTGAATTCGAAGATCAATTGTGGTGTAGACATCTTGTCCATCAACCGGTTCTTTCACTTTCCAAAAGTCGATGGGTTTCCATTGGCTGGAATTTACTCTTTGTTCTAATCGAGTTCCATCTGTTCCGGAAAGGTATTTCGAAAAGGCGCCTTCAAGTCCAGATTGGTATTGTCCGTTATCCATCCCTATAGTTCCTGCACCGATTTCTGTGGTAGCCAATTCTCTACGGTATTTTCTTTCAATAATTAAACAACGATTTTTACGAAATGTTCCTGTTTTTTTGTTTTCTGTACTAAAAATGGGGAATTTCCGAATTCGATCGTATTCATCGAAATCGAGTCCTTTTACAAGACTGTAATATTGGTTTTCTTTTTTCTTTTGTTGATCTAAAATTTGATGGTAATGCGATCTTGGTTTACCAAACATTGCGTTTAGGGAATCGCTAAGTGCACCAATGTTTTTTGAATAAATGGAATCCTTTATTGTTTTGAAATCTACATACACATCGTACCGCATTACGGTAGTGGCCAATATAGAACCATCGGCAGCAAAAAGATTTCCACGTGCCGCTTTTAAAGTAGCTTCACGGTAGTTTTTGTTAATGTAATCGTTTTTAATTTCTTCGACATTGGTATTTTGCAAAACGAGAATTCGTGCTAAAAACACCAAAAACACGAAAAATGAAGCGCCTGCGAAAAGGTAACCCCATCTTAATGTTTTTTTGCGTTTAATGTCGTAATCATTTTGTTTGGCCATTTGTGCTGTCGAGTTTTATAAGCAATTTATGTGGATGATTTTCTAGGGGAAGTAGGGAATCTTTTACCATTTCTTTCCCTAATTCAGATTCCATTTTAACTTTTATTAATCTGCTTTGTGCATAAGCATTTCGTGATTTGTATTCTTCAGTTTCTTCTTTTAAGGTGTTGACGTGTTTAATTTTAGTATTAACCAAGTGGTTGCTGTAAATCATAATCATCATTAACACAAACAGCAACAGGAAGTATTTATAATGTGCTTTAATTTCATCCCGATTGAGAAAATTCCCTTTTACGATATCCATAAAAGTGAGTTTTTTCTGCTGTTTATAAGTGTTTCTTTTTGCCAATTTCTTGTTTGATTTTCTGTTTGACTTTTTTGATTTTTAGATTCTTTTAAATGGTATAGGAATCTTTTTATTTCAATTTAAAGAAGTCAAACTTTGATCCCTATTCTCATTTTTGCACTTCTTGCTCTTGAGTTTTCTTCAATTTCATTTTCATCAGGAATGATGGCTTTATTTTGAAGCAGCTCAAAAGTTTTGCTGTAATTTCCATACACGTCGCGTTCGGGTTCTCCCTCGAACATTCCGTTTTTTAAAAATCTTTTTACCAATCGATCTTCTAAGGAGTGATAAGAAATTACGACTAATCTTCCTTGTGGTTTAAGGATGCGATGGGCTTGAACAAGCATTTCTTTTAACGCCTCCAATTCTTCATTTACTTCGATTCGAATTGCTTGAAATATTTGCGCGAAAAATTTGTTTTGTTTATTCGGAGGAATATAACTGAAGATCTTTTTTAGGTCTTCTGTAGTCGAAATTTTGTTGGTTTTTCTTTCGTGTACAATTTGTCGGGCCAACTTGCGCGCATCTCTTAATTCACCATAGTAATATAAAATATTCGCGAGTTGCTCTTCTTCATATTCGTTAATGATTTTTCCAGCGTCCAAATTTTGCAGTACATTCATCCGCATATCCAAAGGGGCATTGCTTCGGATTGAAAAACCGCGATCAGCTTCATCAAATTGATGGGAAGAAACGCCTAAATCTGCTAAAACGCCATCAACTTGGTTAATTCCGTACATGAGCAATGAGTTTTCTAAAAAGCGAAAGTTCTGATTGATTAAGGTGAATCGAGAATCGTCAATGGTATTTTTGAGCGCGTCTAAATCTTGGTCGAACGCAAAAAGACGGCCTTTTTCGGAAAGTCGTTTTAGGATTTCTTTGGAGTGTCCGCCGCCGCCGAATGTGCAGTCCACATAAATGCCGTCAGGATTCGTCACCAAATCATCTACACTTTTTTGCAGCAATACGGGATTATGATACATTTTTATTATTTGAAATTTGAAGATTTGAAATTGTTTTAAAATTCAAAAAAATAATCTTCTGGTTTTTATTCTTCACTAAAATCTATGGAACCCATAACCTCTTCAGTAAGTGCGGAAAAATCATCAGAATGGGTTGAAATATTTGCTTCATATGCTTCTTTATCCCAGATTTCGAAAAACTCTCCAACTCCAGAAATCACAATTTCTTTATCGAGTCCGGCAAATATTTTAAGATCTTTGGGAATCAGAATTCGATCGGCTTTATCTACTTCTACCATTTTTACACCTGCGGTAAATTTCCGGATGAAATCTGCATTTTTTTTGATAAAACGGTTGAGTCCATTTATTCTATTCATTAATTTTTCCCAAGGTTGCATTGGGTAAACTTCGAGGCACGTTTCAAACACGGAACGCTTTACTACAAGGCCGCTTTCCGCTATCTTTTCTAAATGTTTCATCAGCGGCGAAGGGAGTTTTAACCTACCTTTGTCGTCAATTTTGCATTCGTATGTCTCGAAAAAATAATTCATTTGGGACAAATTTATACATTTATTTGGAAAATTTCCCACTTTCTCCCACTTTTTGCCTTAATGTGGATAATTTTACACTTAGTAATGTAAGTTGTTGATTAACTATTATTTAAAATGTTTTTATTCATCGTGGTTTTAGTTGATTCTAATGCTCGAAAATCTTATTTTCAAAAAATCAATTATTTATGCGCTATAAAAAATACTTTTTGTATTTTTCAACCTTATAAAATTGCATACATTATATAGTCTGTCGTTTTGGTGGTTTTTGTAATTTTGCAAGTCAGGACATTCGTCGAATATGATTTTTAAAAAGAAAAAAGAGAAAAAATTTACTTTTATAGAAGAAGGTAAAGGGCAACCAATCGTTCTCCTCCAGGGATTAATGGGTGGGTTGAGTAACTTTACCACACTTATTGATTTTTTTTCGCAACGCGGTTACAAGGTTTATTTTCCAGACCTGCCGATTTATGATTTACCGATTTTGAATACCAATCTTGCGAGTTTGGCAAAATTTGTGGCAAAATTTATTGAGGAAGAAGTGGCAGAACCCGCAATTGTTGTGGGGAATTCGATGGGAGGCCACATTGGTTTAATTTTGACGCTTTCTCGACCAGATTTAGTGAAGGATTTGGTGCTTACAGGAAGTTCTGGACTCTACGAAAGAGCTTTTGGTGATAGCTTCCCTAGGAAAAATGATAAAAGCTACATTCGTAAAAAAGCTGAAGAAGTTTTCTACGATCCTGCAGTTGCGACTGAAGAATTGGTGGATGAAGTTTTTTCGGTCGTGAATGATCGTAGTAAAGGCATTAAAACCGTAATGCTTGCCAGAAGCGCCATTAAACATAATATGGAAAAGGAGCTGCATAAAATACAAACGCCAACTTGTATTATTTGGGGCAAACAAGATAATGTAACGCCGCCAGAAGTTGCTGTTGAAATGCATCGGCTTATTCCCAATTCCGAATTGCATTGGATCGACAAATGTGGGCATGCTGCAATGATGGAAAAACCCCAGGAGTTTAATGAGATTTTGTTCACCTGGTTACAAAGCAGAGGATAATCAACGGCCATTAAGTTTTTTCTTAATGGCTTTTTTCTAAAACACCTTATATATAATGATAATAAAAACGGTTGAATTTATAAAAAGTAGTCAAAAATGGCAGGAATGTCCAGAACCAACTCTGCCAGAGTATGCATTTATCGGAAGATCAAATGTTGGTAAATCATCTCTTATTAATGCCATGATGAACCGTAAAGATTTGGCCAAAACATCTCAAACTCCTGGGAAAACACAATTAATTAATCATTTTATTGTAAATGAAGAATGGTATTTAACCGATTTACCAGGATATGGATACGCAAAAGTTTCCAAAGTGCAGCGGAAGGATTTTGAAAAATTGATTACCAATTATATCTTAAACCGTAAAAATTTGGTCAATCTATTTGTGCTGGTGGATTCCCGGCATAAACCTCAAAAAATTGATATTGAATTTATGCAATGGTGTGGAGAAAGTGGAATTCCTTTTTCCATTGTATTTACAAAAGCCGATAAACTAAAACCAAATGTTGTTAAAAAGAACGTGGAACTCTATAAAAAAGAATTATTAGAAGTTTGGGAAGAGTTGCCGGATTTTTACGTTACTTCTGCCGAAAAGAAAGAAGGTGGAGAACACATTCTGGAATTTATAAACAATACCAACCAATTACTCAAGGATAATAAAGTAAAATTTAATGACTAATCTTGTTTGGAACCTTAAGTCCTTCGATCAACTTAGTGTTCCTGAACTTTATCAAATTTTGAAAGCCCGCTGCGATGTTTTTGTAGTGGAGCAAGAATGCCCTTATCCTGATTTGGATGATTATGATCAAAAAGCATTGCACCTTTGGGCAGAGCATGATGGTGAAGTGTATGCATACTGCCGAATTTTTCCTCAGCATATTAAGTATAACGAAAATTCAATTGGGAGAGTTTTAACGACGTCCAAAGGTAGAAGATCAGGGTTGGGTAAAATTCTTCTCAAGTTTGCGATAGAAATTGTAGAAAATTATTATAAAACGAAGTCTATTAGGATTTCTGCTCAAGATTATTTAATCTCTTTTTATAGTGGTTTCGGATTTAAAGAAACTTCCAAAAAATATCTTGAAGACGGTATTCCGCATACGGAGATGATAAGACAAGAATAAGGGTTTGTTTGTGTAATAAATAAGGAAATTGATAATTCCTTGTGTTTTTATCATTATTTTTTTTTCTCCTTTAAATTTTTTTTATAATTTAGTCCAAAATTTAAACTATAAAATTATTTATTATGAGAAAAATTTATCTTTTAGCAGGATTACTTTTTGCTTTTTCTGCACAATCACAAGTTTTAATTAGTGATGACTTCGAGAGTTATCCAGTAGGTTCTTACTTCGGTGGGCATTGGAGTAACTGGTCTGGAGCAACTGGAGCTGAAAATATTATTGTATCTCAAGATCGTGCAGTTTCTGGTACTAAATCAGGTTACATTAGTAATGATGGTATTCAAGATGCGATTTTGCAATTTGGTGATGAGTTTTATGAGGGCGAGTTTAATATTCAGATGAAAATGTATGTGCCAAGTGCAGGAGGTGCATATACCAATATTCAGGAAAAGGCAGAAATTGGCGATGGAAACTTCGCGAATGTGTTTACTTTCGGGTATACTCCTACACAGGTTCCATCAGGTACTCCGGGAGAAGCATATGTTACCGGTACGGAAGGATATTATTCTTTCGAATATCCAACCGACGAGTGGTTTACATTTAATGTTAAAGTTAGCTTGGACGAATTATATGTAACCCCAACGGTAAATGGAGAATTCATTGAAGATGGTGCTCCTGTGGATGTTTCTCTGGTTAAAATTCCTTACGGAGGTGATTATTTTTCAATTGCTGCTTTTGATATGTATTCGTATGTTTCTGGCGCTGCAAATTCTACATGGTATATCGATGATGTTGTATTTGCAAAAGGCGAATTAGCAGGCGTAAAAGATGCAAATGTTAGCGAGTACAAAATTTATCCAACTGTAGTTTCAAACCAAGTGTTTACCGTATCTGGTAAAGATAAAATCAATAATTTGGAAGTGTACAATATGGCAGGTCAACAAGTGTTAAAACTTGCACCGAATGCCACATCTGTTCAGGTGAATGCTTCAAAATTAACTGCCGGAACCTATGTGGTAAAAATCGTAGGTGAAAAAAATATCCTTAGCAAAAAAGTAATTGTTAAATAAAATTTAAAGGAGGGAAGGAGGCTTTAAATAAGTCTCCTTCTTTATTAATTAATATTGAAATGAGTATTGTAACCAAATTAAGCAGTACATGGTGGGGAATTAATAATTGAAAAAATTTAATTAGAAGGAATTTTATAAACAGTAAATAAATTTCCTGAAGCGTTTCCGAAAACACGATTTTAATATTAATACAAGTGGAGTTACCCGTAAAAAGGTAGCTCTTTTTTTATCCTATTTTTTAGAAATAGAGGTTGGTTGTTCGTTGAATTATCATTCCAAAGCAAGACGATAATTTGCTATATTTGTTGAATGGCAACCAAAGCGTTATTCAATATTGTGGTCAATTGGTTCATCCGACAGAGGATGGATCAAATTGAGAATTTTATGAACCATCCCGTTGAAACCCAAAAAGGAATTTTGTTTTCGCAGCTTTTTCATGCTGAAGATACAGAATATGGTAGAAAATATGGATTTAGCAGTATTTCAAATTATGAAGATTTTAAAAACAAAGTTCCCATTGTTACCTACGAAGACTTCGAACCTTATATCGAAAAAGCAAGAAGGGGAGAAAGAGATGTTTTTTGGCCAGGAACCATTCGGAATTTTGCAAAATCTTCAGGAACAACAAACGCGAAAAGCAAATTTATTCCTATTACAGAAGAAAGTTTAGAACTTTGCCACTTTAAAGCGGGAAAAGATATGATATCTATCTATGCCAACAACCATCCCGACAACCAATTATTTTCCAATAAAAACCTTCGTTTGGGCGGAAGCGCACAACTGTATGAAGATTTTAATACCAAGTTTGGCGACCTTTCCGCAATCTTGATTGATAACTTGCCATTTTGGGTAGAAATTACAACAACACCCTGCAAGAAAACGTCATTAATGAGCGAATGGGAAAGCAAACTCAAAGCAATGGTTTCTGAAGTGAAAAACGAAGAAGTCGGAAGTATTATTGGGGTGCCAAGTTGGATGATGGTGCTTTTGCAGCGCGTTTTAAAAGAAACAGGTAAAGGTAGTATTGCTGAAGTTTGGCCGCAGTTGGAAGTATTTTTTCATGGAGGAATTAGCTTTAAACCTTACCGCGAGCAATATCGAGAACTTATTGGGAAAGATATCAATTACTACGAAATTTATAATGCGTCGGAAGGCTTCTTTGGAATTCAAGACCAAAGTGGAAAAGATGAAATGCTGTTGATGTTGGATTATGGCATATTTTACGAGTTTATACCAATGGATGAGTTTAACAGTGATCATCCCAAAACCGTAAACATCGAAAATGTTGAGGTCGGCAAAAATTATGCGATGCTCATTACCACTAATGGTGGATTGTGGAGGTACCAAATTGGCGATACAGTACAATTTACATCGATTAATCCATTTCGAATTCGAATTACAGGTAGAACGAAACATTATATCAACGCTTTTGGAGAAGAATTGATGATTGATAATGTTGAAAGTGCACTACAAACCGCTTGCGATGTAACCTCTTCATCGGTGTCGGAATATACCGGCGCGCCCGTTTATATGGTGAAAGGAGAAAAAGGTGCTCATGAATGGATTATTGAATTCAGCAAAAAGCCAGATGATTTCGAAAAATTTGAAGCCGTATTTGATGATAAATTAAAAACGCTAAATTCCGATTATGAGGCAAAACGTTATAAAGATATGACGCTTCGTAAACCCATAATTCATATTGCAAAACCCAATCTTTTTTATCAATGGATGGAATCTCGTGGGAAATTAGGCGGACAAAATAAAGTTCCAAGACTTTCAAATTCCCGAGAATATATCGAGCCACTGCTTAAAATGAATCAATAGCTAAAAAATAAAAATCCTTTTTGAAAATTTAAAAACCCTTTCAGTATCGTACCGAAAGGGTTTTCTTGTAAAGGGACTGTTTTGAAAAGGGTTAATTTTCTGTTGCTACAAGCATTTTTGGCTTAACGCATCATTCAATAGATTTCGATTTTTCAATAAGAATAATCTTTATAATTAATGAAGGAAAATGCCTTAACGCTTGAACAACAATATACAACTTTTTTTCGATATGTGCTATTATTGGCAAAAATATATTAATGCGCTATTTTTTTTCGCTATAAATCATGTAAATTTTATGAAAAGTAATCGTACATCTTCGTTGAAAAATAATGGAAAGCGTCTCGAAAAAAGCATCTTTTTAAAAATGAAAAATATCTTTCGCTCTATTATAAGCTGCTTCGAAATGCAAAAGATTTTGATGGATATCAATTTTTTCAGCAGCCATAAAATTAAAAATCTGTTCGGTTGGCATATTGCCTACTAAATCATCTTTAGCCATTGGGCAACCTCCCATCCCTTTTATTGCAGAATCAAAATGTCGACACCCTTGGTCATAGGCTGCTTTTAGTTTAGAATAAGAATCCTCATATCGATTATGAAAATGTGCCCCAAATGTAATGTTGGGATGCTTTGGAGGAATTATTTTGAACAATTCAGAAATACTTTCAACACTTGCAACTCCTGTAGTGTCCGAAAGTTGAATCGTTGTAATCCCAATTTCCGAAAATCGATTTGCCCAAAAATCAACTTGCTCCCACTTCCAAATTTCGCCGTATGGATTGCCAAAAGCCATTGAAAAATAGAGGTGAAGATGTCGGTTTTCACGTTTGGAGATTTCTAAAATTTGTTGAATTTGGGTAAACGCTTCTTCTTGACTTTTATTGGTGTTGCGATGCTGAAAGGTTTCAGAAATAGAAAATGGGAACCCCAAAATATCAACACCTTCATGCTTTAACGCTTTCTCTGCACCTGAAATATTGGCGACAATTACCGAAAGCATCGTATTGGAAATTGATTTGTCAATATTGTCGATCACTTCACCTGAATCTGCCATTTGAGGTACTGCTTTTGGCGAAACAAAACTTCCGCAATCCAACACATCAAATTTTACATCCATTAAAGCGTTTATATAATCGATTTTTTTTTGGGTCGGGATCATTTCTCCCCAACCTTGCATGGCATCCCGAGGGCATTCTGTAAGAAACATATTTTTAATTTACGTTCTAAAGATAAACATTCTAATTTTTAAAATTTAGATTTTCTAATTGAATTTAAGATTCTGATAATTAATGATCTGCGAATTTTAATTGAGTTATTCCTGTTGTTTCTCTTTTGAAAAATAGGCATTAGTCAGGATATAAATCTTAACTTTGTTTCCTATTAAAACAATAATTCAGAAACAATTTTAGTACGATATGGCTACAATAGAATTAGGGCAAGAATGGAAAACAAAACTGCTCAACCGCTTTTTAAATTATGTAAAAATTTATTCCACCAGTGATCCTGAAAGTGAATCCACACCTTCCACACCACAGCAATGGGATATGGCAAATTATCTTTTTGCAGAATTGAAAGAACTAGGTTTAGAAGATGTTTCTATCGATGAAAAGGGCTATGTTTTTGGCTATGTTCCGTCCAATATTGATAAAGAAATTTCTACGATTGGCTTTATTTCGCATTACGATTCTTCTCCTGACTTTAATGGCGAAAATGTAAATCCACAAATCTGGGAAAATTATGATGGCAAAGATCTTCTTTTAAATAAAGAAACAGGTTTTACTTTGTCTCCGGACAAATTTGAATCCTTAAAAGATTATGTTGGTCAAACCTTAATTACCACCGATGGAACGTCTCTTTTAAGTGCAGATGATAAAGCGGGCGTTGCGGAAATTGTTACAGCTGCAGAATATTTGCTGGCGCATCCAGAAATTAAACACGGAAAAATCGCAATTGGTTTTAATCCCGATGAAGAAATTGGAAGAGGAGCGCATCACTTCGATGTTGAAAAATTCGGTGCGGAATGGGCGTATACAATGGATGGTGGCGAAGTAGGAGAATTGGAATATGAAAATTTCAATGCTGCCGGAGCTGTGGTAAAAATCCATGGTTTAAGCGTACACCCTGGTTATGCTTTTGGTAAAATGGTGAATGCCGGACTTTTAGCGGCGGAATTTATCACGATGCTTCCTGCAAATGAAACTCCCGCAACAACAAAAGGTTTTGAAGGTTTTTTCCATCTTACTGATGTGAATGCCGATGTTTCCGAAGCAAAATTGCAATATATTATTCGTGATCACGATGCTGCAAAATTTGAAGAAAGAAAAGCTTTGTTAACTGAGAAAGTTGCAGAATTTAATGCAAAATACGGAGAAAATACAGCTGAGCTTGAAATTAAAGAGCAATACAGAAATATGAAGCAGCAATTTGAAGGTAAATTGCACATTATCGATTTAGCTGCGGAGGCAATGAAAGAAGCCGGAATTGAACCCAACATAAAAGCAATTCGTGGAGGGACAGATGGCGCTCAACTATCGTATATGGGATTACCTTGTCCAAACATCTTTGCAGGAGGGTTAAATTTCCATGGTCCATACGAATATGTTGCATTGGAAAGTATGGAAAAAGCAGTCGAAGTGATTGTGAATATTTCGAAGAATTTGGCTCAATAGTCTTTATGTTTCCATTATATGAAAAACCATCGATTTCGGTGGTTTTTTTATTGATAAATAATTCATTTTGAATTGATATCCCATTAAAAGATAAAAATTACTTTTACCAAAAACCAAAATGCAGAAACGCGACGTCGAAATTGTAGTGCTTTCCGATATTCACTTGGGAACGTATGGGTGTCACGCTACGGAATTGCTGGCGTATTTGAAATCCATTCAACCCAAATTATTAATTCTCAACGGAGATATTATTGATGGTTGGGCTTTCTCTAAAAAATACTTTCCAAATTCGCATATGGCAGTTTTGAGTTCGTTTTTTAAATTAATGAAAAACGGAACCAGGATTATTTACATAACCGGAAATCACGATGAATTTCTTCGGAAATATACCGACGTGGAAATGGGAAACTTATTGCTTACCGATAAATTTCTTTTAGAAATTGAAGGTAAAAAACATTGGATTTTCCATGGAGATATTTTTGATCACACTACAAAAGGAAGCGCAAAAATAATCGCAAAAATCGGCGGGATAGGTTATGATTATTTGATTGTATTAAACCGGGGAATCAACTGGGTTTTAAATCTGTTCGGGAAAGGAAAAGTTTCTTTATCGAAAAAAATAAAGAATTCTGTAAAAAAAGCAGTGAGTTTCATTGCTGATTTTGAAGAAAAAGCAATCGAATTAGCGATCGATAATCAATACGATTTTGTTATTTGCGGACACATACATCAACCTGCTGATCGTATTGAAACCAGAGAAAATGGTTCTGTTCATTAT
>JAFAGO010000042.1 GCA_023422635.1 Bacteroidota bacterium
CCATAAAGAGAGGAAGGATTTTCGATTAAGCATAATGTTGAAATCTTAAATCAAAGATAAATGGTGATAAAAATAATTAAAACTTTATCATCCCGAATGATACATTTGTCTCACTTAACTGTTTTTGTGTTAAAAATGCTTGAAAAGTGAATGCTTACGGTTTCTGGTTGACAAAATATTCTGCTTCTTCTTTTCCCCAGTTGGGATCCAGTGCAGATTTTGGCTGGTAAGTTCCGTATTGGCTCAACGCTTTTTTAAAAAGTTCCATTCCTTTTTCTTTACTTCCGCCAAACTGTTCTGGAGTAAAGTAAGTATCTTCGGCTTGAAGTAACGTAATTCTAGGATTTTCCGGATCTATTTTTTCGGCTTTTGCTAAAGCTTCTGCCGCTAACTGACCTTCAGAACGATAGCGTTCCATTGGATTTACCATCATTTTTAAATAATGAATCATTTTTGAAAGAATATAATTCTCCGCATTTTCGGGATTCAACTCCATTGCTTTTTGCAAAGATTTTTGAGCTTCATCTGCAACGGCATCTAAATCTGCCATTTTATTGTCTCGCATTAAAATTCTACCTTTCTGAATTTGTGCAAATGCCGCGTAATAATAAGGCAGCCATTGTGTTTTTTCTTTATCTCCTATTCTAGCGAAATCATTGGAAACTGCGGTAAATTCTTCCGGAGTTTTACATTCTTCAATCTTTGATATTTTGTCCGTCATTGCTTTTTCGTACGCAGATTGCGCAAATGCCGAAAGTGAAATGAGCATAAAAAGTGAGGTAATTAACAGTTTTTTCATAATTAAAAATTGTGTGGTTATATTCTTTTTGATGAATCAAAAGTAGAAGTTTGAAAATTCATTTTTATAAAAAATCTCTCTGAACGGTAAGATTTTATTTCTGAATGGTTTTTTACAAATTATTATCGATAGCATCCTGCGTTTTGTCGATTCCAAAACTGAACATCGCTCCAATGTATACAAATGTTTGCGCTGCAGGAAGTACCGGTGCACTTACGTTTCCATCTTGCGAAAAACGATAGCCAAACTCATTCTTTGTTCCTAGAATATTGCTGATTCCAGCAACGAGAATGGTAAATGATTTCGCTTCTTTTCTGCCCAGATTAGGAAGATAATTCACACTGAAATTCAATGAATTATAGTCTTTTACCATTCCGCTGGATTTTAAGGTATTTTGATTTTCTTCCCAAACAATATTGTAATATGGTCTACCAGAAGTGTACGTGTAGGAGAAATTGAAACCCGTTTTCCATGGAAGCACAAACTTTTTAGCGACAAGAGAAAGATTGTGTTTTGCGGCAAACGACGGGTACAATTGCGCGGTATAATTCAGAAATTCACGCTTGCTGTCCAAATACGAATACGAAACCCAATAATCTACATTCTTAATACTTTTTTTATCACGCCACAACACTTCAATTCCTTTTGCAAAACCGTTTCCGTAAGAAGGCAAAACAAAATTTTCAAAGGTAGAATTTTGTGTTTTTACCAGTTGATCATATTTTTTGTAAAAACCTTCGAAACGTAAAGTTCTGTTGTTTTCAGATCGTTGAAATTGCAAAATATAATGTGTTGCTTTTTGAAAATTTTGCGAAAAAGAAGTGGTTAAATATTTCGATTCTGGAGTTTGATAAAAAATTCCGTACGCGAAAGAACTCACCCAATGCTGAGAAAGGCGATACGCTGCAGATAAACGCGGTGCGAGATTCCATTTATTTAGAACATCCGAATGTTCCGCGCGCAAACCAATACTCGTTGAAAAATTGCGATTAAATGCGAAATTGCCTTCCGCAAAAAGTGCAGAATTGAGGTTTCGGATTTGTCCTGTTTTATCTGCACTGTAAAAAGAAGTAAACTCGGTTTTGTCGTTTTCTGAATTGAGTTCGAAACCCGCTTTAATAGTGCTTACTGCTGCGATTTTCCGCTCAATTACGGCTTTGGTGTTCAAATAAATTCCTTTTGTGTTGATGTTCACATTTCCGATTTTACTTCCTTCATTCAAAATTCCTATTTCAAGATCGTTAGCATTGACGCTGAATGACGAACCCAAATTCAATAAATATTTGCCGATTTTCTGTTTGTACGAAAGACTGTGAAACGTGTTATTTCCATTTACTTTTGGTTGTTGTTCATCATAATTTTGTTCCAAACTGGGCTGCGAAATTGCTAGAGAATTCACATCAAAACTTCCATAATATTTTAGAAAACCACCCGATTTTGTTTTAATTCTGAAATTCCCATTAACCGAAAATGAACGCGGCGCTTGTATGAAATCCGTTGTAAAATTCAAAAGTTTGGTGGCAAGAAATAAATCGGAAATACTAGCTTCTAAACCGAAACTAAAGGTTTTCTTGTCATTTAAACTTAGATAGTCGCCGCTTAGCGAAAACGGAAATACGCTGAATGAATATGAACTTTGATCTGGCATATCAACACTTTCTAGCAACAAAACAGATGACAACGCTTGACCATACAAAGCGGAATATCCACCACTTGAAAACACGCTTCCCTTAAAAATGGAAGTATTGAAACGTTCTCTACCTGGAATTCCTGCTACAGAGTTGCTGAAATAATTGTTCACAAGATTACCATCAATGAAAAACTTAGTTTCTGCGCCCGTTCCTCCTCGAACAAATAAACCTTCACTTTCCCCCGCGTTTTGAACGCCGGGAAGAAATTTGTACCCCGTTGTGGTTTGTCCGTTCGATCCTGCGGTGGTATAAATATCCAAAGGTGTTAGTGCTGCTGTTGCTCTTTTTCGGTCGCTGGCTTCAATGGTTCCAGCGGAAATGGTTACGGTTTCAATTTCATTGAGGTTTTCTTGTAAAGAAATAGAAATATGGAGGTTTTCGTTTTCAATTTGAATATTTTTTTCTTGCTCTTTAAAATTAGGATGAGAGAACACTAAGGTTTGTTCACCTTTTTCTTCCGTTTGAAAAGAGAAATTACCATTTATATCCGTTGTTGCGCCATCGTAGGAATTTTTTAAACTGACATTTACTTCATGTATTCCTTTATTTTTAGAAGAAACATTTCCAGAAATAGTTCGTTGTGCCATTAAAGAAGCGGTAAAAAATAAGATGATAAGCGTGATGATTCGAAGCATTAGCGTTGACATTGTTTTTAATTTTAGATCAAAAATATTCGGCTATTCGGCTTCTGCCAATAAAATTGAACTGAGCAGTAAAAAACCTCATCTGAATAGTAAATCTTCATAAAGTCTTTTCATAATTCTATAAAATATGATGAAGTGTTTTTTGTAAATTCGTTGCATATAAATTCATCGAAATGAAAAAATCTCTTTTTATTGCAGCAGCTTCTGTATTGGTTCTTACCTCATGTGGAACTTCGAAAACGTACCAAATTTTATCAAAAAGTGGGACAAAAACACAAGGCACAGCCAAGTTTACCCAATCTGGTAAAAATGTAACTCTTGATTTGAACGCTTATAAACTTACCCCTGGATACCACGCCGTTCACATTCATGAAAAAGGCGATTGCTCTTCTGCAGATGCTACTTCTGCAGGCGGACACTGGAATCCAACCGATAATCAACACGGAAAATGGGATACAGAACATTTCCATATGGGCGATATTGGCAACCTGATTGCTGGACATGATGGTGTGGGCAGAATCGTTTTTAAAACCGACAAATGGTGCATGGGTTGTAGTGATTCGAGTAAAAACATTGTTGGTAAATCACTCATTATTCACTCCACGAAAGACGACTTTCACACGCAACCTACCGGAAACGCTGGCGGTCGCGTAGGATGTGTTGAAATAAAATAACAACATTTTAGCGCTTTCTATTGCGCATTTGAACACAAAAAAAGCTGAGGAACATCTCGTTTCTCAGCTTTTTTTTGTATCGTGATTTAGAATCCTATTTCATTTCGGAAATTACGTTTACGCCCTCTTGAAGGTAGAAATCTCTTTTTAGGTTTTTAATCCAATTTTCGGTTTTCTTCGCAAAAGCTTCATCGGTTTTCTCGCGCGCTGCCTCATCCGGATGCAATACAAAAACCAATTTATTATCAATTTTATCCAGCTTTTTAAACTTCTCAATTTGAGTTTTACGATCTTTCATTAGAGCAAAAAACTTGGTTTGATTTAAGGTAATTTTTTCCACTTTATCCAAATCTTCTTTCCATTTTGCGGATTCTTGAAGAAGTTTATAATAAGGATTCGCGTTGATTCTTGCTTGGCTGGAAGAGCGCAGTTGATCCAAATTAAAATAATTTACTTTGGTAAAATTGGTTGCTGGAACTTTATCCCAAGCTAAAGGATAATCTTCGTAGCGTTCGCCAATCTCTGCATAAGTATAAAAATCTTTCATTTGAATATCAGATTCAATTCCTTTGCGTTGTGTTGATTCCCCAGTAATTCTGTAAAATTTCTGAATGGTTAATTTTAGCGATCCGAAATCTTCGTTGGTATTTAAAAATCGGTTTAAATCTACGAACGTTTGCACCGTACCTTTACCGAAAGATTGTGGCGAACCAAAAATCACTGCTCTACCGTAATCTTGCATTTCACCGGCAAGAATTTCTGATGCAGATGCAGAAAGCTCATTTTGCATAATGAGAAGCGGACCCGTCCAAATTGGGGAATTCCCTTTGCTTTTGTACGTTTGTACTTTCCCATTACCATCTTTAACTTGTACGTATGGACCTTCGTTCATGAAAAGACTCATAATATCGCCGACTTCTGTAAGCGAACCTCCACCATTATTTCTTAAATCGAGAATAATTCCGGAGATATTTTGCTTTTTAAGTTTAATAATTTCATTTTTAATATCATCGGAAGCGTTTCTTCCTTTTGCATCTTCAAAATCGGTATTGAAACTTGGCAAATTAATGAAGCCATATTTTTTTCCATTTGGCGCGTCCACCACGATACTTCTAGCAAAGGTATCTTCAATGGCAACTTCTTCACGAATCATGGTAACATCGCGCACGGTTCCATCTTTTTTCTGCACGGTTAATGTTACAGGAGTTCCTTTTTCACCTCTAATCAAACGAACTGCTTCATCGGAGAGCATTCCCACAACATTTACGGCATCATCTTTTGGCTTCGAGCGTACTTTTAAGATTTTATCGCCTTCGGTTAATTGTTTGGATTTCCATGCGGGAGCACCAATGGTGAGCGGACCAAGATAGAGGTACCCTTTTTTCTCTTGAATAATGGCTCCAATTCCGATTACTTTGCCTTTAAATTGCATATCAAACTCCTCTTTATTTTTCGGAGAATAATAATTGGTATGCGGATCGAAAACTTCGGTATAGGCGTTCATATATACCGTAAACCAATCCATTTTGTTTCTTTTTTTGAATCTTCTAAAGGTATCAGAAACCAAATCTTTGACCTCATCGGTTGCTTTAATTCTTTTTTGTTCTTGGGTTAAAATTTCGAGTTTAATAGTGTCTTTTAAACCATTTTTCTGAACGGAATCTTTCTTTTCTTTTTGGGCTTCTTCTTTAGAATTCAATGTTTCCATTTCTAAAAGAATGTTGTATTTGATGTATTTTTTCCATTCGTTATACAACTCTTTTTGATTTTCTGGAGAGGTTTTCGATTTAGGTTCCAAGATCATTTCTTCTTCTTCATCCAAATTAATAGGCTTGCTGAAGATATCTTGCGTCATTTTATCAATTTCATCAACACGTTGATACAAACGATCAATTGTGGTTTTATAGAACAATAAATTCCCTTGATTTAAATAATCGTCTAGTTTTGTTTTGTGCTTTTCAAACTCGTCCATATCCGACTTTAAAAAGAATCTTTTGGAGGGATCTACCATATCGAAATAATGGGTATAAACCTCCTGAGAATACGCGTCGTTAATGGGTTTTGGGTTGTAATGAAGATAAGAAAGTGTATTTTTAACACTCACCATAATGGTCTGCATTTTCTCATCATCATTTTTCGGCGAGTTAAAACAAAATATTAAGGTTGTTAATGGTAGAAACCAAAACAACTTATTTAACCTGAATTTTTTAAACATCTTATAAATTTGATAGATAGGTTGTTAAAATAAAGAATTCGTTACGAACGAAAACATAAACTCAAAGTTAATACCTTTTTCTCAATAACCGTGAAATTTTAAGTAATTTTGCACAAAACCTTAAAGATGCAAAAACCTTTGATTTTGGTTACGAATGATGATGGAATTACCGCTCCTGGAATTCGGAATCTTATCGAATTTATGAACGAAATTGGCGAAGTTGTAGTAGTTGCACCCAATTCTCCGCAAAGCGGAAAAGGCCATGCCATTACCATAAATTCCACCTTAACTTACGAGGAAATTAGTTTGGATGGAGAACAAAAAGATTATTCGTTAAGTGGAACTCCTGTTGATTGCGTAAAATTTGCATTGGATAAAGTTTTGACTAGAAAACCAGATCTTGTGGTTTCTGGAATTAACCACGGCGCAAATTCTTCGATTAATGTAATTTATTCCGGAACAATGTCTGCCGCTGTTGAAGCCGGAGTAGAAGGTCTTCAGGCGATTGGTTTTTCATTGTTGGATTTTAGTTGGGATGCCGATTTTGTTCAAGCGAAAGAATATATTCAAGAAATTGTACGTAAAATTCTTGCAAACCCCCTTCCGAAAGGAATTGTTTTAAATGTGAACATTCCGAATCTTAAAAAAGAAGAAATAAAAGGAATTAAAGTGTGCAAACAAGCCGACGCGAAGTGGGAAGAAAGTTTCGATGAGCGCGTGAACCCACATGGTAAAAAATACTATTGGCTTTCTGGTTACTTCAATAATATGGATCACTCGGAAGATGCCGATGAAACAGCCCTTTCACAAGGATATATTTCGGTAGTTCCTGTAAAATTTGATCTTACTGCCTACGAATACATTTCAACCCTTGAACAGATTCTAGAAGATTAATTTGCTGGTTTTTTCAAGAAAAATAAAGTTAATGTTCTTGCGCCTTGCGCACCATGAATCAATACGGCGTTAATATCTGCAGTTGCCGAAGGTCCCATCACAAAACATCCGTAATGAGCTTCTGGAAGATGTACTTGTTGGTATGCCGTGTGCATATTTTCGGTGATGGCTTCAGGATCCAACAAAACGGCTAAATGTTGCGATAAATATCCAATAGCATTGGTAACCAAAGATTTCTCGGTACACCAAACCATACCCATTTCGGCAACGCCAAATTCCGCGCGGAAAATCCCTAAATCCACATCCTGCAAATCAGCAGGTTTTGCAACGTGAATATCTTTATTGCCCTTCCATTCTTCGGTTGCTGAACAAATAACTTTGGCATCGGGAAGCTTTCTACGCATAATTTCCTGGGCTTCTTCCACTGAAGAAACATCATATAAATCCACCGCAGCCAGTTTAGCATTGGTTTCAAAAACCGATTTTAAATTAATTCCTGGTTTTGTGTATGTAGGAATTTCTGGATAAGCAACTTTTTCTCGGTTGGCCAGGTTGTTTCTTACCGATTGCAGCAATTCTTCTTTAGTCATTTTTTTTACGGTTTTTTAGATACCAATCTCTGAACGTTTCTTTTTGAACATCAGGAAGTTCCCGATCTTCTACCCAAGGATCAAGGGTACTATTCTTTAAAATAAAGTTGGGTAAAACATGCAGCATATTGTATGCGGTTTTTTCCATTTTCTGAAAGTTTTTCGCACTTCCAAGTATTGTATCTGCTGCGGCAAAAGCCATTCTTCTTCCAAAAGGTGTTTTTTTATTTTCCATCATCACCTTTCTCCACTCCAAAATTTGATCGGAAATATTGATGTGAACCGGACAAACCTCTGTACAAGATCCACAAAGTGAAGAATGAAAAGGCAATTCGGAATACATATCCATATCAAAAGTTGGATCTAAAATAATTCCAATAGGCCCAGAATAGGTTGCTCCGTAAGAAAGTCCACCACTTCGTCGATAAACCGGACACGTATTCATACATGCACCACAACGAATACATTTCAATGAATGCCAAAATTTATCCATTCCCAAACGTTTGGATCTTCCGTTGTCGGTAAGCACAATGTGCATTTCGCTGCCTTCTCTTGGTCCAGAAAAATGGGATGTATATTGTGTTGCGGGCGTTCCCAAAGCGCTTCGAGAAAGCAAACGGATAAAAACGCCTAAATCTTCTAATTTGGGTAAAAGTTTTTCAATACCAATACTTGCAATATGCAAAGGAGGCAAACTCGCGGTAAGATCTGCATTGCCTTCGTTGGTGCATACCACAAAACTTCCGGTTTCTGCAATGGCAAAATTTCCACCGGTCATTCCTGCATCTGCCGCCAAAAATTTTGGTCTTGCGTTGTTTCGCATGGCTTCCGCCAATGAATGCGGATCGTCGTCATTGGGATCGGTGCCGATTTTTTCTGCAAAAAGTTTGGCAACATCTTCCGTTGTTTTATGGATGGCCGGCATCACAATATGGCTTGGTCGTTCATCGGAAAGTTGTTGAATTCTTTCTCCCAAATCTGTTTCGATCACCTCGATTCCATTTTTTTGCAGAAACGGCGTCATACCACATTCCTCTTGCAACATCGATTTGGATTTGATGATGCGCTTTACGTCGTGACCGTTCAAAATATCATATACAATTGCATTGTGCTCA
Source organism: Bacteroidota bacterium (assembly GCA_023422635.1). GTDB lineage: Bacteria > Bacteroidota > Bacteroidia > Flavobacteriales > Weeksellaceae > JAFAGO01. The sequence goes on from JAFAGO010000042.1 coordinate 8,623, forward strand.
TCGGCATCTTTTGCAAAATGTACTTGAATTCCATTTTTAGTAGCGTTTTCAACAAACATTTCGATATAATGATCCAAATGCGTTAAGGTATGCTCTTTGATTTGAGATGCGAGATTTCTTAACGCTTCCCATTCCGGAATTTCGTTGGCGACTTTGCTGCGTTTCATCACGGCATTCCAAAGGTTTTTGTCGTGCTGCGCCTCGTGAACTTCGTCTTGTTTAATGAATTTTCTGGCGTTATCTTCTACTTGTACTTTTCCCATTTTTCTTTTTTTTTAAAAAGGCCCGTTGTTAAGCACTTGCGCAATGTGCACAAATTTAAGATTTGATTTTTCCCTAGCTGCAACGCCACCTTGATGCATTAAGCACGACATATCGGGAGATACCACATATTCAACATCATGTCGAGTGTAGTCGGCAACTTTATCTTGTCCCATTTTTGCACTTACCGCTTCATCGGTTACACAAAATGTTCCACCAAAACCACAACATTCTTCAGGCCGATCAATCGTTTCAATATCGATGCCTTTTACTCTTTTTAAAAGCGCTTCGGTTTTATTAAAGTAAGGTTCATTCCACTCAAAACGAGAAGCAACGTGCAATCCACGAATCGAACTGCAAGAATTGTGAATGGCAATGCGATGCGGAAATTCAATTTTCGAAAAATCTTTTATTTGAAGTACATCATGAATAAATTCAACCAATTCAATGGTTTTGCTTCGAATTTGTTGTACTTCTTCAGTTTGCGGAATCGCTGTCATGTGAAATTTTACATGTTTTACACAACTTCCAGCAGGTCCAACGATATAATCAACCTCTAAATTTTCGAAATTTTTACAGAATTGGGTTTCTGTTTTAATGGAATGTTCTTCATCACCTTCATTCGCCATTGGCTGTCCGCAGCACGTTTGTTCAGTAGGTACAACAACTTCCACGCCTAATTTTTCCAACAATTCAAGAGTGGCAATTCCCACTTTTGGATAAATAAGATCAATATAACAGGGGATAAATAAGGCAACTTTCATAGTGCATTTAGAGTTTTGTAATTTAAATTCAAGTTACAACGAAAAGAGATTACAACGATCGTATTTATGGCTTAATACACTTTTATTCCTTTAATTTATAATGGTTAAAAATAAAAACATTCCCGATTTAAAATCTTTTTTTAATTTTACCTGTAATCTTTAGATATGAGAATTGAAAATGAAATTAAATTAGGGTTTAAGGATGTAATGTTCCGCCCGAAACGTTCCACATTAAAATCCCGTTCTCAGGTGGAATTGGAAAGAGAATTTACCTTTAGAAACTCTGGAAAAAAATGGAGCGGTATCCCAATTATTGCAGCCAATATGGATACGGTAGGCACGTTTGAAATGGCAGTAGCTTTAGCAGAAGAGAAAATTTTAACGGCCGTACACAAGCATTATTCCGTTGACGAATGGTCAACCTTTTTAAACGCCCAACCCGATAGGATTTACGAATATATTGCGCTAAGTACAGGATCCGGAAAATCGGATGCAGCAAAAATCGCTGAAATTATCCGCTTGCATCCTAAAATTCAGTTTTTATGTATTGATGTTGCTAATGGATATTCTGAACATTTCGTGGATTTCGTAAAAAATGCTCGAGAACAATTTCCAGATAAAACCATCATTGCAGGAAATGTTGTTACTGGCGAAATGGTGGAAGAGCTTATTCTTGCTGGTGCTGATATTATAAAAGTGGGAATTGGTCCAGGTTCCGTTTGTACAACACGCGTAAAAACCGGAGTGGGATACCCGCAACTTTCCGCAATTATCGAATGTGCCGATGCAGCACATGGTTTGGGCGGCCACATTATTGGAGATGGCGGTTGCAAAGTTCCTGGCGATGTAGCGAAAGCATTTGGTGGCGGAGCCGATTTTGTAATGTTGGGCGGAATGCTCGCCGGACACGACGAAAGCGGTGGCGAAATGCTTGAAGAAAACGGAAAGAAATTTAAAAAATTCTACGGAATGAGTTCTAAAACCGCAATGGATAAACATTCAGGAGGTGTTGCCGAATATCGTGCTTCAGAAGGTAAAACCGTGAAAGTACTGTATAAAGGTGCCGTTTCCGAAACTGTGAAAGATATTTTAGGAGGCGTACGTTCCACCTGTACTTATGTTGGAGCATCACAGTTAAAAGAACTTTCTAAGCGAACTACGTTTATTAGAGTTCAAGAACAGGAAAACCAAATTTTTAATGATTAAAAGATGACAACAACGATTAAAAGAACAGATTCTTCCGATCCGGATTTTGTAGATTTAGTAAAGGAACTCGATTTCTATTTGGCTTTAAAAGATGGTGAAGAACACTCGTATTACGCTCAGTTCAATAAAATTGCAGAACTTCCTTACTGTGTTGTACTTTATCGGAATGAAAAACCTGCAGGTTGCGGCGCAATTAAAAAATATGACGCTGAAACTGCAGAAGTAAAAAGAATGTTTGTAAAGCAAGATTTTCGTGGAAGCGGACTCGGCTCACAAATTCTTAAAAGTGTAGAAGATTGGGCAAAAGAATTGGGTTATAAATACACCATTTTGGAAACGGGAAAGCGCCAAACTGAAGCGGTTAATCTTTATAAAAACACATATGAGACCATTCCTAATTATGGACAATATGAGGGAATTGAAGATAGCATCTGCTTTAAAAAATTACTTTGATGCAGTTTTTGAAGCAGTAAAAATTAATTGTTTGAAATAGAATGTAGAACGCTGTGCAATTTTTGTGCAGCGTTTTTTACCTCTGCTTGCCAATCTTCTACTGCATTTCCATCGGCACCATCAGAAATATATTTCAAGCAAACAAAAGGAATTTCTTCCCGTTTGGCAATCCAAGAAATTGCAAAAGCTTCCATATCAATTACATTGTATTCCGAGTTTCTATGTTCGGTTTCGAATTGATCACCTGAACCACAAATACCTTCTTCTAAACTATTGATTTTCAAAGAATAATCTAAAATAATGCCTTCATCACAAAAAGGAGTCTGAAACTTTTGAAATCCAAGTGCAGCAACATCCATATCCCTTTGAATAAATTGCGTACAACACACCACTTCTCCCCTATTAAATGTTGTGCTGCCAGCGGTTCCCAAATTGATAATGCAATCTGGACGGTATTTTTGAATAGCTTTCATAACGTTGTAAACAGCATTTACCTTTCCGACACCGACAAAAGCAGTGTTCCAACCTTTAAAAAAATTGCTCGCTTCAGATTCTAATGCAAAAACCAAAAGCGGATTTTCAAAAGATTTAGCGTGGATATCTATATTCATAATTTTAATCTAAAGAAAGACTTTTGTATATCGCAACAAAAGTCTTGTATTTAATTGATTTCTAGCGTTTAAACTAAGTAAGCATTCCGCCATCAACATTCAAAACCTGACCTGTAATATATGAAGCGTTATTACTTGCTAAGAAAACACAAGCATTCGCAACATCTTCCGGCTGACCTCCACGTTTCAATGGAATTCCATCTCTCCATCCTTGAACGGTTTTTTCGTCCAAAGCTGCAGTCATTTCAGTTTCAATGAACCCAGGAGCAATGGCGTTGCAACGGATGTTTCTTGAACCCAATTCTAAAGCAACAGATTTGGTAAATCCGATTACACCCGCTTTAGATGCCGCATAATTCGCTTGTCCGGCATTTCCTTTAACACCAACAACGGAGGTCATGTTGATAATTGAGCCAGCTTTTGCTTTCATCATCGTTTTAGTAACCGCTTTTGTCATGTTAAAAACGGAATCCAAATTCACTTTAATTACGGTATCAAAATCCTCTTTCGACATTCTTAAAAGAAGGTTGTCGCGGGTAATTCCAGCGTTATTCACCAAAATATCCACCGTTCCAAATTCGGCGATTACAGCATCTACAAGCTCTTGCGCAGCTTCAAAATCCGAAGCATCCGATTGATATCCTTTAACCTTTGTTATCTTGGAAAGATCTTCTTCCAATGCTTGGGCTTTTTCTACAGAACCAGCGTAGGTAAAAGCGATTTGTGCGCCTTCTTTAGCAAAAACTTCCGCAATACCCTTTCCTATTCCTCTAGTTGCACCCGTAATGATGGCTACTTTTCCTTCGAGTTGTTTCATTATAAAATCTTTATTTGTTTTTTAATTCTTCATTATATTCGTCTTCCAATGCTTTAATACGCGCTTTCCATTCTTCTGAAATTTTGGGATTATCTTTAAACTTTCGAAGTTGAAACGAAAGAACAACAGCTGAAATTCCAGAAAATACAAAAGCCATTCCCGTCATTATCACAATGGAAAAGCCTGCAAATATAGGATTAACTAAAATTAAAAAGGCAAAAACAACACTAACGATGCTACTTAATAATAAAAATAGCCAATTTGAATTTTTGAATTTCTTCATATCCAAAGCAAAACCAATCCCTTGAAACGCTCTAAAAAGTATTGAAAATCCCACAAATATTGGTAATGTTTGCGACGCAATAACTGGACTATAAATTAAGATACACCCGATCACCAAATCTATAATTGCACCTACCAAATACCATCCCCAACCCTCTAAATTGCTTTGATTTTGAAGCGCGAAAAAAACTTCCATCACACCAAGAATGAAAAACCAAATACTGAATAAAGTAACCAAAGAAAAGTAAGTTTCTACTGGTACAGAGAACATATATAAACCTAAAACGATTAGCAAAATTCCGATTAACAAAGGCACATACCAATGTTTTACGGTGTTCCTAAATTGTTGAAAAAAAGTACTCATATCATTTGTTTTTTAAATTGTATTGTTCACAATCAACACGATTTCTCCTTTTAAAGTTTTGCTTTTGGAAAAATCAATTAACTCGTTGATGGTTCCACGTTTGGTTTCTTCGAATTTTTTGGAAATTTCACGACTCAAACTCACTTTGGTTTCCTCGCCGAAAAATTCCTTAATCTGTTCCAAAGTGGTGTTTATTTTATGTGGACTTTCGTAGAGTACGATTGTTTTTTTCTCTTCTGCCAGCTGTTTCAACTTGGTTTGTCTCCCTTTTTTTTGCGGAAGAAATCCAGCAAAATAAAAATCGTGATTCGGCAATCCGGAAACCACAAGTGCTGGCACAAAAGCAGTTGCACCAGGCAAACAAATCATTTCAATATCGTTGTCAGCTCCCGCTTTTGCAAGCAAATAACCCGGATCAGAAATTCCTGGAGTTCCCGCATCGGTGATAATCGCAATGTTATGACCATTTTTAAGATCGTCCATCACTTTTTCTGTGGCATGATGTTCATTATGCAAATGATAGGATTTCAGAGGTTTTGAGATGTCGTAATGTTTTAATAAAATCCCGGAAGTTCGGGTATCTTCACAAAGAATATAATCAACCTCATTCAAAACTTTTACTGCTCTGAAGGTCATGTCTTCCAAATTTCCAACCGGAGTTGGTACAAAATATAAGGTTCCGCTCATTGTATTGAAATCTTCATCGATTGAAATGCCCGATAAGATCTTTAATTAGTATCACATTTTTTCAAAAAAATCTTTCGTAAAAGTTTCCAAACTCGGATCTCGTGCACCCATCAGCAATACTACTGAAGAGGTTCCAAAGTGTGGTTTTACGGCTTCCAAAAAATCTTCACGATGTTCTACAAAGTAGGCCTTTTTTCCTTTTTGCTGAATATCTTCAACCAAATCGTTGGCAGAAATATCTTTCACTGCCGTTCCGCCAGCGTAGAAAATTTCACTCATCCAGATTTCATCCTGTGGACGCAAAACTTTTGAAATTTCTTCTACAAAATCAGTCCGCAAAAAACGCGTTGGTCCATAACCATGGGGCTGAAACCATGCGATAACCTTATCGGCCAAAGGTTGACACGCTTTTATTGAAGCCGCACACTTCGCAGGATTATGCGCATAATCGTCGATAACCCAAATTCCGTTTTTCTCTCCCAAAATTTGCTGTCTGCGGTAAATTCCTTCATAATGGGAAAGACTTTCCGCACAAGTTTTTAAGTCAACTCCAATTTGATGCGCAACGGCCACTGCTGCAGCTGCATTTTCAGCATTGTATTCCCCAATGGCGTTCATGGTAAATTCTTGCTGTTTGAGTACAAATTTCTGTTGAAACCCATTCTGAACAAAATTGGTAACATTATATCCAGCTTTTTCCGTTTCAAAACCAAAATCTTGGTGAGGGTTTTCAGACAACTTTTTCGATAACGTATTCGACTGATTTACAATAAATAAACCCTTTGTATTGTTTTTAAAAACCGTAAAAAGGTGTAGTAATTCTTCAATCTCCTGATGGTCTTTATCAATGTTCAACAGTAATCCGATTTCTGGCTCATACTGAACGATTGAACCATCACTTTCGTCAGCCTCAATAATCAGCCATTCTCCTTTTCCTACTGCCGCATTACCAATTTTTCCTTGCTTAATAATACTTGTTAACCCAGCTCCGGAAATAATGCTTGGCGATAATCCCGCATCGTTCAGAATTTGATAAAGCATTGCCGAAGTGGTTGATTTTCCAGACGTTCCACCAACCGCAACCGTTTTTTTACTTTTCGCAATTAACGCAAGAAGTTCGCTCCTTTTCATGATAGAAATTCCCAATTCCCTACTTTTCTGAACTTCAAAAACGGTATCTTCAATTGCCGTGGAAACCACCACCAAATCGGTTTCTTTGGTTATTCCACTTCCATCTTGCAGAAAACAATCGATGCCTTCGGCCTCTAATTGTTCTTTTGTTTTATTGTATTCGTTAGGATGAAAATAGCGATCGCTTCCGGATACATTTTTCCCAATTCCTTTCAGGTATTGTGCAACAGCACTCATTCCGACTCCTGCCACGCCAATAAAAAAGACATTTTGGAAATCTTCAATTTTTTGAATCATATTTTACGTATTAGCTGCAGTTCTTCTGCAACAATTTATAAAAACTTATTTTCGACCAAACTCCAAAGACGTTGCGCATATTCATCAACCTTTTCCCAATTTTTATCGTAGTAAAGATCACTCAAATACTCTTTCGCTTCATCCAAAGTTTTAAAACCATTTAAGGTTCTGATAGTCTCGTTAAGTTCGGCTTGACTGCCAGAAAACAGTGTTTTTGTGAAAGCCAAACGATCATTTAAATCTAATTTAAACTCCGGTTTTCGCTTCTCTGCTTCCATATAATCAGTTGGAACATTTGTTTTTAAAAGACTCGGTTCCTCGGCTGGCAAATCTTGCTTTTTTGCTGGTGCTTCACTATTTTCGAAAGAATCATCATCAAATAAACTTTGTACAGAATTTAATCCTTTTATATGTGCTAAACGGAATTTCTTCGCATTTTCGCGATGTTCTTCTTGAATAGAAATTAATTTCTCTTCTGGAATATCTTCTGTTTCGTTAGCAATCTGAATTTCAATTTCTTCATATTCATCAGAAATGATTTCTTGTTGATGAACCTCTTCTAAATGTATTCTTTTTTCTTCCAGCTCCTCAAAAGCTTTTTCTTTTTCTTCAATTGCGTTAAGATATTCATCTTCCTTGGCATCATTTAGAATAAGTGGATCCTCAGTTTCGGGCAAATCTGCGATTTCTGTTTGAAGTTCATTTTCCGAAAAAATTGGTGTTTCAATTGGATGCTCTTCTACTTGTTGTTCTTCTTGAAAAGCAAATGTAACTTCTGGCTGAACTTCCTCTGCAATCTCAATAGTTTCAAAATGTTCGATGCTTTCAGAATCGTCTAAATCATCTTTGTGAATTTCATTGAGTTCATTCGTAAAAAGAACCTCTTCTTCTACATGTTGAACTTCAGAAACTTGCAACGGCTCTTGTTCTCCAGAAACACTTTCAATAACTTGATTATCAGTAATTAAACTTAATTCATTACTTTCAAAATAATTCTCATTTTTCTCTAAAACTTTCAGAAAAGATACACGCTCGGAAAGTTCTTCGATAAGATCTTTCTTCATTAAAAATTCATCAGCGGAATTTATTTTCGATAAAGTATCTAAGATATTTTTTGCTTCGAAAAAAATTTTTTCTTTTAAATCTTCCAGGTTTTGCATAGGATTTTTAAGCCAATTTTTGCTTACTTTTGAGGTTACATTATTACGTGCTAAGTTAAAAAATGTTTTTAGAAAATACAATTAATCATTCCAAACAGAGCGGATGGATGGAAGTCATCTGTGGATCAATGTTTTCGGGGAAAACCGAAGAGCTCATTCGTCGATTGAGAAGAGCAGAAATGGCAGGGCAAAACGTAGAAATTTTTAAACCAAAAATTGATATTCGGTACTCCGAAGACGATGTGGTGTCGCACAACAATAATTCGATTCGAAGTACAGCAGTGGAAAGTCCCTCGGAAATTTTATTGCTTGGTTCGGCTTGTGATGTTGTTGCAATTGATGAAGCACAATTTTTTGACGACAGCATCGTTGATGTGTCTAACCAACTAGCAAACAACGGAATACGCGTAGTTATCGCAGGATTGGATATGGATTTTATGGGCCGCCCTTTTGGACCGATGCCCGCATTGATGGCCACCGCAGAATATGTTACGAAAGTGCATGCTATTTGCAGGAAAACAGGGAATTTAGCCAATTATTCTATGCGAACTAAAGGAAATAGAGATTTGGTACAGCTTGGTGAAACCGATAGTTACGAAGCCGTAAGCAGAAGAGTTTTTGTAGATGACGTGCTAAAGAAAAACGAGGAAATACAAAAATGAATTACACCACAAAACAATTAGCGGAAATTACCCATTCTGAACTTCTGGGCGATGGAAATATAGAGGTAAAAAATATTGCTTTTGATAGCAGGAATATCTACGCTTCTCAAAATGTAGCTTTTTTGGCAGTAACCACATCCAAAAATTCAGGGGAAAAGTACATCCAAAATGTAATTGAAAAAGGTGTTAAAGTAATCATTGCGCAACACAAAATCGATGTTCCACAAGATGTAACATGGATCATCACCAATAATGCAATCGACTTTATACAACTGCTGGCAAAACATCATTTGCAAAAGTTTCCTAACTTAAATACGATTGGAATCACTGGTAGCAACGGAAAAACGATTGTTAAAGAATGGATTTATCAAACACTTTCCAATGATTTTCAGGTGGTAAAAAGTCCAAAAAGTTTTAATTCTCAGTTAGGTTTGCCCATGTCTCTTCTTCAAATCAAAGATCGACATGAGATTGGAATTTTTGAAGTCGGCATTTCCAAACCCAATGAAATACAAAAGTTAGAAGACGTTTTTGCTCCAAAAATTGGAATTCTAACTCATATTGGTTCCGCACATTCTGCAAATTTCAAAAATGAAATAGAATTAATTCACGAAAAAATTTCGTTGTTTAAAGATTCAAATACCATCATTTATAATGGCGACAACGATCTCACAGCAACCGCTATCCACGAGCGCTATCCTAATAAACAATTAATCTCTTTTGGATTAAATTCCAACAATAATGTAACCATAATTTCGGATTGGAAGGACAAAGCTAAAGACATTACCGTTCGTTATTTTGATGAAGAAATAACATTTCCCGTTGCTCAGCGCGATGAAGCAACCCTCGCCAATGCTCTTTCTGTAATTGCTGTTTTAAAGCTTTTCAATTTCAGTAACGAAAAAATTATTGAAAAAATTAATGCATTGAAAGCTGTTGAAATGCGCTTGGAAAGTTTAGAAGGTATTCGGAACAATCTGATCATTAACGATTCCTATAATTTGGATCTTGATTCGCTAGTTATTGCCTATCAATTCGTAAATGAATATAAAAAGGAAAGCAAGGCGTTAATTATTACCGATTTTCTGGATGGAAAAAATATCGATGAAACCTATCATCAGGTTGTTTTACTTACGAATGAACAAAATTTTGATAAGGTTTTTCTCGTCGGTCATCAAATCACCAACTATGAAAGCTTGTTTCATGCGGAAACTTATGCGTTTGAGAATACACAGCAACTTATCGAAAGCCAACAACTCAATGCTGTACACGATTCATTAATTCTACTGAAAGGTGCAAGAAAATTTGAAATTGAAAAAGTAAAATATTTCTTAGAACTTCAGAAACATGAAACGGTTTTAGAAATCAATCTAAATGCTATTCTGAACAATATCAATATTCATAAAGCGCTTCTTAAACCAGAAACCAAAATGATGGCGATGGTTAAAGCATTTTCATATGGTTTAGGCGGATACGAAATTGCAGAATTTCTGCAACATCATCATATCGATTATTTAACTGTTGCGTATGCAGATGAAGGTGTTGATTTACGGAAAAATGGAATCACCACTCCCATCATGGTTATGAATCCTGAGCAATACAGTTATGATATTATTGCGGAATATAAATTAGAACCAGAAATCTATAGTTTTAGAACGTTAGAACTTTTTGTTGATGTTTTGAAAGCTAAAGGTTACAATGGTAAATATCCGATCCATATAAAATTGGAAACCGGAATGCATCGTCTTGGTTTTAAAGATGACGAATTGGATCAACTTGTTGAAAAAATAAAACAATATCCGGTAAAAGTACAGAGCATTTTCAGCCATTTAGCGACTGCAGATATTCCTGAAGAAAAAGAATTCGCTTTACAACAAATTAAAACGTACGAAAAAAATTCTCTCTATTTAATCGAAAACTTAGGTTATCAACCGATTCGTCATATTTTGAATTCTTCAGGAATAACCAATTACACCGATTACCAATACGATATGGTACGCATTGGCATAGGAATGATTGGGATTGCCTCCCACCCTGAAATACAGAAACAACTGCAAAGTGCGGTGAGTTTTAAAACGGTAATTTCTCAGATTTCAGAAGTAAAAGCTGGCGAAAGTGTGGGATATAGCAGAAAATTTCGTCCAACAGAAAGTACCAAAATCGCCACCATTCCCGTTGGTTATGCAGATGGCATCCCTCGATTAATTGGTAATCAAGTGGGCAATGTGGGGATTTATCATCAATTGGTTCCCATCGTGGGCAATGTTTGTATGGATATGATGATGATTAACATTGGAAATCTTCCTGCAAAGGAAGGTGATGAAGTAGTAATTTTCAATAGTAATCCTTCGCTACAAGAATTTGCCAAATATTGTAATACCATTCCTTACGAAGTATTAACTTCGATTTCTAGACGAGTAAAACGAGTTTATATTAAAAACTGATGAAAAAAATTCTTTCTTTATTGTGCTGTATTCTGATTTTTTCTGTGAACGCACAGATTAAAGAAGGATTAACGATTCCTAAAAATGCAAAAATAGGATTATCACTTTCTGGTGGTGGTGCGAAGGGCTTTGCACATGTAGGCGTTTTAAAAGTTTTAGACTCCTTAGGAGTGAAGGTCGATTATATATCAGGAACCAGTATGGGCGCTATTGTCGGCGGTTTGTATGCTTCTGGATATACAGGCAAGGATATTGAAAAAATCATTCTTGAAACCGATTTCTATAGTGTAATCGCCAACGAAAAAAACAGACAAGAATCTTCATTCTTTGCTAAAGCAACCGATAAATATTTGCTTTCCATCCCTGTTAAAGAAGGTAAAATAAATGTGCTTCCAAAAGCGATTTCTAAAGGTCAAAAAAACATTTACCTCTTAAAAGAATTGTTTAATAATGTTTCTACCGTTAGCGATTTCTCAAAGCTACCCATTCCCTTTATATGTGTTGCAACCAATTTGGAAAGTGGTAAAATGGAAATTTTTGAGAAAGGAGATTTGGTTTCTTCCATAATGGCAAGTTCCGCATTTCCTTCCTTAATGGATCCCGTAAAAATTGGCGATAGTTTATATATCGATGGAGCAATGACGGTTAATTATCCATCAAAACCTTTAAAAGATAAAGGAATGGATATCGTAATTGGAGTGGATTTAAGTCAGGGCTTAGCCAACAGATCCCAACTCAATTCCCTTGTTGACATCTTAAATCAGGTGATCGATTTTGGAATTCAAAAAGAAACGAAGAATCAATATCAATATACCGATATTAATATTCATCCCGATTTAAAAGGGCTTTCTTCCACAAGTTACAGCGATAAAAATACCATTTTAGATGCAGGTTTTTCCGAAGCACAAAAATATACAAACATCCTTTCAACCTTGCCACAACGTAAAGATAAAAACCTTCGTGCACCAATAAATCCCATATTTTCCAACGTGTATAAAATCGATAGTTTAGAAGTGGTTAATAACAAAATCTTTAATCGATCTTACGTTCAAGGAAAGTTGGGTTTACAAATTCCTTCGATGCAAACCTATGGCAACATCAACCAAATGATTGATAAATTGTACGCCACCAATAACTACAATTTAATTAATTACGATATCGAAAAACACAACGAAAAAAATATTTTAAAAATTACGACAGAAGAAGATAATACACGTGTTTTTCTAAAATTTGGTTTACACTACGACGAAGTTTTCAAAACGGGTTTATTGCTCAACTTCACAATGAAACGCCTACTCTTCCGCAATGCGATTCTTTCATTAGATGGCGTTTTGGGCGATTCACCAAGATATTATTTCAATTATTTTGTGGATAATGGATATATACCCGGATTTGGCTTATATGCATCAGGTATGAATCTCGAACTGAAAAACGGAGATTCTAATACCTATGAAGAACGACACTGGTACCACAACGAAGCTTTTATACAATCCATTTGGAGGGATCGTTACGCAATTGGGGGTGGAATTAGTCACGACTATTTTGATCGAAAATTTGGGGCTGAAAATTACCATAGTGCACACAACTACATCAACCCTTATGTCTTTATAAAAAGTGATACCCGCGATGATCAGGAATTCGCGACAAGAGGTTTTTTTATGAACGCTGAAGGAAAGATAATCGACCTTTTTAATTCTGAAATCGAAAAAAAATCAATTCAAGCAAAAGCTAAAATTTCATTTTACATTCCCATTTCAAAAAGATTCACTTACAACCTAGCGTTATTTGGAGGTTTTACTTTAGGCAACACCCATACAGATGATTACTATAAATTTGGATTAGGCGGCCTCTTTGAACAAAACTTGGGAAATTACGCCAGTTTCGAAGGTTACGAATTGGGACAAATTATGTCGGATAACATTGTTTCTGCTTCCAATAAATTTCAATTCAGAATTGATAAAAACTTTTTTCTAATAGGATCACTTAATTTTGCAAACTATTTTGAAAATATAAATGTGGAAAATACATTTAGAATTAAAGAATCCTCTGCAGGATTAACTGCGGGATATAAATCACCTTTCGGACAAATAAAGATGAACTATAGCGCAGGATTAAAAAGAGGTAAAGGAATATTAACTGTCGTACTCGGCCACTGGTTTTAAAATTATGATACAATACTTTTTTGAAAATATAGAGAAAATAAACATTCCGGAAAATACAGAAACTTGGTTAGAGAATTTGATAAAAAATGAAGAAAAAAAACCAGGCGACATTAACTATATTTTTTGTGATGATGCCTATCTTCTTAAAGTAAATCAAGATTTTTTACAACACGATTATTATACCGACATCATCACGTTCGACTATGTAAAGGGTAAAACAATAAGCGGTGATATTTTCGTATCTTTGCCGCGCATTTCTGAAAACGCTACCCTGCTATCCAAAAATTTCGAAGATGAACTTTGTAGAGTTTTGGCTCATGGAGTTCTTCATCTGTGCGGTTATAAAGATAAATCGGATTCGGAACAGAAAATAATGCGAAACAAAGAAGATTACTATCTTAATTTACGCTGATTTTTGAGTAATAATCGAGGTTTAATGGAAGAGTTTCACGTGAAACATTATCCATAAATCAGCACCAATTTCTAATTTCAATTTTAAGATGATTAGTGAAATATATGACGTAATTGTAGTTGGCGGAGGACACGCCGGCTGCGAGGCCGCTGCTGCTGCAGCCAATATGGGATCCAAAACACTTTTGGTAACCATGAATATGCAAACCATTGGACAAATGAGTTGCAACCCCGCAATGGGTGGTATTGCAAAAGGACAAATAGTTCGAGAAATTGACGCAATGGGTGGATATTCTGGAATTGTTGCCGACAAATCTGCAATACAGTTCAAAATGCTCAACTTATCAAAAGGCCCCGCAATGTGGTCGCCTAGGACGCAGAATGATAGAATGCTTTTTGCAGAAGAATGGAGATTAGCATTAGAGAACACTCCCAATCTGGATTTTTTCCAAGATATGGTTAAAAGCCTGCTTATTGAAAATAATACAGTTGCTGGAGTAATAACTTCTTTAGGAATTCAAATTAAAGGAAAATCTGTTGTACTTACCAATGGTACTTTCTTGAATGGTCTTATTCACGTGGGAGATAAACAACTTGGCGGTGGTAGAATGGGCGAACCTAAAGCGTTTGGCATCACAGAACAATTGGTTTCATTAGGATTCGACGCAGGTAGAATGAAAACTGGAACTCCACCTCGCGTTGATGGTAGAAGCTTGGATTACTCTAAAATGGAAGAACAGAAAGGTGACGAAAATCCACAAAAATTCAGTTATCTCGATACACCAAAACTCACTCAACAAAGAAGCTGTCACATCACCTATACCAATGAAACTGTTCATGAAATTCTTCGTGAAGGTTTCGATCGTAGCCCGATGTTTAATGGAACAATCAAAAGTATTGGACCAAGATATTGCCCAAGTATTGAAGATAAAATTAACCGATTTGCAGAAAGAAATCGCCATCAACTTTTTGTTGAACCTGAAGGATGGAAAACCATTGAAATTTATGTAAACGGCTTTAGCTCATCGCTGCCAGAAGACATTCAAATCAAGGCGATGAAGCACATTCCTGGATTTGAAAATGTGAAAGTTTTCAGACCAGGTTACGCCATTGAATACGATTACTTCCCTCCTACCCAACTCAAGCATACACTAGAAACTAAACTTATTAATAATCTGTTTTTCGCAGGTCAAATTAACGGTACAACAGGTTATGAGGAAGCTGCTGGACAAGGCCTTATCGCAGGAATTAATGCGCACAATAAGGTTCACGACAAAGAGGAATTTATACTCAGCAGAGATGAAGCCTATATCGGCGTTTTAGTAGACGATTTAATTACAAAAGGAACTGAGGAACCCTACAGAATGTTTACCTCACGAGCAGAATATCGATTACTTCTTCGTCAAGATAACGCTGATATACGACTAACTGAAAAAGCATATCAATTAGGTTTAGCAAAAGAAAATAGACTGCGTAAGGTTGAAGAAAAAATCCAGAAAAGCGATGAATTGGAAACCTTTCTTAAAGAACTTTCAATTAAACCAAACACCATTAATCCGATACTTGAAAAAAACAATAGCAATCCCGTAGACCAGGCTTATCGTGCTTCACAATTCTTAACAAGACCAAACATTGATCTTACAAAATTATCCGAAATAGAGGTAATAAAAGAGAAAATTAGTGGCTATACAGATGAAGTGCAAGAACAAGCAGAAATCAACATTAAATACAAAGGTTACATCGAGAAAGAAAAAGAAAATGTCGCTAAATTAAACAGGATGGAGAATATTAAAATTCCTAGTAATTTTGATTTTAATGCCATTACGTCCTTATCTACAGAAGCGAAGCAAAAGATGAAAAAGGTTCAACCAAGTACCATTGCGCAAGCATCAAGAATAAGCGGTGTTTCACCGGCTGATATTAATGTTTTATTGATTCATTTAGGAAGATAAAAAATACAAATCGGTTATGTTTCACGTGAAACATAACCGATTTTCTTCGCGTAAAATTTGCTAAAAAAAAGAATTAAAAGCCACTGTTCAATTCGCGTAAAATGAAAATAAAAGATCATTTTCTTTCTGGAGAAGAATTCAATATCGAGGAAACCAACATAGCAGGAATATGGAAAACCACTCCCCTACCCTCCAACTTGGCTCCGTATTACGAAAGTGAAAACTATATCTCTCACCACCAAGATTCGGGAAGTTTAAAAGAGAAAATCTATAAATTCTTACAAAAATTTAATCTCAATTATAAATACAATACCCTTTCTAAAAAATTATTTCGAGGTGCAAAAGTCTTGGATTATGGTTGTGGTGCAGGAGAATTTGTAAAGTTTATTGAAGAGGATTTTACAACATTCGGTTACGAACCCAACACCGATGCACAGAAATCTGCAGCATTAAAAACAAACAAAACCACATTTATTACTTCAATTTCAGAAATTGAAAACGACAGTTTAGATGCAATCACGTTGTGGCATGTTTTGGAACATATTGATAATCAAGAGTATATACTTGATTTATTTTATAAAAAACTCAAAACCAATAGTTTACTTATAATTGCTGTTCCTAATCCAACGTCTTTCGATGCTCAACATTACAAAGAATTTTGGGCAGCGTACGATGTGCCACGTCATATTTACCACTTCTCTAGAAATGGAATGCAACGATTGATGAACAATGAAAAATGGAAAATTGAAAAAATCAAGCCTCTCCTACTCGACTCCTTCTACATATCCATGCTGAGCGAAAAATACAAGAAGTCGCCAATATTTTGGCTTAAAGGTTTCGTTTATGGAGCGATTTCGAATTTTAAAGCATCAAAAACAGGAGAATTTTCAAGTTTGATATATATTATCAGAAAAAAATAGAAAATCGAATTTTAAAGTATTTCTGCAATCAAAATTTTTAAGAATTAAGCAAAAAAATAGACCAACTGATTTTTCAGTTGGTCTTATAATAGATAAAAACTATAATTCTATTTATTGATTGCGGCTACTCCCGGAAGTTCTAAACCTTCTAAACTTTCAAGCATTGCACCTCCTCCGGTAGAAACATAAGAAACTTTATCCGTATAACCATTTTGTTTTACAAAGGCAACACTATCTCCCCCACCAACTAACGAAAACGCTCCTAATTCAGTTGCTTCTGCAATACTATCACCTAAAGCTTTAGTTCCTCCAGCAAAATTTTCGAATTCAAAAACGCCAACTGGCCCGTTCCACAAAATCGTTTTCGAACCTAAAATAACATCGTTAAAAATCTCTCTTGATTTTGGTCCAGCATCTAATCCTTGCCAACCTTCCGGAATTTGATCGATTTCTACGATTTCTGTTTTTGCATCATTATTAAAATCATCAGCAGCGACAACATCTACTGGTAAATATACTTTCACGTTTTGTTGTTCTGCCTTCGCAAGAATATCCAACGCAAGCTGCATTTTATCTTCCTCAACAATTGAATCGCCAATTTGTCCACCTTTTGCCTTTACAAAAGTAAAAGACATCCCTCCACCAATAATCAAATTATCAACTTTTGGTAAAATATTTTCAATAATGGTAATTTTAGTAGATACTTTCGATCCTCCTAAAATTGCGGTAATTGGTTTTTCACCAGAATGTAAAACTTTATCAATCGCTTGTAATTCTTTAGCCATTAATAAACCGAAAAATTTAGTTGAAGGAAAATATTCAGCAATAACTGCTGTTGAAGCATGTGCTCTGTGGGCTGTACCAAAAGCATCATTCACATAAGCATCTCCCAACTTGGATAATTGTTCTGCAAATTCTTTATTCCCTTTCTCCTCTTCTTCATGGAAACGAAGGTTTTCTAACAATAGTATTTCGCCTGATTGTAATGCTGCAGCGGCGCTTTCTGCCTTCTCTCCAACGCAGTCTTCAGCAAATTTAACTGTCGTACCCAAAACCTTCTCAATTGTGGGAATAATATGCTTTAGAGAATATTTATCGCTCACCTGCCCTTTTGGTCTGCCAAGATGCGTCATGATGATCACACTTCCACCGTCTGACAAAATTTTATCAATAGTCGGTTTAGCAGCTACAATTCTTGTATCATCAGTTACATTAAGGTTTTCGTCTTGTGGAACGTTAAAATCCACACGTACCAAAGCTTTCTTATCTTTAAAATTAAAATCGTTGATGGTTTTCATAGAATTTTATTTGTGTTACAAAGATAGAGTTTACTTGTTCGAAAAAGAATTTTTCTGAGATAAAATTTCCACACGTTGACATCAATCATTAATCAACATATTTTTTTTAATAAAAAGAAAAAGTGAATAGTGTTGTTGAGTGTTGTTAGTTTTGGGGAAAAGTTTTTTTTCTTTTTTGGTAACATTTAATTTATTTATTGTTCATATTTTGTTAGCATTGTAAAAGCTTGGTTTTCATCTATTTCTGGTAGATATCCACACTTGTTAATAACTTCGTAGAAATTGAAATATGCAAAACCCGATTATGAGTAAAATTAGAATTTATCCTCATAATTAAGTTGAAGTTATTTTTAAAACATGAGATTTTTTTTTGCAGTAAGAAATGGTAACGAATTATAAAAATGCTTTTTCTTTTTTTTATCCACACTCATTTTCCAAATAATTCACAGTGTTTTTAATAAATTGTTAATTTATTGGTATTCAGATTTTTATAGAGAAATCTTTTTGTCTTTTAAAATTGACAATCAAGCTTTTAAGAAATTTAAATTCTATTAATGAAATCATTTTTATTGTGGAAAAAAACAAAACTGCATTTTTAAACGTAACTTTGTGGAAAAGCGGAAAATGAAAAAAATTGCAATTGCCTGTGATCATGCAGGTTTTGAATTAAAAGAATATTTAAAAGAGCAATTAAAAAACCAATACGAGCTTGAAGATTTTGGTACTCATTCTGCAGACAGTGTGGATTACCCCGATTTTGTGCATCCCGCTGCAGAATCCATTGAAGCAGGAAGCAACGCTTTTGGTATTCTTGTTTGTGGAAGTGGCCAAGGCGTCTCTATTACGGCCAATAAACATCAGCAAATTCGGTGTGCACTTTGTTGGATGCCCGAATTAGGAATATTGGCAAGACAGCATAATAATGCGAATATGGTCGCGCTTCCCGCACGTTTTATTGCTAAAGAACTTGCCCTAGAAATTGTTGAAAAATTCCTTGCAACAGAGTTTGAAGGAGGTAGACATCAAAATAGAGTTGATAAAATTGCTTGGTGCTAAATTTTTGTAATACAGGAGGAATAAAAATGTAAAATTATGGCAAAGAAAAAACGCTATATCAGTCAGAAAAACGACTACAAATTAAGAGAACTCGGAAGATTGATTCTTAAATTTATGAACCAAAATTCCTCTAAAATTTACAATTACAAGCAAATTGCAGATGGGATTGATTATAAAAATCCTCGCCAACGTGAATTGGTGATACAAGCCCTTCATAAACTTCTTGCAGAAGAAAGAATTAAAGAAGTTGAAAAAGGAAAATATATTTTAAACCTCAAGATTGAAGGTACTTTAACGGGATTAATTGATTTTAATCAAAGTGGAAACGCCTACGTTAAAGTTGAAGGTTTGGAAAACGACGTTTTTATTCACTCCAAAAACGTGAAAGATGCGTTGCAAGGCGATAAAGTGCTCATTGTTACCTATCATTATAAAGGTAAAAAGTTAGAAGGTTCGGTTTTAGAAGTTTTAGAGCGAAACCGAGAAGAATTTGTGGGTACTTTTGAGTATATTAATCATAAAGATTTCGGATTTGTAGTCTGTGACAAAAAAATCATCAATACCGATATTTTCATTCCTAAAGCAAAAATGAATGGCGCAGAGAACGGTCAAAAAGTTCTCGTAAAAATGCTCGATTGGAAACCTGATTCTAAAAATCCAGAAGGCGAAATTATTAAAATTTTGGGTGCTCCAGGAGAACATGAAACAGAAATACATTCCATTCTTGCGGAATATGGTTTGCCGTACACTTTTCCGGAAGAAATCGAGAAAGAAGCCGATGAAATCAATAGAAATATTGAAGAAGAGGAAGTTAATAAACGCCGAGATATGCGTAAAATTCTCACCTTTACTATCGATCCGAAAGATGCAAAGGATTTTGATGATGCACTTTCAATACAAAAATTACCCAACGGGAATTGGGAAGTAGGTGTTCATATAGCCGATGTTTCCCATTACGTAACTCCCGGTACTTCACTGGATCAGGAAGCGTATGATCGTGGTACATCCGTGTATTTAGTGGATCGAGTTGTGCCAATGCTTCCAGAAGTATTAAGTAACGATGTTTGTTCGCTGCGACCAAATGAAGATAAATACACTTTTTCAGCGATTTTTGAACTTAATGATCAGTCTGAAGTGCAAAATCAATGGTTCGGAAGAACGGTTATTCATTCCGATAGAAGATTTACATATGAAGAGGCGCAAGAACGTATTGAAAATGGGGTAGGAGACCTTTCTGAAGAGATTTTGGTTTTGGATCGATTGGCCAAAATACTTCGCGAAAAACGAATTAAAGCAGGCGCAATTACGTTCGATAGAAGCGAGGTTCGTTTTAATCTCAATGAAAAAAGCGAGCCGATTGGTGTTTATTTCAAAATGAGCAAAGATTCGAATCACTTAATTGAAGAATTCATGCTGTTAGCCAACCGTAAAGTCTCAGAATTTATTTCGCTCAGTAAAAATCATCAGCCCACCAATAAAACCTATATTTATCGTATTCACGATGATCCTGATCCATCAAAATTAGAATCGCTTCGGGATTTTGTGTCGACTTTTGGATATAAAGTGAATATCTCAAATTCAAAACAAACCTCTGAAAGTTTGAATCGACTTTTAAAAGATGTTAAAGGTAAAGGAGAAGAAAATATGATCGAAACGCTTGCGATGAGAAGTATGAGCAAAGCCATATATTCTACCGATCCAATTGGGCATTACGGACTTGGTTTTGATTATTATTCGCACTTTACGTCGCCTATTCGTCGATATCCAGATTTAATTGCCCATCGTTTGCTGCAACATTATTTAGATGGTGGTAAAAGTGTGGATAAAAGTGAGCTTGAAGAGCAATGCAAACACTGTTCAGCAATGGAACGTTTGGCATCTGACGCGGAACGAGATTCCATTAAATTTATGCAAGTTAAATTTATGCAAAGCCATCTTGGTGAAGAATTCGAAGGCGTCATTTCTGGTGTGGCAGAATTTGGTTTTTGGGTGGAAATTCCTGAAAATGGAGCAGAAGGTTTAATAAAACTTCGCGATTTAATGGACGATTCTTATCAATATGATGCTAAAAATCACGCCGTTTACGGTACGCGAACAGGCAAGCAATATCAATTGGGCGATGTGATTAAAATTAAGGTGGTGAAAGCGAATCTAATTCAAAAACAATTAGATTTCAAAGTGGTGGATTAGAAGGTGAGCACCGGTTTAGAGCAATTTATTTATAAATCTTTACATTTGTTCAATGCTTCAACTTATACTTTCTGCTGTAGGATTGGGATTTATGCTGAGTCTGGTTTTCATCGGGCCAATATTTTTTCTGTTAATTGAAACCAGCTTTTCACGCGGTCCTAAACACGCTATGGCGCTCGATTTGGGCGTTATATCAGCCGATATCCTGTGCATTGTTGCTGCCTATTATGCCAGTGCAGATTTAGTTTATTTAATCGATAAGCATCCCGGTTTTTATCGTATTACCGCGCTTATCATCTGTATTTATGGCGTTTTTATGATGGTTTCAAAAACCAAGATGCGCATCACTAATGAAGACCGGTTAATTAGTCAAAATTATTTCAAAACCTTTATCAACGGATTTTTGCTTAACCTTCTCAATGTTGGTGTGCTTTTATTTTGGTTAGTTACAGTAATTTCGGTGAGAAATCAATACCCAGATCCCGATAATTTTATCATTTATTTGGCAATTGTTATTGCTACGTATTTAAGTATAGATTTGCTTAAAATTTTTCTGGCAAAACAGTTCCATGCGAAACTCACACAACAAATTGCCAACCGCATTCGCAAAGGTGTAGGTGTAATTTTAATTGTATTTAGTGTGGTAATTTTTCTTCAAAGTTTCAAGATGTTCAATCAATTTGATCGTCAATTAGAGGAAGCAGAAAAAAAGGAAATTCAATACAAAAATATCCACAAGGATAGCTTAAATAAAGCGGAATGAACAAGGAAATAGTTTTCCCTCAACAATTGAAAAAAGGGGATAAAATAGCTGTTATTTCTCCTGCAGGAGCAGTGGAAGAACGCCAATTGGAAACAACACTTTCTTTAATACAACAAAAGGGTTTTGAACCCGTTTTTGGAAAATATACCCTCGGAAAATTTGTTGATGGATATTCCTATTCTGGAACTGAAAAAGAAAGAATTGCGGATATGAATTGGGCCTTGAATGCAGAAGATATTGCTGCAGTTTGGGCGACCAGAGGAGGTTATGGTTGCCAGCACCTTTTAAGGCATCTTACATTATCAAAGTTTCGAAAAGCACCAAAATGGTATATCGGTTATTCGGATAACACCGTGATCCAAAGTTTTCTCTTTAAAAATGGTTTTGCTTCCATTCATGGTCAAACCCTTAAAACGTCCTCATTCGGTGTAACTCCAGAAAGTTATAATGGCATTTTCGATATCATCGCTGGTAAAAAACCGACTTATCAAACAGAAAATAATTCATTCAATGAAAGTGGAAGCGTGGAAGGTACTCTTGTTGGAGGAAATCTGGCGCTCATTTATGCCTTGCTCGGTTCGAAATACGAATTTGATTTCAAAGATAAAATCCTATTTATAGAAGATATTGGGGAGAATTTTTATGCGCTGGACAGAATGTTAATTTCTCTAGATTTAGCTGGAGTTTTTAATAAAATAAAAGGATTAATTGTGGGTGGAATGACCAATATGGGCAGTGAATCCGACAATAAAAACTATGAGGAAAGTTTTGATTCTTTCGCCTATAAAATTGTTTCACAACGCTTGAAAAATTATCGTTTCCCTAAATTATTTGGATTTCCCAACGGACATATATTCGATAATCGACCACTAATTATTGGTGGTATGGTAGTTTTGAATGTTTCAAATACCTCAAAAATCGAATTTCTGTAGAAATGGCTACTCATAATGATTTCGGGAAGCACGCTGAAGAATTGGCAGTCGAATATCTTTCAAAAAATGGCTACCAAATTTTAACTACGAACTATCGATATTTAAAAGCAGAAATTGATATTATTGCAGAAATCGATTCTACCATAATTGTGGTTGAAGTGAAAGCAAGAACAACAACCGCTTTTTTAGAACCCCATGAAGCAGTTAACCGTAAGAAAATAAAACATATTGTTTCAGCCGCTGATCATTTTATGCAGGAAATGAATAGGGTAGAGGAGGTACAATTTGATATTATTTCCGTATTTCCGAATGCTTGCGGAAGTTTAGAAATTCAACATTTAAAAAATGCATTTAATTCCATAGATGCCAATTGATATGAAAAGAACAGTGTTAATAACCGGAGCAACCTCCGGAATTGGGAAAGCAACCGCACAATTGCTTGCGAAACAAAACTATAGATTAATTATTTGTGGTAGAAGGACTGAGGTTTTAGAAGAACTAAAAAATGAATTAACTACTTTAACCGAAGTTTTTAGTTTAAAATTTGATGTTCGTTATAAAGATGAAGTTCATGCTGCCTTAAATAGCATTCCCGAAGAATGGAAGGATATCGATGTTCTTATTAACAATGCAGGAAATGCGCATGGACTTGATCCTCTTTCCGAAGGAAAAGAAGAAGATTGGGATGCAATGATGGACGGCAATGTGAAAGGTTTATTGTACGTCTCTCAACCCATTATTAAGGAAATGAAAGCTAAAAATAAAGGCCATATTGTGAACATCAGTTCTGTTGCCGCAAGACAAACTTATCCGAATGGAGTCGTATATTGTGCCTCGAAAAAAGCCGTTGATACCATTTCTGAAGGAATGCGAATTGAACTTACTTCTTTTGGAATTAAAGTAACCAATATACAACCAGGAGCGGTAGAAACTGATTTTTCTATGGTTCGATTTAAAGGAGATGAGCAGAAAGCGGATGCCGTTTACGCAGGTTATGAGCCGTTAATCGCAGAAGATATTGCGGATGCAATCGCGTATTGTATAAATGCCCCAGATCGCGTTTCCATAGCAGAAATGTGCATCTATCCGAAAGCGCAAGCCGATCCTAAAACAATTTACAGAAAGTAAAATCAACATTATGAAAATTCTTCACCTTGAAACTTCATCTAAAAACTGCTCAGTCGCCATTTCTGATGGTGAAAAATTGCTTTGTCTTTGTGAAGAAGTTTCAGAAAATTATAAACAAAGCGAATCGCTGCATACCTTCGTAAGTTGGGCTTTGGAGGGCGCAGAAATTTCAATTCAAGATTTGGATGCCGTTTGTTTGGGTAAAGGTCCAGGATCATACACAGGATTGCGTATTGGTGCAGCTTCTGCAAAAGGTTTTTGTTATGCACAGAAAATTCCACTTATCGCCATAAATTCTTTAAATTCCCTAGTTGATCCATTTTTAGACAAAGATTACGATTTCGTAATTCCGATGGTTGATGCCAGAAGAATGGAGGTTTATACCGCAATTTATAACGGTACAACAGGTGAAGAAATTGCACCTACTGAAGCTAAAATTTTAGAAGAGCAATCATTCTCTGAATTTCAAAATAAGAAGATTCTTTTCGTAGGTGATGGTGCTCAAAAGGCTCAAAATATACTTCAATTACCGAATGCTGAGTACAATTTTACAAAATATCCATCGGCTCAATTTCAAATTAAAACAGGATTCAAGAAGTTTTTGAATCGCGAGTTTGAAGATATTGCCTATTTTGAACCTTTTTATTTAAAAGATTTTCAAGGGGTAAAAAAGCAAAAATAACTACCTGATTTTACGTGGTTGTCGCAAGGTATCTGTATTGGCATTTTCAGGGGAATTTTGGTTCGAAATCGGCACTAATTCACGTGGTGGACCCGCTGGTCCATTTCCTTGTCGTGTTGTTTCTTCCGGTTTGTTCTCCTCAACTGCTTTTTTAGTAACGTTTTTCCCTTTCTCGTCAGTCATTTCAATCTTCAAATCGCTTTTTAGGAATTTGAGCATTTCTTTTGCTTTTACGCCTTCTGGCGTTTTTGCATAATTCAGCGCTATTTGTTCCAATTGAAGAATCATGATTTCTTTTCCTGCTGTTTTCCCTGTATTAAACGCATTTAGAAGCGCAAATTTTGGCACTAAAGCATCTTTAGGATGTATCGCTAAGGCTTCATCGATTACGGCTTTGCTTTCATCAAATTTTTCCTCTTGATACAAATCAAATGCTTTTGTGTAAAGATTCATCACTTCGTCGGATGATTGAGAGAAGGAATTGTTTTTCGGATTTCGTACAAATTCTGCATAAGAAGTATAAGGAAAATCCTTTAAAATCAGTTGCTTTGCACGTTCTGCTCTGGAAGGATTTTGCACGTAATTCATAGCAAAAATTTGGTAAAGAGCTTGCAACATTACATCTTCTTCAGGTTGAGCATCCACCAATTCATAAAGGGTTTTTGTGGCTAAAGGCACATCATTAAAATACGATTCATACATTCTACCTAATCCTAAGCTTGCTGTATCGCGATCTTTTTTTAATTGAGAAATGCTTTTGTTATCCTTAGGAATTTTTTCGATGTAAAATGCAGGATCATGTCTTCTCGGATCGGGAGCCGTTGAAAGTCCAAGTGCTTCATTTTTTAAATCTTCTATTGATGCAGATCTGCTAGAAGATCTCCAGTTATCTGCTAAACCTCTGTTGCCCCAAATTTGCTTAAAGTTGGCTTGCCCTTTTGTAACTGTATTGCTATTGGCAAAGTAAAATCCGCCTTTACTTTCGTTGCCAGAAAAATCTTGAAAACCACCTGTATTTCCTGCAAAAATTGAGTTTGCAGAATAATCACCATTGTCAAAACCTTTGCTTCTTTCTTCGCGTTTTAAACGCAATTCTTCTGCTGCTTCCTTGGTTTTTAGTTGATCGATATACTTGGTAAAATATGCTGTTTTGTCGGCATCCGACATTTTTGTTAGAGCCAAAATACTGTCGTTCCTTTTAATAAGATAGTAATTCGTAGAAACCTTCTTAATATTTTGTGTTTGTTCTTCAAGAAGAACTTTTGATGGCTCATACGTCATTGATGCCAAGGCAGAATCGTAATAAGCCCCAGCAGGCAAATAATCGCTTTTTTCGAAGTATGATTTTCCGATTTCGTAATAATCTAATCCACGAATTTGTGGATCAGAAACAGGTTCCTTAAGCGACATTTTAAACATTGAATCTGCCTCTTGTTTTTTACCAGCATTTTTAGCCATCAATCCTAAAGCGTAGTAAAATTCATTTTTACGGGAAGTATATGTTCCTTTTTTACTTATTTTTTCTAAATACTGTTTTGCACCTTCATAATCATCCGTTGAAGCATTGAATGTTTTGGCAATTTCAATTTGTGATTTAACTTCAAATTCAAAATCGTTGGCATATTTGTAAGCAGTTGTAAAACTTTCGCGTGCTTCTTCTTTTTGATCCATTCCTGCTAATATTTGCCCACGCAAATACGCAATTCTGCTTCTTAATTCTCTATTTTTATTGAGGGCAAAAGCGTCTTCAAGTTCGGCAACTGCTGCTTCTTTTTTCCCTGAATGCAATAGCATTTCGGAATAATAGATGCTCAATAATTTTCGGTATTCTTTTTTAAGATCTTGATCTTTTAAGCTTCTAAAAATTTCGTCTGCGCGATAGTAATCACCCATTTTAGCAAAGGCTTGACCTTGATAAATTCTAGCGAGCGGGACTCTTTTATCTTTACTCATATCGCTAAAAATTGCATTCAATGCATCTAAGGTTTCTAGCGGTTTGTTCATGTACAATCGTGCTTGCGCCAAGATGAGATAGGAATCGAAAATTTTCTTATTCTTCTCCACTCCTTGTTTTACCACAGAATACTTCGAAATGGCTTTCAATGCTTTTGCTTCGGAAATTTGAAGTGTAGTTGCTCCTTTCGCGGCAACTTTTTGCGGATTTCCTCCTATTGCTGGTCCATCATTTTCAATAAAAATAGAAGATTTACCAATTTCTGATCCAAGAGGTTGATCATCGTATTTTAGTAATTGAATATAAGGGTTGTAGTAATTATCTTTAAATGCTTGAGTTCTGTTGTTAAGCTCAGTTTCAAGGGCATCTTTACTGTTGAAAAGTGTATTGTAATAAGTAGAAAATCCCTTCATAAACGTAGAATCGCTCTTCTTTTTTCGGGAAGAGCACGCATTAAAGACAACCAATATTACAAGAAATAGTATTGTTTTTTTCATTGTAATTGAATAACTAATCAAAGTCCTATTTTAGTATTTATTCTTTGATTTTTTTTGTAAAAATAGTAAATTTTAAAGGAGCTTAGCGGATTCTGTTGAGCATTTCGTATACCAAGTGCGTTGGTAATCCCATAATGGTGTAGAAACTCCCTTCAATTTTGCGGATTTTTGCCATTCCGATCCATTCTTGAATTCCATAACTTCCTGCTTTATCAAAGGGCTGACTTTTTTCAATGTAATGAAGAATTTCAGAATCGGTGATATCATTAAAAACTACTTTTGCGACATCCGTTTCGGTAATGGTTTGATTGCAGGTTCGAATTGTAATTCCGGTGTAAACGTGATGAATTTTTCCGGAAAGCGATCGCAACATTTCAAAAGCTTTTTCTTTTGTCTCTGGTTTTCCTAAAATTTGTTGATCCAATTCTACAACGGTATCGGCTGTAATTAGGATTTCATCTTGTTTTAAATCAAGATATGCATTTGATTTTAGCAGCGACAAAAATCCTGCAACTTCAGAAGAGGGTAGGGAAGGGGGAAATGATTCTTCACAATCAATAGAAACAACCGAAAATTCAAAACCTAAGTTTTGTAAAAGTTCTTTTCTTCTTGGTGAATTTGATGCTAATAAAATATTCATTCTAAATACTTTGTGTGTGATCTTCGTGCCATTTTCCTTGCGCTTTCATTACTTGTTCAATAACATCGCGTACCGCACCTTTTCCGCCTTGTATCGGCGATATGTAATCGCAAATCGCCTTCACTTCTGGGACTGCATTTTCGGGACAGCAAGAAATTGAGGAGGGCTTTAAAATACAGATGTCGGGAATATCGTCGCCCATTGTAAGAATTTCTTCATCTTTTAAATTATACTTTGATTTAAAATCTTCATAATCTACAATTTTGTCGGAAGATTTTGCGTAGTAATCGGTAATTCCAAGATAACTAATTCGGTGTTTTACCATTTCATCATTTCCTCCAGTAATAACGCCTATTAAAAAATTGTTTTTCAATGCTTTAACTACAGAATATCCATCCAGTACATTCATAACTCGGCACATATTTCCGCCAGGAAGTAGATAGACACTTCCATCGGTAAATACACCATCAACATCGAATACAAAGGCTTTTATTTGTTTTAATCTTGATTTATAACTCATACATTTTTTTTATAGATTCGTTTAAAGTATCGTAAATTTTCAATTGTTCTTCATCTTTTATTAAAGTTCGATGGAGTTGCAATACAGAATTGTCGTTTCGAATTGCAGGACCGGTTTGGGCATCTTTCGGATTTAGATGATGAATTTTTTTGGTGGTTTCATCAATTAAAGGAAGGAAAAATTCAAACGGAATATTTTGATTATCAGATATTTGCTTTGCTCGTGCATATAAATGATTTACAAAGTTACAAGCAAAAACTGCGGTTAGGTGAATGTATTTTCTTTTTTCATCATCGGCAGGAAAAACCTTTCCTGAAATTTTGTTGGCCAAACCGGTTAAGTAATCTTCATCTTCCGTAGTTTCAGCATCAATAAAAAATGGAATTTCAGCATAATTCAAATCTTTATTTTTGGAGAACGTTTGGAGTGGATAAAAAACCGCTTTTCGGTAATTCCCTTGTAATGTTTCACGGGAAACAGAACCTGAAGTATGTGCGACCAACGCCCTAGAATTGGTGATCTTTGAAGAAACCTCTGCAATAAAAGAATCGCGAATGCAAATAATATATACATCTGCATCTTCCGGAATCGTTACCGAAAATGGAATGTGAAGCGAGTTCGAAATTTTCTCTAATTCTTGTCGATTTCTCCCACAAATTTCATTTAAAGGAATTTTATTTTCCACAAATGCTTTCGCCAAATGATACGCTACATTTCCCGAACCAATAATTACCGTTTTCATTCAACAAAAATAGACATATTCACTACAAAAACTGAAGCAAATATAAAATAAAGTTTCACCGAAAAGTACAGGAAATATGAAGCGTTCTGAAGTTTGGATCGAATTTTGAAATCTTTTTTTAACTTTTTACTACATTTACCATCCAACCAACGAAAGCATCTTAATGAAGACTAAGGATTCGGATATTATAGATTTGATGCAGAACGGGCAATCCCTAGAAAAGGGAGTTCGTGTGATGATGGATGCTTATCAGAGCAGATTGTATTGGCATATCAGAAGATTAATTGTTGATCACGATTTGGCGAAAGATGTATTGCAAGATACTTTTATAAAGGCCTATCAGAACTTTCATCAATTTAAACAAGATAGTCAATTGTACACCTGGCTGTATCGAATTGCAACCAATGAAGCGTTGCAGCAATTGAATAAGTTGAAAAAGATGCAAAAATCTGATGAAGATGCAGAATACCATCTTCAGAATTTAGCAGCGGAAAATGCACAAAATAATGCAGACGAAATTCAGATACTTTTGCAGAAAGCCATTCAAAGTCTGCCTGAAAAACAAAAATTAGTGTTTACAATGCGGTATTATGATGATTTGCCTTATGACGAATTAAGTAAAATCCTCGATATGTCGGTAGGAACACTAAAAACCAATTATCATTATGCGAAGCAGAAGATAGAGGAATATATTAAAGAACATTATGAAGCTTAATTTTTTTCGGAATGAAAAATTTTGATATCGAAAAATTAGAACGTACCAACATTTATAAAACGCCTGACGATTTTTTTGATGGAATTCAAGATTCTGTTTTAAAAACAATTAAAAATGAATCTTCCATTGAAAAACCAAAATCAGGTAAGATTTTCACTTTGTACGGCAAATATGCAGCAGCGGCGTGTATCGCTTTGTTTGTGGGTACAATTGCTTTTTTTCAGTTGGGTGAGCAAGAACGTCCTCATTCAAATGCGGTAATAGCAAATTCGCAGCAAAGTCATTTAGAATCCGATTCATCTGCCTCACTTGTCGAACATAAAACGATTCAGGAAACGCCATCACAAACGTGGCCTGTAGAAAAAGAAGAAGAGAATAGCTTTAATAGCGAAAATTCACCAGTTTCGAAAAATGGGACAAATAAGCAAATTGCAAGTAAAATAGTTGAAAAAATAAAAGCTGATCAGCCAGAAGTTCAGTTGGAACAAATTATTCAGGAAATGCCCACCGCAGAGTTTGCAGATTTAAGTCGTGCAGCAGAAGAAGATATTTACCTCGATTTATACAATTAAAGGTCATCAAATCTTGAAAAATGAAAAAGATAATACTCCTTACCCTTCTTTCTTTTTTTGGATTCTCGCAAGCGCAGAATTTAGCGCAAGGATTCAATCAAATGACGCCCGAAAAGCGGAAAGAAATCATCAATAAAATGTCACCAGAAGAACGATCGAAATTGTTAAAAGAGTTTCGTGCAAATATGATGGTGGATGAACTCGATATTCCGGAAAATAGTGAGCAAGAATTTCGAAAACTTTACTCCGAATATCTGGATCAGCAAAAAGAGATTAAAAGCAGGTTTATCAGAACGGACGATTACAATTCTATTTCGGATGAAGAAGCAAAACAACGCATTAATCAAAGTTTTGAAGTGGGGCAGCAGCTTCTGAACAATCGTAAAGAATACGCCGGTAAATTCATGAAAATTTGTAAACCGCAACAAGTGCTCAAAATGTATCAAACGGAAGGAATGATTCGCGATAAAATGATGGATCGTAAATCCGAAAGAAGTCAAAATACCAATAGAAAAAGATAATTCGTTTCTTTTTTAAGTTAAGCGACCTCTGTAAATATTTTTTGCAGAGGTTGTTTTTTAAATTACACTCAACAATATTTCATAAATTAAAGTATTTTTACTTCGAATTCTAAAAATAATATGAAAAAATATCTATTCCTCATCTTTTTGCCAATGCTTTTATTTTCGCAAAAAACCGAATATATTAAGCTGAAAATGCCGTTAAAAGACTTTACCAATACCACAAAAAGTTTTACAGTAAAGGATATTCGAAAAGACAAAACGTTTAAGAAAATGGTGTTCAGAGGAAATGAATATAAGATGAGTTTCCCTACAAATGATGTTCAAAAAGATGTTACGGATTGGTTTTATCGAGCTAATAAAAATTTGAAAGGAAACCGTGATTTGGTTTTTATGATTGAAAATTTGCAATTCGGTAATGAAGTTAAAGAAGGCAATATTTACTGTATTTTAGAAATGAAGTTGAGCATATTTTTGAAAAATGAAAATCAATACTTTCTTTTGGGAAGAAATGAAAATGTGGTAAAACTGAATGCTAAAGGCACGCCAGGAATTCCATCCGATTACGCAGAAAATTTACAAAAAGTGATGCAAACGCTCATTGCAGATGCTTTTCGTGCAGAACCACATTCGATGGGCTTTTCGGAAGAACAACTTCCCAATTATTACACGTTGATTCAACAAAATTTACCGGCATTTACCACTTCAGAATTGAAAGAAGGTGTGTATACCGATTATTTTACATTTTTGGAACAACAACCTTTGGAAGGATTTTCTATTGTGAAAAATGAAGAAAAAGTGCAAAAAGCAGAGAATAAATCTTCTGGAAAAACTTTACCACAGCGCAAAATCATGATTTATATAGAAAACGGAAAAGCATATAAAAATACAGCGATGGGCTTTTTACCGCTGCAGAAAGATGAACATGGTTACTACATTGTTGCCAATCGACTTGCTTTGTTTCCTGAAGAAATTAAAGTTTCTTCCGTGTATTTTTTCTTCGGAATAATAGGCGGTTTAGCTGCCGCAATTGATGCAACGGTACAATACGATAAAATTAAAAAGGCAGATATGTATCCGATTTATATCGACAATGTAAATGGAAATTATATTTTTGTGAAATAAAGTACGTTAACTCAACAAATATTAGAGACTTTTTTAGGTCTCTTTTTTTATCTTTGCAAATTACATCATTTTTACATGAAGAACATACGCAACTTTTGCATCATTGCACATATCGACCACGGAAAATCAACTTTGGCAGATCGCCTTTTGGAATATACCAATACCGTAACCCAAAGGGAGCTGCAAGCACAAACCTTGGATGATATGGATTTGGAAAAAGAAAGAGGAATTACCATTAAATCCCACGCCATCCAAATGGATTATGAATACAAGGGAGAAAAGTACATTCTTAATTTAATCGATACGCCAGGACACGTTGATTTTTCATATGAAGTTTCGCGTTCAATTGCAGCTTGCGAAGGCGCTCTTTTAATTGTTGATGCTGCGCAAAGTATTCAGGCACAAACAATTAGTAATTTGTATTTGGCGTTGGAAAATGATTTAGAAATTATTCCAATTCTGAATAAAATCGATCTTCCTTCCGCTAATCCTGAAGAAGTTACCGATGAAATTATGAATTTAATCGGGTGTGATTATGATGATGTTTTACGTGTATCTGGAAAAACTGGGGAAGGCGTTCATCATTTGCTCGAACAAATTGTTGAAAGAATTCCTGCGCCTGTTGGCGATCCAAATGCTCCGCTTCAAGCGTTAATTTTCGATTCTGTTTACAATCCTTTTCGTGGAATTGAGGCCTACTTTAAAGTCGTAAATGGGAAAATTTCGAAAAACGAAAAAATTAAATTCTTCGCTACAGGAAAAGAATATGGTGCTGATGAAGTTGGAACTTTAAAATTAAAACAAGTACCTAAGAAAAGCATTGAATGTGGAGATGTTGGCTATTTGGTTTCGGGGATTAAAGATGCACGCGAAGTAAAAGTGGGCGATACCATAACCTCTTTTGAAAATCCAGCAGCAGCTCCGATCGAAGGTTTCGAAGAAGTAAAACCAATGGTTTTTGCAGGAATTTACCCAATAGAATCCGAAGACTTCGAAGATTTAAGAACCTCGTTGGAAAAACTTCGATTAAATGATGCATCTCTTGTTTTTGAAGCTGAAAGTTCAGCAGCGTTGGGCTTTGGTTTCCGATGTGGGTTTTTAGGAATGCTTCATATGGAAATTGTTCAAGAACGCCTCGACCGTGAGTTTGATATGAACGTAATTACTACGGTTCCGAACGTGTCCTACCACGGTTACTCCAAAAAAGAACCCGATGTTCCGATCTTGATTAACAACCCATCAGAAATGATGGATCCTACCACAATGGATCGTGTGGAAGAACCTTATATTAAAGCTGCAATTATTACCAAATCCGATTTCGTAGGTTCGGTGATGACGCTTTGTATAGAAAAACGAGGCGAACTTGTCAATCAATCGTATTTAACTTCTGAAAGGGTTGAACTCATTTTTAATATGCCATTATCCGAAGTAGTTTTCGATTTTTATGATCGTTTAAAATCCATTTCAAAAGGATATGCATCATTTGATTATCATCCTATTGGTTTCCGTCCATCAAAACTCGTAAAAATGGATATTCTGATTAACGGCGATATGGTTGATGCGTTATCATCCTTAATTCACGAATCGAATGCCTACTATATAGGGAAGAAAATGTGCGAGAAACTTCGTGAACTAATTCCAAGACAACAATTTGATATTGCTGTTCAGGCGGCATTAGGAACAAAAGTAATTGCAAGGGAAACCATTAAAGCGCTTCGAAAAGATGTTACTGCAAAATGTTATGGTGGTGATATTTCCCGTAAACGTAAACTTCTAGAAAAACAGAAAGAAGGAAAGAAAAAGATGAAACAAATCGGTCGTGTTGAAGTTCCACAAAGCGCATTTATGGCCGTTTTGAAACTGAATGATTAATACAAAGATCAATACATAAAAAAATGCCGCCTCAATTTTGAGACGGCATTTTTATTGCTATTTGGGAAGTTTTTTGGCCAGAGCTCGGTTGGCTCTTTCAATGGCTTTCTTTTCCTTCCAATCCATATACTTCTTTTTATAGCGGCGTTTCATGAAGTTATCAAAATTTCTTTGCACCGTTAAATTCCATAAAGAATGTGCCTTCACTGCCCAAGATTTGTCCCAAGCGCGTAACGAAAGCGAAAAGCTTCCATCCAAATACTTCATCCAATGCCAATAACCGGTTGGCATAAACAGCGTATCGCCATGCTCAAGAAAGCATTCAATTCCTTCTACACCATCTAACGCCGGGAATTGTTTAAAATCTGGATTCGAGATATCATAATCTTCAAGCGAATAGGTTGCGTACGGAATTTGGTATAAACGCTCTCTCCATTTGTAATCAAAAAGCAGAATATGTTTTCTACCATTGAAATGCGTGTGGAAAATATGCGCCATATCAATATCAAAATGAAGAAATGTTACAGACCCTTTTCCACCAAAAAACATATTGGGATATTTATCTAAAAAACCGCCCATTAAAGCATGTGGAGAAATATAATCATCCAACAATTTTGGAGCAAATTTTATAGGATCAAAAAGAAAAATTCGCAAATCTGTAGGTTCACGTTCAATTAAATCGATGTATTCATTGAACTTCATTTTTGCAGCAGATGCATTGATGGGAGCGGAAGGATCAGCTTTAGAAGAATCGTATAAAGGCACTTCTACATCGCCCACAACTTGCTTCATGTAATCCATTGTCCACTTCTGGTAAGCAGGCCATTTTCTCGCCATATTTTTAATGACAACAGGTTTGCGAGGTTTAAGATATTTCTCTTCGAACTCTTCTTTCGTGATATCGTCAACAATATCAATAGGTTTTAGAATCAATCCCATTTTTAACAAACTTTAATCTACAAAATTATAAAATTAAAGAGATTAAAATCGCTATGGTTAAAAATAAATTGATTGTCCATTGTAGAACTAAGTCTTCGATTATGTTCAGACCGACATCGCAAAAAAAATCAGCATGTTAGCATTAGGTTTATCATGCTGAGCGAAGTCGAAGCATTTTAAAAAAAAAAAAAATTATTAGTTAATTATATACCAATGGTAAAATAAAGGGATTTTCATATAAAATAATGATGAATTTCATCTTTCGTTTTTAAAGCTATTTTAAAATTAAAAGTTGAATCTATTTTTGTACAAAGTGCAGCAATACTTTTTTTAAATTTTTCTGTAAAAGGCAATCTCTATTACTGTAACATTTTGAAGGTGTTGTGAACTAATAAATTAAAATTTTAAAACATGAAGAAAGGATTACAGTTGTTTTTTGTGATTTTTACTGCAGTAATGGCTTATGCACAAACTACAGTTTCGGGAAAAATCACCGATGAAGATGGAAAACCAGTGGCAAGCGCAAGTGTAACGGTAGAAGAACCTGGGAAGGATGCAATTATGGCGTATTCCATTACCAATGCAAAAGGAGAATACAAAGTTACCTTTACCACCGCTTCCGCAAATGTGGATATTAAAGCGAAAGCATTTAACCAGAAAGCGCAAACGAAAAGTATTAAAAACGAAAATCAATCCCTTAATTTCAGTTTGCTCAATGATGCAACAGAAATTAAAGAGGTAAAACTGAAAACTAAACTAATTACCAAACGTGGCGATACCATTGCATACGATTTAAAAGCGTTTGAAAGTAAAGCAGACCGAACACTTTCTGATGTTTTGAAAAAAATTCCAGGAATTGAAGTGAATTCAGATGGAACGGTTTTGTATCAAGGCGAAGCCATCAATAAATTCTATGTTAACGGAAAAGATTTAATGGAAGGTGGCTACGGAACCGTAAACAATTCCCTACCGAAAGATGCTGTACAAAAGGTTGAAGTAATGGAAAATCACCAACCTGTGAAAATTCTTCAAGATAAAGTTCCTTCCGAAAATGCCGGTTTAAACGTAGTTTTAAAGAAATCTGTAACTATGACAGGACGTGGAGAAGTTGGTGCAGGATTCGATCCGTTTTTATGGAATGTGAAATTAACACCTATGTTTTTTGGACAAAAGAATCAGTGGGTGGTTAACTATAAAACCAATAATACAGGTGAAAGTGTAGAAAGAGAAGGCAATCTTCTCGGATTCGGAAATCGTTGGGAAGGCACCCGAAATCAAGCCGCCGAAAGAAGTTGGATTTCATTGGATGAAGCGTCTGTACCAAGTCTTCCAGAAAAAAGATATTTGTTCAATAGTGTGCATTTTTTCTCTGCCAATTTGCTCACCAATCCATTCAAAAATAAAGAGTGGGAAATGAAGCTTAACACCAACTATTCTAATAATTCTGTTGAAAGAGAATCCAGTGTAA
This sequence comes from Bacteroidota bacterium, assembly GCA_023422635.1. Classification (GTDB taxonomy): domain Bacteria; phylum Bacteroidota; class Bacteroidia; order Flavobacteriales; family Weeksellaceae; genus JAFAGO01. Next base: position 44,821 of record JAFAGO010000042.1, read on the forward strand.
ATCGCGTTTACGAGCCATCTAATTTGTTCCCAAATGGTTTACAATCTTCGGAAATTATTAGCAATAATTTTTACACCAATTCAGCAAAAGGGGAATTAATTTTTACCAAAAATGCGAAAAAAGGTTTTTTTAAAAACACCACCACTTGGAATGGTTTCTGGAATGAAGATCGCGGACTTTTAAATAATCAAAACTCTGTAAGCGGAAATTACGATCTTAACGAAAGAATGAGCGCACCAACCGGAATGTTTCAAAACTCCTTAAGCACGATTATTCCTTGGAAGGATAAACTGGTCAACTTTATGAGTTATGTTAGCTACCAAAAGGATCGTCAAAACTCAACAACATATTATAACGGCTTTTACGATTTTGACGAGAATTTGAATACAACCAATCTTTCCCGACTCGATCAAAGTCTTGAATTGCAAACGTTAAATGTTAACCATTCTGCATCTGTTGGTTTTACCTATAAAAAACTAACCTTCACGCCAGAAGTAGGGGTAAATATTTCCTTTAATGAAATGGATTCTGAATTGTATCAAAATCAATCCGCGTTAGGAATTGATTATCAGAACGATATGAAATGGAATTCTCTAAACACTTATACCCAATTAGGCGTAAATTACAAAAGTGGTTCTTTAAACTTTAATGTAAATCTTCCATTAAACTTTTATGGAATTGATTATAAAGATTTGTTAAGAAATACCAATCGCGAAATCAGCAAAACCGTTTTCGAACCGAGCTTTTTTGCCAGTTATGATTTTGCTTCCTTCTTTAAACTTTGGACGTACGGAAGTTTGAAGTACAACTACGGAAATTTTGGCGATTTGTATATGGGGAATGTATTATCGAGCCCGAAAAATATTCGAAACAATGATAGTTTGCTTCCTGAAAACAGAACGCTTAATGGTGGCGGACGTTTAGAATACCGTAATCCGCTTAATAATTTGTTTTTTAATATTCGTTACGGATATAGCCAAAATAAAAATAACCTTATTGCAAGAACGCAGCAATTTGAGTCGGGAGCAATGATCACCGATATTATTACGTACGACAATTCTCCGCAAAGTACCAACCAAGGGGTAGAAGTTGGTAAATATTTCCCTGCGTTTAAAACAAATATTTCAACGTCATTTTCGAATAGAAATAGCAATTCTTACGCGATGATTGTAGAATATAACTTGAATGAAAACATCAACGAAACCAAAACCAACAGTCAATCGCTTGCGGTAAAATTCAATAACACGTATTTTTCTTGGTTAAGTGTGGATTATAACCTTTCAATGAATTGGTATAAAAATAAAAATTTGTATTACAATACAGAAAACAAAACCTCAGGTTGGAACCATAATCTTGCAGCGTATCTGTATCCATTGAAAAATAATACGATTGGTTTTTTCTGGGATGATATTACCACCACACAAGGATCAACGCAATACCGTAATTCCTTTTTCGATGTATCCTATCAATATACTTGGGAGAAAAAGAAAATTGATTTTGAATTAAAATGGTTGAATATCGCCAATAAGAAAGTGTATGAAACCATTTCGTATAACGCCACTCAATTATTAACCTCTACAAGTAGCATGAAAATTCGGCCAAGTCAATTTTTATTTACAGTGAAGTTTAATTTCAAATAAAATCATTTAAAAGCTCCTTATTGGAGCTTTTTTTAATTTTCTGCTTCACATTCTGTAACAAAAAGTATGGTTGCTTAACTAATTAGTAAAATATCCAAATGAAAAAATTATTGTCTCTATTTGTATTTGTTGCATTTGCTGCGGTTTATGCGCAAAATTCTGCAAACGTTTTCTTCTACGAACTTACCTATAAGCCAAAGAAAGATTCTGCTAAAACCGAAAAAGTATTAATGTCTTTGGACATTACTAAAGATAAATCCATCTACAGAGATTACACCATGGCTGCACAAGATTCTATTTTAAAATTAGAAATTGAAGCGATGCAAAAATCAGGTACGTTTAAAGATATTTCAAAGTCGATTAAAATGCCAAAATTTTCATACAAAGTGTATAAATTTTACCCAGATATGAAAGTTCAGTACAACGATCGCGTTGCCAATGGATTTACACCGATGAATATTGGGTACGATGAAAACCTAAAATTCAATTGGAAAATAGAAAATGGCAAAGAAAAAATTGGAGAATACAATACTCAAAAAGCAACTACTGAATACGGTGGTAGAAAGTGGACAGCTTGGTTCAGTACCGATATTCCTTTGCAAGATGGGCCTTATAAATTTTATGGATTACCAGGATTAATTGTTAAAATTGAAGACGAAGGTAAAAACTATTCTTGGGAACTTAAAGGCAATAAAAAAGTGGATAATTATTCAGAAGTTACCTATGCAGAAAGTATTACTCCTGGAGGCGACGGTGGAAAAGTACAAGTAGTAAGCCGCGAAAAATTCGACAAAACGTTTAATGATTATAAAAAAGATCCAATGGCGACCGCTCGCCCATATCTTACTGCAGAAGTAATGTCGCAAAAAATGCCAGGCAGCGATATGACGATCGGAGAAATGATTAAAAAACAAGAAAAAATGCTTAACGATTTTTACAACTCCAATGATAATCCTATTGAATTGGATCAAGTGAAAGCCGATAAGAAAAAATAAACATTCATATTCAACAGAAAAGTGCCAGAAGTCATCTTGATTTCTGGCCTTTTTGCTTTTATAACTAATTTAAAATTAATCTAAATAGACTATATTTGCACCAGAATTTATTACTCGTGAATACTAATCGTCCTCAACTTCTTTCAAAGTTTCCACTTCAAGCTTTAGGTAAAATAAAAGGATATGCCGAAACCAATGAGTTTTTGCCTGCAAAAATTGTTGAAATGGGCCTTTTACCAGAAACCCATTTTACGATTCTTTATCAAGCACCATTCAGTGGGCCGCTTTATATAGAATTTGGCGTGGAGAAAAGCCGTATTGCACTTCGCAAGGAAGAAGCTGAATTTATTTTTGTAGAAACGGTTACCATCACCGAAACATCGGCTGCTATTTAAAAAACCTTATGGAACATCAAGAATCTATCAAGAAAATTTTACTTGTAGGAAACCCAAATGTTGGTAAGTCTACCATTTTTAATGCCCTTTGCAATCGCAAACAAAAAACGGGCAACTATGCAGGGGTAACAGTTTCAAAAATGTCGGGACGTTATGAGTTTCTTAACGAAAAGATTGAAATAGTAGATCTTCCAGGAGCCTACAGTTTGTATCCCAATTCAGAAGATGAGGTGATTTTTGCGCAGTCTATCGTTAGTAACTCGAACGATTATCAAGGAATTATTTATATCGTAGATGCATTAAATGTAAAACGTGGATTGCTTCTATTTCAGCAAATTCAAGATTTAGGTATTCCTGTTTTTTTGGTAATCAATCAAGAAGATGAAGCCGAAAAAAGAGGTGTTTCTATTGATGTTGCTCAATTGGAAAATGTTCTCGAAACCAAAATAATCCTCACCAACGCAAAGGAGAAAAAGGGGATTGATGCCATTAAACTCGCAGTAAAAAACAATCTGTTTTCAGTAAAACAAAAGCCATCTTTTGAAGTTCCTTTCGATCAGAAGCAGAACGTTGCAGCGGCAATGCAGTCGGGTAACTATCATAACGATTATCATGCTTGGTTTGCGTTAACATCTGGAGAGAAATCTTTTCATGCAACATCACCTGCGAAACTACAAGCGCAAGAAACCATTCGACGTTACCAAAATATCGATGGTATTATTGCGTCGACTATTCATAAAAAACCCGGAATTAAGGAGCTGCTTACAGAACGACTAGATAAAATTTTAGTGCATCCTTTTTGGGGTTATGTTGTTTTTGCATTGGTACTTTTATTGATTTTTCAATTGGTGTACTTCATTGCATCTTATCCAATGGATTGGATCGATTTGGCTTTTTCTCAAATTTCAGAATATGCGCATAACCTTCTTCCAGAAGGACCAATCAATTCGCTAATTGCCGATGGAATAATTCCTGGAATCGGCGGAATTGTAATTTTTGCTCCGCAAATTGGTATTTTAATGTATTTGCTTTATTTGCTGGAAGATTCAGGATATATGGCAAGAGTGGTCTTTTTAATGGATCGCTTTCTTCGCCCTTTTGGTTTGAACGGTAAAAGTATTGTCCCTTTAGTTTCAGGAACTGCATGTGCGATACCTGCCATTATGTCGGCTCGTAATATCGAAAATGTAAAAGAGCGATTGATTACGATTTTAGTAACGCCTTTTATGACGTGCTCTGCGCGACTTCCCGTGTATTCCATTATTATTTCATTGGTTATTCCCAACAAGTATTTTTACGGAATTGGGTATCAAGCATTAGCGCTTTTAGCAATGTATATTCTTGGTTTTGCAATGGCATTATTGGCGTCTATAATTTTAAAAACAATCATCAAAACGAGCCAAAAAAGTTTTTTGGTTTTAGATATGCCGAATTATAAAGTTCCATTGTTCTGGTACGATTTCAAATTAGCATTGGCAAAAGTTTGGGGCTTTATTTCTGGAGCAGGAAAAATTATTTTCGTAGTCAGCATCATCATTTGGGTTTTGAGTTATTTCGGTCCTTCAAAAGAGCAAAAATCAGTATTTGCCTCCGATGTTAAGCTGGAAAATTCATATCTCGCTACAATGGGTAAATCAATTGAGCCCGCTATTACGCCATTGGGATACGATTGGAAAATGGGCGTCGGTATTCTCACAAGTTTTGCCGCTCGTGAAGTTTTTGTAGGAACAATGTCCACGCTTTATAGTTTAGATGATGATGCGCCAGAAGATCGTATTATCGATAAAATGAGAAAAGATGTAAAACCAGATGGCACAAAAGTGTTCAGTTTGGCAACTGGATTATCAATTCTGGTTTTTTATGCTTTTGCGATGCAATGTATTTCGACCATTGCGGTAGTTTACCGAGAAACAGCTTCTTGGAGATGGACGGTTTTCCAAACCGTGATGATGAGCGGAATTGCCTATTTGTCGGCTTTATTGGTTTATCAAATTTTCAAGTAGACTTCGGAACGAATTTTGTGCATTGTGATAATCAAATAAAAACAATTGAAAAATGGATTCACTCATTCTTCAGTACATCATTATCGGAGTAGTATTTTCTTTTGCAATCTATTCCGTAATTAAAATTTTCAGAAAGAATTTTTCTGCTAAAAAATTCAGCACAAAAAAAACAGGTTGCGATAAAAACTGCGGTTGTTCGTAAAGAACTCAATCGTAAGGCCTACGATTATTTTGCGCAGTAAAATCTTTGTATTTTTGCAGAAGTAAAATTCACAAACTTCAAATACAATAATGGCTTTAATAAAATCAATTTCAGGAATTCGTGGTACCATTGGTGGCAAAGTAAACGATAACCTTACCCCTTTAGATGTAGTAAAATTTGCTTCCGCATTTGGAACTTGGTTGCAAAATAACAAGAATAAAAAAGACTTAACACTTGTAATCGGTCGAGATGCAAGAATTTCTGGCTCAATGGTTTCTTCCTTGGTTACCGCAACTTTGCAAGGATTAGGAATTAATGTGATTGATCTTGGGCTTTCCACCACTCCAACTGTTGAAGTTATGGTTCCAGAAACCAATGCAGATGGCGGAATTATACTTACCGCTTCTCATAATCCAAAACAATGGAACGCTCTAAAACTTTTAAACGATAAAGGAGAATTTATTAGTGGCGAGAATGGAGCTGAGGTGTTGAAGTTAGCCGAAAATGAAGACTTTAATTATGCAGAAGTAGATCAACTTGGCCAATACGAAATGCGAAACGATGCTTTCGACATCCATATTAAGAAAATTCTCGATCTGCCAATGGTAGATGCTGAAGCAGTTAAAGCCAAAAAATTTAATGTGGTTCTTGATGCCGTAAACTCTACAGGTGGTTTGGCATTACCTCCGCTTTTGGAGCAATTGGGCTGCGAAGTGGTAGAATTGTATTGCGAGCCGAATGGTCAGTTTCCGCATAATCCAGAACCGTTGAAAGAACACTTAACCGATATCTGCAACCTTGTAAAGGAAACCAAATCAGACTTGGGAATTGTGGTAGATCCCGATGTGGATCGATTGGCCTTAATCGACGAAAAAGGAGAAATGTTTGGTGAAGAATACACGCTTGTTGCGGTTGCGGATTACCTTTTGAAACATAAAAAAGGCACAGCAGTTTCTAACCTTTCTTCAAGTAGAGCTTTGCGCGATGTTGCCAAAACGCACGATTCAGAATATTTTGCAAGTGCCGTTGGTGAAGTAAATGTTGTCACTTTAATGAAAGAAAAAAATGCCGTTATTGGTGGAGAAGGTAATGGAGGAATCATTTATCCCGATCTACACTTCGGAAGAGATTCGTTGGTGGGTGTTGCACTTTTTTTAACGCATCTTGCCAAAGAAAATAAAACCGTTTCTGAACTTAGAAGTACCTATCCCGCTTATTTTATGGGAAAAAAGAAAATCGAGTTAACGCCAGAAATTGATGTAGATTCTCTTTTAACCCAAATGGAAAAAGAGTATCAAAATGAAGAAGTTGCCACGGTTGATGGCGTAAAAATAGATTTTCCAGAAAATTGGGTGCATTTAAGAAAATCCAATACAGAGCCAATTATCCGAATTTATACGGAAGCTAAATCGCAATCAGAAGCCGATCAATTGGCAGATGATATGATTACGAAAATTAAAAGTTTGATTCATTAATCAAAAACAAATGTGGAGAATTTATCCACAAAAGATCTAAAATAGTTTCGAAATTACTATTTTTAGAAAACGTTTAACAAAAATACCGTTTCTCAAAGTTGGCAAATCCTATATTTCCTGCTTTGAGGTAACGAAAGAGAAAAATATATTGGAAGAATTTTTTGAAAATGAACTCGCCCGAAAGTTCGAAGAAATGATTGAAAATAAAGATCAAATCTACTTTGATTCCGAAGAGCTGGAAGAGATCATTATTTATTATTTAGAATTAGGCGACATTAGCTACGCAGAACAAGCCGTGAATTACGGTTTAGTATTGCACCCGAACTCTTTGGAAATTAAAACCAAAAAGTTAGAAGTTTTATTGGAGCTTGAAAATTATCCGGAAGCAAAGAAAATCATCGAAGAATTGCAGGAATATGCAATGGAAGATACCGATTATTTGGTGTGTTGTGCAAAATACTATTCGAATTTGGGGAATCCAAAAAAATCAATTGTATATTGTGAAAAGGCATTGGAATTGGGTGAAGAACTTAATTTCCTTCATAATTTTATTGCCGACGAATATGTAAATCTAGAAGATCCTTTTACGGCACTTCGACATTATAAAGAAGCTTTAAATGCAGATCCTAACGATGATTATGCATTAGAAAACGTTATGTTTTGTTTCAGTTTACTTAAAAAACATAAAGAAGCAATTGATTTCTTAAATGCGTATATCGATCGTTTTCCGTTTTCAGAAACGGCTTGGTTCGAATATGGGCAATACTATTTCAATAGAAAAAATTACGAGGAAGCCATTCGCGGTTACGATTATCTTTTGGCGATAAATTCAAGCGCAGTAAGTATTTATTCTAATAAAGCGGCTTGCTATGAGGCGATGAAAAATTGGGATAAAGCAATTGAAGTTTACGAAGAAATGTTGGAGCAAGAATATACAAAAGCGTATACCTTCTATAAAATTGGCTTGTGCTTCAAAGAACAAAAGCTTTTGATTAATGCTATGAATTCTTTTCAGAAATCGCTTCGTGAAGATCCGCAATTTTACCTTTCGATGATGGAGCAATCCTACATTTATGAAGAATTGGGCGGAATGAAAGAAGCGCTTCATTTTGCAAAAGAAGCAACGCAACTTTGTGAAAACAATTTGGACTATCAAAAACGACTTGCTTTTCTACTTATTGATGCAGGAAATTTCGAAGAAAGTCTTTCTTGTCTGAAAAAGTTGGTAACCGCAGAACCGAATCGTTTTTATAATTGGTATGCCTATTCGGAAGTTTTAATGCTTTTGGGTGAATACGAAGAAGCCGTTACCGTATTAATCAGCGCTTTAAAAAAACATAAAAGAGCGGAATTGTATTATCAATTAAGCAATTGTTATTTCAATCTAAAAGATGAAGATAAAGCGAAAGATAGTTTGGTAATTGCGATGGAAATGGATGCTTCACTTTTAGAAGATATGGAAAAAAAATATCCTTTCTTGAAAGGGTCTCTTCCAAAAAAATCTAAAAAGGGACAAAAAAAATAGAAGATTTTGTTGGTTAAATAAAAAGAGGTCGGAAGCAATTTCCGACCTTTCTTATTTTTGTTTCGAAGCCCAAAGATCCATTTTCCGTTCCAGTATATTGAGCGGTAAACATCCCATACTAAGCACTTCATCATGAAAATCAGAAAGCTGAAACTTATTTCCTAATGATTTTTCATATCGATCTCGTAATTCACGAATTTTTAAAGCGCCGATTTTGTAGGCCAATGCTTGTCCAGGAACGGCCATATAACGTTCAACTTCAGCAGTGGCTGCAGCTTCATCATACGCAATATTTTGTAGAAAATACTGAATTGCTTGTTCCCGAGTTAACTTACCCGTGTGCAAACCTGTGTCTACAACAAGTCGAACGGCACGCAACATTTGATCGCTTAGATAGCTCATTTTTTGATACGGATCGGTGTACAACCCAAACTCTGGTCCTAACGTTTCACAATAGTGTGCCCAACCTTCTCCGTAAGCACCAAACCAACCAAACCGCATAAATTTAGGCAATGCCGTATTTTCTTGCTGAAGCGAAATTTGGTAATGATGACCTGGTATGGCTTCATGAAGAAAAAGCGACTCCATTCCGGAAGTAATATTGAATTTTTTGGGATCAGGAATTGGAACATAAAATATTCCAGCTCTTTTTCCATCGGGAGTTCCCGCATAATATTCTGCGCTGGCAGAAGCTTCGCGAAATTTTTCAGTTTGCCGAATTTCAAATGGTGTTGTAGGTGTAACGTTAAACATCGTTTGTAATTTAGGCGTAATTTTCTTCAAAATTCCGTTGAATTCGTTTATTACTTCTTTTGATGTTGAGTAAGGCATGGCTTTAGGATCCGTTGTTACATGGTGAATGAATTCTTCCAATGTGCCTTCAAATCCTAATTCTTTTTGAACTTTAGCCATTTCAGTTCGAAGTTTTGTTACTTGTTCAATGCCTATTTTATTAATCTGTTCTGGTGTTTTATCAGATGTAGTCCAACTTTTTACTGCGAAAGCATACGTTTCATTTCCATTGGGTAAAGCATTAATTCCATCGGTGTTTCTGGCTTTTGGGAGATAGGTTTTTTGAAGGTAATCCGCCATTTTTTGATAAGATGGAATTATATTTTTCTGAATTGATTTTTCATACAGATCGATATATTTTTTCTTTTCAGCGCTGCTAAAACTTTTAGGGAAATTTTTTACAGGTCCATAAAAAAGATTATCATCTAAATCTTCTGTTACGATGTCTTCGGCATTCATTTGCGGAATCATTTTTACAACCAAATTTTTAGGAAGAACAACCCCATTGGCAATTCCTTCATTAAAATTATTGATGGCCTGATCGATCCACTCAGGAAAACGTTCCATTCTTTTCAACCAATTGTCGTAATCGGTTGCATTCTCAAAAGGTTGAATTCCTTTACCGCTTCCCATCAAAGGAAAATCCAACGGAAGGCCGCCAAACTGCGTAAACGGAATATATTCTGGGTGATAGGCGTAATGTTCCGTTTTATCTTTTAACGTATAATCCAAAACGTCGTACACCACTTTTTTATCCTCCGAAAGAGTGCTATAATCCACTTTTTTCAACTGATCGCTTACGTTTTTATAAAAAGCAATTTCTTCGTGAATGTAATTGCGGTCGATATCAATAGGTAATTGATCGTTGTAGCGTTTGTCGCCTTGTGCGGTGGCTTCTAACGGGTGAAGTTTCAAATACTGCTCGTAATAATTCGCCGCGATTGAATCTAAATTAGTTGGCGTAACTTTCGTAAGCGGGTAATCCTTTTTCTTACAGTTGGTTACGGCGATTAACGAAAGACTTAAGAACACATTAAACAGGAGGTTTTTCATCAGCAAACATTTAACAGTGTAAAATTAGGGAAATTTTTATGGGCTTATTTACAATAAATTGCTAAAATATTCAGAAAAAAAACTTGTGCAACAAATCAATTTTTTATCTTTGTTAGACGAGTTTTAAATCAGTTGTTTATAAACACTCAATTGAAAATGAAAGGGATTTTAAAAATTTATCACCCCGAAGAAACATTAAAATATTATATCAAGAATTCTTACTGCAAAGCAGTATACAGCAATAAACAGCATTTTCTTGAAATTGAATTGGTTACTGATGATACCTTGGATCATGTAGATGATGATTCACTGCAGTATAACTTTCCTCAGCTTTCGTTGAAGGTTTTTGATTTTCCTATTGATGCTGCAGAGCTCGAAGGAAAAACCTTTATCATAAGCGATTCTGAAGACGAAACGTATACCGAAGTGGATCTTTATGATGATGAAGAGGCTTATATTTACGATAACGAATTGGCTTTTGGTACCGATGAAAACGGAGATACAGAACTTTTCTGGAAAGGAAATATCGACGATTTCTATACCGGATCTACCGAGCCAGTTCCGTTCAAACTGAAATGCAATTTCAAAGAAGATGCGCTAAATATAGATGAAGAGTAAGGATTAGAAAAATCTTTTCATCACTTCTTTTACGGAAGGGCTTTTTTGGTACAATATTCGACTACGAATTTCGTTATAACCGTTAACAAACACACTATTTAATGGCATTTTTAGAAATTGCAAATCTTCTGCTTTTGCAAGCACCTGCTCCAGAAGTAACTACACACGAATTTTCTTTCTGGAAAATTATGTTTCACGGAAATCTATTTGCGAACATTGTAATGGTTACCGTGCTACTTTTAGGCGTTTTCTCTTTATATCTTTTTTTAGAACGATTTTTCTTCATCAAAAGAATATCGGGAACATCTGATCCAAATTTCATTCGGAATGTAGAAGATTTTGTGCGAGATGGTCGTTTGGAAGCAGCTAAAGAATATTGTGTTAGGCAAAATACACCAGAAGGCCGCGTTTTGGAAAAAGGAATTTCCAGGATAGGTCGTCCCGTATCCGATATTGTAAGCGCTATGGAAAGCCAAGCACAAGTTGAAGTTGCTAACGCCGAAAAAAATCTGAATCTTTTAGCTGCTGTTCCAAGTATTGCTCCAATGTTAGGATTATTAGGAACGGTTATCGGAATGATTTTGGCATTCTTTGATATGTCCAATTCACAAGGATCTTTTTCTCCTCAAACCTTATCTGAAGGTATTTATACTGCGATGGGGCAAACAGCAACAGGTTTAGCGGTAGCTATTCCAGCCAATTTTTTCTACAATCTTCTTTTAAGTAGAATTGATCGATTTGTATTAAAGTTGCAAAATACAACAGGTGAATTTTTGGACATCATTAATAAGCCATTGTAAAGAATGAAAATAAATAGAAGAAATAAAGCAAATCCGGATTTCAGTTTGGCTGCAATGACAGACGTAATTCTGCTTTTGTTAATCTTTTTTATGATCACTTCTGCTGTGGCCAATCAAAGTGCTATTGATGTTCAACTTCCGAAAGGATCAGAAGGCGCACAAGATGTGCAAAGTCCGTTAACGGTGAGCATTAAGCCCGATGGTACTTATTTTGTGAATGATGTTGCAACGGATAAAGCTCAAGTTGAAAATGCCATTGTACAACAGCTTAAAGGTGCAGCGAACCCTATGTTTACCATTCGAGCAGATAAAAATTGTTTGCACAAAGATGTGGTTTTTGTAATGGAAATCGCAGAAAAGCACAAGTTTAATATTGCGATTGCGACAACGCAAGATGAACAATAAAAATGAATTATTATTCAATTAATAAAGCTGAAGAAAGAAAAGACAAAATAAAAAGCGGCGTAATTACAGCCATTATTTGGGCGGCCATTCTTATGTTTGTCTTTCTTTATACTGTTCGAGTTTCTTTTCCTACAGAAAAAGAAGCAGTTTCTACGATGCTTATTAATTTTGGTGACCAAAGAAATGGAAGCGGGGAAGAGGAGCCAGCAAACCAAGAAGGTTCGTTAGCCGCAAACACCTCCAACAATCCTCCTGAACCTCTTGTTGAAACTCAGCCAAAGCCAGAACCACAACCGGTAAACGTTGAAAAGAAAGAGGTTACGGATAAACTAATCACAGGAAATAGCTCAAAAAACACGGTTAGAAAAACTGAGAAAACCAGTAAAACAACGACAAAGAATTCATCTTCTTCAAAACCTGCAACTGCAAAATCGGGTTCAAAAAATACGAAAGCGCAAGCTTCTACATCAAACTCAAATTCTGGGAATGGAGACGGAAAAGGGAATGCTGCAATTGGGAATTTATTGAAAGGTCGAGGAAGCAAAGCGGGAAGTCAAGGAACGGGAACGGGAGTAGGGAACGCCGGCGATCCTTTAGGAGGCGAAGGAAATGGAGATTCTAAAATTGGTGTCGATCGTAAGTTAGTGGGCTTTATTCCGGGTACAATGGGACGTGGTGGAGCGCAACCCGCCCACAAATGTACGGGCAGTGGTTCTATTACCATTTCTTATACGGTAGATAAAGCGGGAAATGTTGTTTCTGCAAGACGAAGCGGTGGAAGTTCCGATCCGTGCATTGTGAGTACCACAACGGCTTGGGTAAAAAAATATGTTAAAGCTGAAAAAGCAAGCGTATCCTCAACAGGATCTTACAAAATTACTTTCTAAATTTCAAAAATAAAATGACGGAAATAGAGTATCAAAAAGCAGTCAATTGGCTTTTTGAGCAAGCGCCTAATTATCAAATTGATGGACAGAAGGCCTACAAACCAGGTCTTGATAATATCAAATCACTATGCGAGATTTTTGGTAATCCACAAGATAAAATTAAAAGCGTTCACATCGCAGGAACGAATGGAAAAGGTTCTGTCTCGAATATGGTTGCTTCAATTCTACAAGAAGCTGGCTATACGATTGGCTTGTATAATTCCCCACATTTGGTCGATTTCACCGAACGGATCAAAATCAATGGAGAAAATTGTAGCCGAGAATTTGTTTATCAATTTATTCAAAAATTAAAGCAACTTCCCGACCGAATTAAGCCTTCTTTTTTCGAGTTTACTACGATTATGGCATTCGAGTATTTCTATCAAAATAAAGTTGATTTTGCTATTATAGAAACGGGTCTGGGTGGACGCTTAGATTCTACCAACATTATCACTCCGCAGGTTTCCGCAATCACCAATGTTGATTTGGACCATATGAATATTTTAGGCAACTCAATCGAGGAAATTGCACACGAAAAGGCCGGTATCATCAAAAAAAATGTTCCCATAATTTCTGGTGATGAAAGAGGTGAAGTTAAAGCGATTATTCGAAATAAAGCGCAACAAGAATCATCACCTTTTATTGATGCGTCAACAACCGAAACCTATTATAGCAGCGATTTAAAAGGAAATTATCAAGTTAAAAATATCAAAGTAGCGGTAGCCATCATTAATGAACTACGAAAGCAAAATATAATCATTGAAGATGAACATATTGAAGCAGGATTATTAAACGTTCAAAAAAACACAGGTTTTATTGGCAGGTGGTCGATGATTTCTGAGGAGCCAAAAATTATTTGCGATACTGCCCATAATCAAGCCGGACTTACTGCGGTTTTTGATCAATTAAATGCGTTGCCCGAACACAAACATATTGTTCTTGGCTTTGTAAATGATAAAAATATTGATGAGGTTTTAAAAATTTTACCTCAAAATGCATACTATTATTTTGTGAAACCGGCCATTCATAGAGGGCGAGATCCCAAAACTTACGATGAAGAACTAAAAAAAACGAAAATTTTTTATAAAATTTTTAATTCTGTTTGGGAAGGTTATCTTTCTGCTTTCCAAAATCTTAAGAGTGGCGAAATGATTTTTATTGGTGGAAGTAACTTCGTAGTGGGAGAATTTTTAGAAAAAAAATTTGGAGATATAAATATTTGACGTATATTTGCAACACCAAAAACGAAGGGTTCTTAGCTCAGTTGGTTCAGAGCATCTGGTTTACACCCAGAGGGTCGGGGGTTCGAATCCCTCAGGACCCACACTTGAAAAGAAATCTCACAGAAATGTGAGATTTTTTGGTTTATAGAGCTTTTGCTGATAGGGGTTTACAGATATTACCACTTTTCACGACATTCTCATAAAAATTTATAAACTGATTTTTTTTCAAAGTAAAAGGTATCTTAAAAGGTATCATTATTTTGAAAAAGGTATCAATCATTCTTTTTATTAATCAATCACTTATAAAAAAATAACAAATTCAGTATGGACAAACTACATATTAGGTTTGTTGTGGCAAGAAATAGGACCAGAAATGATAATTCTTCACCTTTATTTTGCAGACTTACTTATCAAGAAAAAAGAAAGCAATTTGCTACAGGAATTTTTGTTTCATTTAAAACGTGGAATGCAAAAAAACAGAAAGTTCTACCAGATGGTATTGAACATGACCAAATTAATACTCAACTGAGCCTGATTAAACAAGAAATTAATCAGGCTTTTTTATTCCTTCAAGTTCAGGGAAGAGACTTCAGCGTAGAAGACATATATAGGCAATATAAGGGAGAAACCATAAAGGATGATAAATCTATCATAGAAATATTTAACCTGCATATTGCCAAGCAAGAAAAGCTAATTGGCATATGTACTACAAGAGTATCTGTAAGGAAATTTTACCAAACCAAGGCTCATGTGAAAAATTACATCTTTTGGAAATTCAGAAAGCAGGACTACCTTTTGAAAGATATGAAAATGTCTTTTATTACAGAGTTCGAATATTACCTAAAAGCAGAAAAGAAGTTTGAACAGAATACTATCCACAAGACCTTGCAGAGGTTCAGACAGATGGTAAAACTTGCTGTAGGGCTTGATTTCTTGGACAAAGATCCTTTTCTGCTCCATAAAAATAAAAAACCTAAAAAACAGGTGGTTTTCCTAACCCTTGAAGAACTGAAAAGTATT
The DNA here is from genome assembly GCA_023422635.1 of Bacteroidota bacterium. Lineage (GTDB taxonomy): Bacteria > Bacteroidota > Bacteroidia > Flavobacteriales > Weeksellaceae > JAFAGO01. Next base: position 59,893 of record JAFAGO010000042.1, read on the forward strand.
GAAGAGCATAATTTTGCTTCTACCAGATTACAGCAAGTAGCAGACATGTTTATATTTTGCTGCTATACAGGATTAGCATTTCAGGAAATGGCAAATCTTGAGCAGAAGCATATCATAACGGGATTTGATAGAAATAAATGGATAAGCATGTTTAGGCAAAAGACTAATAGGAAGTATGAAATCCCCTTGCTGAAAAAGGCTGAAATTATTTTGCAGAAATATTCCGGACAGGTAAAACTGCTGCCAAAGATTTCTAACCAACGGTTTAATGCCTACTTAAAAGAAATTGCTGAAATAGTAGAAATTCAGAAGAACCTTACTCATCACATTGCAAGAAAGACCTTTGCTTCTACCATCTTACTTTATAATGATGTACCAATGGAAATAGTATCTGAACTTTTAGGGCATTCTGAGATTACTGTAACCTCTAATAGTTATGCAAAAGTGGTAAAAAAGAAAGTTAGTGAGCAGATGGAAAGATTGCAGAAGAAACTCTAGGCTCATTGTACTAACATAATGGTATTGTAATCTGTATTTTTAATATAATGGCTACTTCAACAGAGAAATAGCCATTATAATTTTTCAGATTTTATCCTACTAAAGACCACGGTTCATATTTCAGAGTAGGTTTTTCACCGATTTCCTCCAAGAGAACATTATTTAAAATTTCATGTACATAAACTTCGTCACCTTTAGTAGTAACAATGGAATCATGAAGTGTAAAAATTGGCAAATCAGGTCTTTCTTCAGAAATAATCCGACACGCTTTTTGTAGCACTAATTTGGCTTCTACGGTTTGTAATAAGCACGCCAACGTATTGTGTTTATTTTTTTTAATTAATGAGAAGACCTTATACACATCCGGAAAATGCTTTTTAAACAATACAATAGCCTGGTTGTATCCAATAGCATTATTTGGACTGAAAATGGCTGAAAAAACCACTTCCTTCGCCATGCCTCTTGTCACTTCGGTTTCGTTGTAATATGGATCTTTTTCAAGTATTTTGGCAAATTCTTCGTAAAATTTACCGTTCACAACTAAAGATTTATAAAGCCGGGCATTTTGGCTTTTATTGCATTTTCGTATAGCATAAATCAAATCTTCCCTCAATTTTTTGTGCTTCACTGCTTCTGAAGTATAAATAGGATTTAACCGCATAAGTTCCTCCTTCAATTGCATTCTTTCAAAAGTTGCATAATTTAACAAGCTTATTGCGAGAAATGGTTGAGAATTTGTTACGTCTACAGCCACCAACTCCATTCCATCATATTTGATGAAAGGTCTCAGGCTACTGATTGCTTGGGTTAAAACAGTATGTAATCTGCCTGCAACCTGGTCAACATTTGGAAGAAACTGTAGTGAATGTATTTTCTTCAATACCAAAATCCTACGGTTGTATTTCTGCATAGGCGTAGCCGGATTTTTCTCCTTTTTCTTTCTTTTTTTACTCTTGGGAATATCAGCCGGAGGTGATTGAAACAATATTTTTTTCAACCATTCGGACTCTTCTCTCTGTCGAAGATTTACAAGGTGGGCTTTAGCCTCAGAATAATCAACAGTTAATTTTCCATTGAACCATTTAGTCAGGTGCTCAACCTGTTGCAATCTATCATAAGTTTCAATAGAAGTTACGGTAGCATCTTCCTTTGTTACCTTAGTAACATCTTTAAAATTTAAGATATTCTTTATCAGGCAATAATACGTAATTTTTGTAGTAGTAATTTCAGTTTCATATTTCCTTGTAAATGCATAACCTCTTGATAATACTCCTGGAACATAATGCCTGTTTTCAACAAGCACACCGTTTGCAATCAGATAATCAAGATAATCGCGATAGTGGCGGTTTGTTCTTTGTAAAAGAGGGCTGTAAAAAGATACAAAATGGTCATCTCTCTCATCATTTACTGTCGGCAGGTAGGTTATTAAATGAACAAGATAGATAAAATGATCTGGGTGATGCTTAAAATTCGGTGGATTTTCCTCTAAAAGTTTCTCAATGTTAAGGTTTGACGGAATGTACATCGTCAAAGACTTAGGAATTTGTTGTTCCATAATTTTAAATGTTGTTGATTAGGGAACAAAGGTCATTCAGAAGGGTCTTTACCTATATTTACCGTAGCTTTACTATGGCTTTACCTGGCTTTACTTTATAATTTCATCTATAATTTCATCAATTAATTCTTGGTCTTTAGGGAAGCCGGTAAAGCTACTTTTTGATTGCTTTAAATTTTTTATCTCATTGTTATTACTATCTTTAAATATGTAAGTTATGCGAGACGATAAGCTTCTGGATTCAAACTTTTCAATTAATTTATAATCTTGGAGTTGAGTAATAAAATAAATCAATAGGCTTTTCAGAGGTTCACCCCGATTTGTAGTTTTAAGCCATTTAATTCCTTCTAAGACTTCCCTTCCTTGAAAAGCATTTTCAAATTCTATACGACTACAATCAATGACTGCAGGAGACGCTGTTAAGAGTTCATATAGTTGGGATAATTGCTCAGAGGTTGCTATCCATTTAAAAGAAAGATGAGATAATTCAGAGGATGCTGTTGGAGGTAAAAAATTAATTTCGTCAATATAATTTACAATTCTTGTCAGAGATTCTTCTACGAAAGGAAAATTCTTGTAAAAGTTCTTTGCAGCTACCTGTAAAATTTCCGCCTTCTTTTTTCTGGTTTGCAAGTAGTTGGTTTTGTCATCAGACGTCGTAGTTGGATCCTGCCAATGAGAAGCAATTTCTGCTCTTATTCTTTTTGCATTTTGAGTACAAAGGGTTTGCAAATAGTTTGAATAACCAAAAGCGCTATCCCAATCCTGAAGTTTACCAGTCTCCGGATTACGCGTTTCCGGTGTATTAAACTTTAGAAAATATTCTGAATACGGTTTTTTGAGCTCTTCGCTTCTATCATGTGCCAAAAGCCAATTAAAAAATTCAAAAGAGGTTTTATCGGTGATCACAGCATTCAGAAAAAAAATGAAACAATTAACAATTTTACTTAAAGTTTTCAAATATAACTTATTAACCCTAAAATTTTAAAAATGGAATTAAAAAAAAGTTCGCGCAAGCAATTAAAACTGCGCATTGGCATTAGCGGAGCAAGCGGATTTGGAAAAACCAAGTCCGCCTTACTTTTAGCACATGGTATTACAGAAGATTGGAGCAAGATTGCCGTCATAGATTCTGAGCAGTCCTCCAGCAGTTGTTACAGTGATCTCGGCGAGTTTAATGTTCTAGAATTAAATGCACCATATTCACCGGAAAGATTTATACAGGCAATAGAACTGTGTGAAAAGTATGGAATGGAAGTTTGCATAATTGATTCAATATCAATGGAGTGGTCCGGAACAGGTGGATGCCTTGAGATTCATGAAAAATTAGGAGGTAGATTTCAGGACTGGGCAGTTGTGACACCAAGACACCAGGCTTTTATAGATAAGATTTTGAATTCCACCTGCCACATCATTACCACAGCAAGGCGGAAAACAGATTACTCTTTAGATGTGGGGAGCAATGGCAAAACCAAAGTAGTAAAGCATGGAATGAAGGAAATTACCCGCGAGGGCTATGAATATGAACTGACAGTGAATTTTGAACTCATTAATGATAACCATCTCTGTAAAGTAAGTAAAGACCGCACTGGACTCTGGATGAATCGCCCTGAGTTTATAATTACACAAGAAACCGGCAAAGAATTGATGCACTGGGCTAATTCAGGAATCCCAACGCCTAAAAATACATTATCTCCAGAAGATTTAGAAATAGAAGAACTTTCCGCCAAAATTTCTCAAGCAGATAGCATAGCCATATTACTTGCCCTCTATAAACAGTATCCCGAACATCAGGAAGCATTAAAGTCTAAGTATGAAGAACAGAAGAGAAAATTATTAAACAAACCTAACCCAAATACCTTTTCAAAAAATGGACACCATGTATAGAGCCACACCGCAGGAAGCCTTCGAAATCAAACCAGTCAATTCTGCTAACATAATGGAGATTACTGAGAGAAATAGAAATTTTAAAATTAATAATACAGATAATGTAGAGATTATAGAAAGTGAAATTTTCCCTAAAAAACCATTTATCGAAGCTAATACAATTGAAGTTGATTTACAGCACCTTAGTAATGATTGCACCATTCCGGTATTTTCGAAAGACAATGAATTAACCATTGCTCATCAGCAGTTTATAGAGACGGTTATGGAATGTGTTAACCGTGTATTTCCTCATGAGGTCATCTCACAGCCAGAAATCAGAGTTAGTCATCAGATTAAAGGCAGAACTCCTGATGCTCTACACCTTAATGTAAAGGAACTGCAAGAACATCACAAAACCATATATTATGAAAGGATGATGTTTGCAGGTAATATTACTTCTATAAAGGATACTATTAGCGGTAATGAACTCACTTTAAGTTTCGGCGGTGTTAGAAGTTACAATTTGGAAAACCTTTACAGTAAGAAGACTATGGAGCGGTTTAAATTCTTTATTGGATTTCAGAATAAGGTTTGCTCCAATATGTGTGTTTGGTCTGATGGTTTTATTTCGGATTTAAGGGTTTCGTCAGTTTCTGAAATGGAGAAGCGTATTACCCAAACGATGCAGGAATACAACGCTGAACTTCACTTAATGGAAATGAAAGAGCTAACTTATGATTCTTTATCAGAACATCAGTTTGCCCAATTAATAGGCAAATCCCGCCTTTATCAGCATCTGCCAAAGCAGGAAAAAGCCAAAATTCCTGAACTCTTGTTTAATGACAGCCATATAAATCTAATGGCTAAAGGGTATTATGAAGACGAGAATTTCAGCAGGAATGAAGAAGGACGGATTAATTTATGGGATGTTTACAACCTCTTTACACAGGCTAATAAATCATCCTATATTGATTCTTTCTTAGACAGAAATCTGAATGCCTTTGATTTTACCAAAGGACTTCAGAAAACTCTCAATGGTAATTCAGATTATCATTGGTTTTTGAGTTAACCAGACAGTCCCCTTATTGGGGACTGTTATTTTTTTTTAGTATTCTAATTTGTAATTAGCTAGTGAAAGTGGTTTTGAGATCTTCACCCCGCCTTTTGCAAATACTATGTTATCTGCTGTCTCTTATTTTGAGAATTTATAGTAAACTCCAATTTGGAATACAGAATTTTTTGCAACATCACCTTCGGTCGTCTCTTTCCAAATATCAGTCAAACCCGCAACATACCTTACGTTTGCACCAAAATTTTGATTTATATCATAACCTAAACCGACGCCAAGTCCAACATCTAATTTTTTAAGTTCATCCGTATAATCTATATTTTCTGCTTCATAGTTGTCGTTTCCGTTAAATTTGTCCTTTGCTGATAATAACAAACTAAACTCTGGTCCACCTTCAATGTATAGATTATCTAAAAATTTGTATTGAAACATTATTGGCAAAGAAATATAATTCAGCTCATCGGTTCCATATTTGTATTTTAATCCTTTTGAATTGAAAATTAATTCTGGTTGAACGTTTAGATTTTGGGAAATAGATTTGTTCATGAAAAAACCGACGTTGAACCCAGTTTTTGATTTGGGACTTGCCTGGCTTTCATACAAATTGCTAACATTTGAAATGTTTACTCCACCTTTTACACCAAAAGTTTGAGCACTTACACCGGCATAAGCGATTAATGCTACAGAAAATAATAATTTTCTCATAATTTTTTGTTTTCCAATTTACTTCTCTCTGAAGTTAAGGACGAAAGGAAGATTTTTTTAGTTAGTTTATTTACGCCCATAAAATTCAGTCTCTTGAATTTCATTTTTGTTACGCTATTTTTTATGAGATAGCAGATAACGTTTTGGCGCTTGGCGCAGTGGCGGATTTCGGAGCACAAAACTGTCAATACACCACAAAAGTTGATGCGAGGTAGAATGTTCAATTAACCACGTCACCCGCCATTGAGCCAAACGCCTGTTGTATGCCGTTTTTCCTTCTACACTGTCCATATTTTCTTTATTTGCTCGAATAAGTATTTGCTTCTTTTCGTAATTTCTTCTTCATCCCAAAGTTGTTTGTCCTGAATGTAAGTGTTGAGCAAAACTGTTGATTGTTGACCAATTTCTTGTTTTTTAACGTCAAATGAAGAATTGCTTACACTCGGATTTAATGAAGAAGTTAGAATGGTCAAATTACCGATAGAGTGTAGCATTCTATTTCGATTCTCAATTCTGTGATATTTGCCTTCTTTATCTTCTTCTGTCATTACAGCGTGCATAGAAATTTTAAAATCTTCTTCGCTTATTAGTTCTCCGTCAAGAGGCCAATACTCATACCAAGTTTGTGGAAGAATGTGTTCGATAGTCAGACCATTATTCAAAAACTTCACTTTTTCTTGTTTGCTTCCCCTAATTGCTTGCTCAACTTCTAACAAGATGTTGGAAATGCTTTTTGTCTTGTTCTTTTCTTCTCGATATAAAGGACGTTCAAGTAGCTTTTCTTGTAAAATATTGTCTGATGGCCAAAGATTAGTTTCTGATGTTTTAGATTTCAACAATTCTTTAAATGCTTCAGCATCCTTGTTTTTTGTCAGGAATTTCAAATACTCTAAAAACACATTATTGTAATTCTTCGTGGTTAGACCACATAAAAACCTTCTTGTGATGTATGAATCAAGGTATTCATAGATTTTATTCTTATTCTCAAAACTGATTTCAGAATCACCTTCAATATAAAGAATAAGAGGATAAACTGTCGAAATGCCCATATCAATGAGCCTTGATGCTAGCCTATCAAACTTACCTTCTCCTTCGGGCTTAACAAGTCTTTTAAAGATTTTGCTATACTTGCTAAGTTCTTCAAGTTCTTTTTCTACCGACTCAAAACTTGAATGGTTGATTACAAATAGTTTGTAATAATAAAATACTTGGTCATATCTTATTTCTGTTTGAAGCTTTAATGTCAAATAGTCGATTACAAAAAATTGTAAATTACTTTCATAATATCTACCACGACTTGTTTTATCGTGCCATTTAAATTTAGATTCTGGGTCGTCAAATTCATCCCAATGCTTTTCGTAAATCTTATCAAGATTTTCTTGATTACTATTAGCCCGCATAAAGATGTAGTTTCTTATGAGGTCTGTTTCTGTAAGCGAAGCACCACGACCATTCATAGTCTCAAAAATCATTTGAGGGTCGTCATTTTGTGTTAAACCAATTTCTACAAATTGAAAATCTCTCTTTAAGACCAACAAAAATTGGGTTATAAGCTCGGTTAAATCTTCTTCAGTATTAGAGATGAAATTATTTAACTGGTCATAAAAAAACAGATATGCTCCAAGCATCTTGTTTCTTGCCTTTGCAACCTGTCTATATGTTTTATGTCCTATTCCGTATTCTGTTAAAACAGGAGCAACAAGTAATTCATCAACTTTATCGTATGTGTTTCCAATAATGGTATTAAATACTTCTTTGTTAAATTTTGTCGGCTCAAGTTTGAATTTTTGAAGTTCGTAGTCTTTATCGCCAAATGACTTTTCATTAAAAAGAAACTTATCTAATTCCTTTATCAAACTTTCGTCACCAAGATGTTTTCTGCAAACTTCTCTAAATGCTGCAATAAAAAGCTGGAATGTTGTTAGGCGTTGCTGTCCGTCAATAACACTATATGTTGAAAGCGTGCTTGTTGTAGTGTTTTCGTGAAAAAGAACGATAGAGCCTGTATAATGAGGATGAATTTTATGCTTGTTAAGTCTTTCGTGGTATTTGTTTAAGAAATCATCCCAAAGTGGAACTAATTGGTCTTGTTCATTCCACACATAATGTCTCTGAAATACTGGAATTCTAAATCGTATTTGTTTGTTGAAGAGTTCTTCTAAAATTGGTTTTCCTAAATTCATATTCTCTTTTTTTACTCTGTTTTCTTTCGGTGGTTCGGTTTGTTAAAATGGCATACAACGTTTGGCTTTACGAATTTCGTTAAAATCACATATATATTACTTCGTAAAACCAGTCTAAAGTTTTTCTTAAATGATTGATTTTTAATATTATATATTTTTGTAACTTTAGCTTTACGAAGTTATCCCATATTATGAAGCAACAGGAATTGGTAAAAAAAATTCTAAAACCGATTAAAGATACAAAGATTTTCAGCTAATACAATTAGAAATTACAGATCCGTTTTGTCTGCATTTCTTGAGGTGTTCAAAAACCATAACCCTGAAGAAATTTCTGTTGAAAAACTAGAAAAATATTTTCTCTGGATGGTTGATAAAAAAGAAATTGGAGCTTCTCATCAGAAGACCATTCCTTCGGTACTTAAAAAGTTTTACAAAGAAGTTTATGATATCAATTTAACGCATCTTTACCCTCAAAGAAAAAGCCACCAACTGCCAAAATTTCTTTAAAAATCAGAGATCAAGGCTTCCTTCACATTACCTTTCTCATCCAACCACTTCCACTCATGGAATCCATTCACTAATATCAAGCACCTGTTATTTACTGAATGCTTATAGGTAGGTTTTTCATCTATAGTTTCTATCCTGGCATTAATTGTTTTCTTCTGATAATCTCTATTCTTACTCCATGGGGCTAAAAAACCCCATTCAGCAGGAACTATCAACCCAGTATTATCATCTTTGATAATTGGAACCTTTGGAGTACCAAACCCGTTGATACGGAATTCCCTGTGATAAGGTTCTCCAACATATTCAGCATCAAAATATTCTTCAAGTTCCTGAGCCTCTGATAAAAGAGAAATGTAGTTGCACATAATTATTATAAGTCTATAAAATAGTAAAATTAAAAAATGGGAATTTGATATGCAGCACGATAGTAAACGATAGTTAGAAACCTTTTAAAAAATTTTTCCAAAAAAAAATTGGCGTAGCATTTATCCTCACGCAACCGCCCTTCAAACACTACCCCCACCTATTCTTGGAAGGGGAAATACCCCGCCACCTGATTGAGGGTTGTGAAAATTTCAGGCAGATTAAATTTTAGTTGATAGCAAGATTTGATTTGTAGAAGTGTGCAGTCCCCATCAGGGTTTCTCTAACTCAAAAACCAAAAATTATGGTAAGAATTATCAATTACAAAAGAAGAGAATCAGCAGACGGCGAATTCTTCGTATTAGAAGTATCAGGTGGAATCGAAATGGTAAAATCCAAAACTACAGGAATGTATTATGCCACCACCAAGAAGGCAACGGTCACCTCTACATTTGACGAGGAAACCTGTATTTCACTCATAGGTATGGAAATGCCTGGCAAAATTGAGAAGGTAGAATGTGAGCCTTACGAATATACCTTGCAGGAGACAGGAGAAATTCTTGTTCTTCACCACCGAAACACCTATGTTCCAGAAGAAACTGAGGCAACGGTAGAAAGCAGAAGCCACGCATTTGCAGACTAATAAATATTAAGAGTATCCTGATTTCCTGCTTTCCTGTATAAGAGATAGCAGTGAAAAATGGATACTTTTTTATTTTTCCTGATATTATGCCAGAATCTCTAATCTCCTTAGATAAAATTATATTTAATCCTAATATTCCCAAATTCTCGATATTGTAATAAGGGATTTATCTATCTAATTTTATTGTTTAAGGTTATTCACAGTCCTGCTTAAATGTCACATTCTTTCCACTAAAACAGACTCCCTAATAAACCTCGAGATATAATTAATAGCCTTTTGAGTTAATTTTGTGCTTCTTGATATAATGCTTGAAGTTTTGGTATTTTTAAACTTTCTTTGGTAGGGTTATAAGTTGAGCATAACCCTCGCAAAAAGAAATGAGGTCTTGGAACAGGTCAGACTATTGTTGGAGGTGTAAGTTGTGGTTGGGGTCTTGCAGTATTAGCTTCTGCACCCTTTACATTTGGTATTTCTGGAGTAGCAGGAGCTGCTTTAGTTATTGCTGGTTGTGGATCATTGATAGGAGATTGGTAAGTATCAATCTTTGGTTACAATAATAGAGGATGTTTTAATAAGGAAACATCCTTTTATATTATATTTTAAAATAATTATAAAAAATGAAATATTCAAAAAAAAAATGCAATTATCTTTAGTGTAATAGCTATTGTAAACCTAATAATCCAATTTTGTGATAAGCCTTTAAAAACCTCTAATTGGATAAGCGCGATTTCGTTCTTATTATTGTCTGCATGGTTTTGGTTTGAATATAGTAAACAGAAAGATAGGAAAAATTAATGAAGAATATTTTAATATTCCTTACAGATTATGGGAATCAGGAAATCAAACTGAGTCATCTTACCAAGTCACTTTATATTTTGCATCTAATTCATGGCAAACTGGATTTGCAGTATATTCTCTATATTTAACTGATTTTTATTTTTCATTTCTATTTATTTTTTTTCTATAAATACTAAACACTAATATTATTGCCCAGACCACATCCATTAAATTCCAAATTGCTCTACCTAAGGAAACCTTAAAGAATGGATTTATTAAAAGTGCCGAGAATAACCAAATGTAAAACCAAGAGTCTTGTTTTTCTTTTTCTTGATAGGCTAATATAGAAAAGCCCACAAAGCCTATAAATCGAACAAATTGGTAAAAACCATAATTCCAACTAAATAGACATAAAAGAAGGATTACTACTAAGAATATTTTTAGTAAATTGATTTTCATAGTACTCATAAACTTACTTTTATTTTCTAATCTTTAAGAGTTTTTAAACTCCATTTTATACCAATAATGAGGTATCTCAATACAAATAGGATAAGAAAAAAAACAGAAAATATTTTTATTGATAATGATATAAGATTTTTAAAAGGTGTAATTTGAAAATTGTTTTTCTTGATTTGCTCTATTTTAAATTCATATCTACTTATTTCCTTATTAATTTCCAATATTTTAAGCATTTCATTTACTGTTGGACTATTTTTATGAATCCCATATTTTTTCTTAAAATCATTAATAAAAAATTCCACGTTATTAACATTTTCATTAATTTCAATCATTATGTTAATAATTATATCTAAGTGCATTTGGTCTAAACCTTTATTTTTCATTACAGCAATAAGAATTGGATTTTTTTTAAAATAAAATTCTCTAAACTTGTCCTTTTCGTATTCAACTTGGTCTTCCTCTGCATTTTTTTTTCGTAACTCGCTATTCAATTCCATCCATTGGATTTTATACTCTTTATAATCTCTATAAATAGCATTATTTGTTGAAGCTAAACTATCTATTTTGTCTATTTTTTTATATAAAGAATTCTGTTCTTTGACCTTCTCCGGAATAATTTTACTTTCAATGTTACTAATTCTAAAATCTGAGATTTTGTTATAAGCATACATTGATACCAATGTGAGTATTGTTAATGTGCACGTTGCAATAAAGAAAAGGAATTCTTTAGCAATAATTTTTTTTCTGTCCATATGATTAGGTGTTATTCTTTTTAAAATAAAATGTTTTTGTAACTGTTATTAAAACCTCATCCTTATTGATTTCGTTCTGGATATAACCTTCATCCAACCCAATAAATATAGAGCTATTAAAAGTCTTTTTGACTATTTCTTTAATTTTCATCTGTCCTCACAAATGTTTTTAGTTCATTTACATATGTAATTCGCCCAGTTAGACCAAAGATTATATTATCTTCATTACTTATTGGAGACTTGTTAAATCGCTTTTTAAACACTACATCAAGGGCATATAAATACAATCCTTGACGATGTACTCCATAGATTGCTTTTTGGCTGTTATAGGCATTCACAAGCTCCAAATTCGTGTAATCTTCAAATCGTTCAATATAGTTTACGATTTCGGCTTTGTCGCCATTTCTTTGTGTGTAAACATGTTTCATGTGTTTGTTTATTTGTGCTAATGCAGGTGTGGAATAAATGGATTTTTGAACTTCTGAATCTTTTATTTTGTTATAAAAATTTTCTTTGTTCTTTGATGTGATAATCTCTTTTGGAATTCCCATTTTTAGAAACCAATTAAACTTATTGATGATTATTCTGTCAACGTGATAGTAAGAAAGAAATTTGGATTCTTCTGATTCTGATAAGAATTCACTTCGATAACTTTTTATGATAATGTCTGCATAAAGTTGGTTATGCTTTAGATTATATCTTGGAAACTCTGATAAATAGTAGCTGTTTTCTCTCGTGGTAAATGGAAACCTAAGAAACGCTGGTACTTCCACTTCGTCCACTTCTAATAGGTTCTTCAAATCTTCAACTTCACAAACTGCGAATTCTTTATAATCAATTCTACAATAATCCAAATGAGGATGATACAAAATTTTAAAAATTTTGTGGAAAGAGTTACTTAACGGTAATGTACAAAAGAATTTTTGATAGAGTTTTGCTAACATGATTTTCTTATCTTAAGGTTAATAAGCTCATCTTAAACCACCGTGGAATGTTAAATCTCGGTTGGTGAATCATTTGATTCGTCTTGATGATGGTACAAAAATAGAAATTATTTTATAATTTTAAAACTTTAATAGTAAAATTTTTAATTATGAGAACCAAATTAGATTTTAGGAATGAAATTAATACATACAGTTTTCAATGAATTTTATAAAAAATATCTTTATTCTGAAACAAAACCAAAAGTTCCTTATGAATTACTCAGGATAAATCCTGCTCAATCAAACTGAAGCCACCTACTTAAGGTGGTTTTTTTATGCCCAAAACCCAAATGAAAAATGAAATATACAGTTACCTAAAATTTGAAATAGGCGAAGAATCCTATGAAAGAGAATGGGAAATTATCCCCATTCCGCGTTATGTAATTCTGGAGAATAAACTCTCATTAGAGCCTTACGAATACTTTGGGGAAATCAGCGAAATATTAGGATTCAAATCTTCTAAGATTATTCTTTATTACAACGCTGATATTCTCATGAGGGTGGAAATCTATTACAGAGGAGATTTAACTAAAGCTTTAGTGAGTGAGCTTAATAATCTTAAAATTATGCTTCCCACTAATCTTAATATCCTGATAAATTATGTACAAGACGGCGATTTTACCTTGCTACTGTACCAAAACAAAATCTTATTAAAAAATTCAACCTAAGCCTTTTACTAATCGGCTTTAAAAAATTAAAATCAACATGAATGTAATATCAGAAATAGAAGTTTCCTACAATCCCCATAGAATTGCGGATTATAAGATTTCAAACAGCAGTAAAACCTACGAATTAATCCTCTCCCAATGGAATTGGAAAGAGATAGAAATGCTTGAAGAGGTAAAGGTAATTTTCCTCAACAGAAATAATATCGTAATAGGAATTTACAACCTTGCTAAAGGCGGAATTTCTCAATGCACAGTAGATATAAGGATCATTTTAGCAGTTGCCCTGAAATCCTTATCAACCTCAATCATCTTAGTCCATAACCACCCAAGTGGAAATCTACAGCCAAGCCAAAGTGATAAAGAAATAACCAAAAATTTAAAAGAAGCTTGCAAGCTGGTTCAAATTGCTTTAATAGATCATTTAATTATTACAAAGGAAAATTATTATAGCTTCGCTGATGAGGGAATTTTATAATTTTCTATTATTAAAGTAAATTTAAATTTTTTTATTTTCACTATACCATTATGTTAGCAGAATCGGAAAAAGGCATACTTTTCGGCATACAAGGTTTAGAGTAAATTTAAATCGATTAAATAATGTATAGAGGCTCAGTTGGTTAGAGTTACAGGATTATATCCTGGAAGTCGGGGGTTCGAATCCCTCAGGACCCACTTCAAAAAAAGTCTTACAGAAATGTGAGACTTTTTTGTTTTTAGATGTAAAGGCAAAAACGGGATCAATAACAAAACTTGGGATCAAGAACAAAACTTGTGGACTAAGCCAAAATATTGCTTAATCTGAAGAGAAAAAATGCTTTATCTCTCACCCCTCCAAAGTTACTTCTAAACGTTTTTTATTTTGGAGTTGGGACTCTGGGCAGAAGCGTTTGTATTTCTGTTGTTGATTTCTTTTAAACTTGATGCTTTTTATGAAATCGCTACAAGCAACAATCGTCTTCTAGCAGACAATTGGAATGATCATAAAAAAGAATAATTGTTAATACTGTCGATGAAGTTGAAATCCGTGGAATATAACGGCTTTCAGGAGGTAAGATAAGGATGAGGTTGGAACTCAAAAATCACGCAATTTTAAGCGATATTGCTGATTTAAGATGCGATAACCTTATCAATGATTTTTTGAATGCGAAGCTCTTCGAAACACGCGTAATCGCCGCGATAACATTCTTTATCACCAAAAACAGAACACGGACGGCATGTTAGATCATTCAGTTGGACGACATCGTCTTCACTTTGGCCATACCCTAAAAAACCCGCATAAGGGTGAGTTGCGCCCCAAACAGAAACACAACGAGTTCCTACTAAGCTGGCGAGGTGCATGTTTGCGGAATCCATAGAAATCATTACTCGAAGCTGCGCAATTTGGTTAAGTTCCTCTTGCAAAGTCATTGTACCAGCAAGATTAATGGTGTTAGGAATTTTATTCTGCCAATCTTTAAGTGTTTTGGTTTCTTGTTTTCCTCCTCCAAAAAAATAGACAGTTTCATTTTTAGCCAAGATTTTAGCCAATTCAAATGATTTTTCAAGGGGCAAAACTTTACCTTGATGCTGCGCGAACGGAGCGAAGCCAATTCCGTATTTTATATCACTTGTGGCCTTTATTTGGTGCGAAAGCTGCAGAGGGAATCCCATTTTTCGAAGTACATCTGCATAGCGTTCCACCGTTCTCCTCAGTGGTTTTTTGTCCAAATTCCAAACGTCTGTTAAGTGCTCTTTTTCTTCTTTACCTTTGTCGATTTTAAATACTTTATAATGATGTCGGGTGAGGATTGAACTCAAAATCTTACTTCGAATTACATCGTGCAAATCGGCGACGAAATCAGGATCTATTTGTTTTTTTAGTGTTCTTGCTAAGCGTCTTAATCCCCAAAATCCTTTATAATCTTCGAGATTAACTCCAATGAAAGTAAGGTTATCGATGCCAGAAAAAAGATCTTTAAAACTTTCTCTGGTAACCATGAAAATATGAACATCTGGATTTTGTTCGGTAAACTCACGAAAAACGCACGCAGCCATTGCCACGTCACCAAATGCTGAAAAACGATATGCAAGAATTTTTTTCAAGATTTCAATTGGTAAGCTACTGCATAGAATTTTATTTGCTTCGTCATTGCCATTAATCCGTTGGCGCGGGATGGTGAAAGAAATTCTTGTAATCCAATTTTTTCGATAAAAGCAAAATCGGAATCTAAAATTTCTTGTGTTGCGTGTCCGCTATAAATTGAGGTGAGCATCGAAACAATGCCTTTGGGTAGAATTCCATCAGAATCTGCATCAAAATACAATTTTCCATCTTCGAAGTGTGCATCAATCCAAACCTTAGATTGGCATCCTTTAATAAGATTATCATCGGTTTTTTTGTCTGCAGCCATTGGTTGCAACTGCTTTCCTAAATCGATAATATATTCGTATTTCTGTTCCCAGTCTTCTAAAAAAGCAAAATCTGCAATCAGCTCTTCCTGTTTTTCTTTAATTGTCATTACGCGGGTAATTTGTGCAAAGATACGGGTTTCGCTTTTTTATTGGGGTATGTTTGTTTATTTCGATTTGTTAGAATTTGAATAGTCTTCTTTTACCTGATTAAAAAGATTGAGAATTTTTGGTTCTTCGTTTTCCCAACATAATACCGTAGCAGCGTGGTTTAATGCATCACGATAATGTGATTTTCCATTGTGAAGCACGTTGGAAATTTTCTCGGCGAGCTCATCAGAAGAATGATTGTGGATTACAGATCCCACGTGATACGTTTCAACAATTTTTTTCATTTCAGGAAAAGCGGAAACTACCACGGGAACTTTAGCCTGAATATAATCGGAAACCTTATTGGGTAGTGAGTAGTAATAACTTAAACCATTATTTTCTTCAATGCTTAATCCTACATCCGCTTGTTTGGTAATTGTGCGAAGATCGTCGGGAAGAAGTTTTCCTAAGAACTTAACTTTATCGGTAAGCTTTTCCTTTTTGGTTAACGAGACGTATTCATCATATTTTGGCCCTTTTCCTGCAATCCAAAGTTCCGCATTTTCAATTTTTTCCATTGCAGGAATTACTTTGTCAAGTCCTCTTGATGGATTGATAACGCCTTGATAAAGAATGATTTTTGGAGTGTTGTTTTCGGGTTTTTGCTGTAAATAGAGGTTTCTTGGGAAATTTTGAACAACGATTGGTTTTTCAATTTTATATGTCGATTGAAACCATTGTGCATAGCTTTCGCTGGCCGTCATCATGTATTTTAATTTCGGAACAAAAGTGCGTTCCAAAAGGCGCCAAATTTTTTGTGTCCATCTTCCTTTTAAGGATGGCATTTCTGTAAACATTTCATGGCTATCAAATACCATTGGTATATTTAACTTTTTGGAAACTAAAAAATTAGGTAGAATTGTATCTAAATCGTTGGAAAGTAGAATTGTATTTTTATCTGCTCTTTTCAACAACTCGTTGTAAAGTTTTTTATTGAATTCTGGATATGCCAACTTTAAACTTTTGGATTGTAAAGGAATTCTGAAAAACGTATAAGGCCTTTCCATTTCTGGTGTTCCGTCCCAAGAATTACCTATTAATAGAATTTTATAACCATGGTCATAAAGGGTTTTACAAACTTTTTCAACACGTTGGTCGGTATAGAGGTTGTTAAAAACACTCACAATAATCGTCATCTCAGAAACCTATTTACAGAAATATTTAAAAAAGGTACAACTCTTTTATAAAAGGATAATAAAAATCTAGCTTTTTTTAAGAAGATGATAGACCTGCACGCCGCAAAGCAATGCGTTAGGAATTATTACAGGCCACAACGGACCGCTGTAATAACCATAGATTACAAAGAAAATACAACCAATTAAATTAACAATCCGAATTTTTTTAACATCTTTAAAAATGAAACTCAAAAGGATAAATAACGATGCGGCATAGCCGAAGTAGGTTGCGATTTCAGGGCTCATTTTAGTAGATTTATGATTTTGCAACAAACCTATGAACATTTTATGAACCAAAAAAGCGATTTGAGACTTAATTTACAATAAGCGGATTTGTGTTTTATAACAAAATCTTAAAATTACATTACACATTTGTTGGCGAAAAAGCTTTATTTTGCGAAAAAGTGAAAATGAAGCGGTTAATCCATTGGTCGGTTATTTTTCCGATTTTAGCAGTACTATTTTATTTCGGCGGTTTTGTTGGTCAGTCGGGTTGGTTGGATTTTGTTGGTGGGCTATTACTGATGTCGAGTGTTTTAGCTGCAGTTCATCATGCAGAAGTAGTCGCACACCGCGTCGGCGAACCTTTTGGAACAATTATTCTTGCTATATGTATCACGATTCTTGAGGTTTCTTTAATTATTTCTTTGATGGTTGCGGGAGGAGAGCATGCGAGCACATACGCGCGCGACACTGTTTTTGCTGCCATTATGCTAATTTTAAATGGAATTATTGGGGTTTGCATTTGGCTTGGAGGTGTTAAGTACAGTGAACAGTATTTTGCGAAAACGTCGGCGACCACGTATTTGGTGAGTTTGGTTGCTATTTTAGTGATGACGTTAATTCTGCCGAATTTTACGGTAAGCGCTTCAGGACCACATTATTCAACGGCGCAATTGGTATTTGTTGCTTTGGCATGCTTGATTATTTACGCTACTTTTTTAATGGTGCAAACAGTTCGGCATCGCAATTATTTTATTGAAGAAGATGACAATAAATCGCATGATGATCATCCGAAACCCAATATTAAAAACGCAGTTCTCAGTTTAGTATTTCTCATTGTATGTTTGGCTGTAGTTGTTTTTATGGCGAAAGCGCTTTCGCCTGTTATTGAAGATTTAGTAAAAAGTGCAGGTGCGCCACAAAGTTTGGTTGGAGTAATTATTGCTGCGGTTGTACTACTTCCAGAAGGTTTAGCTGCAATTCGCGCAGCTAGAAAAGATCAAATTCAATCTTCTCTTAATCTTGCACTTGGCTCCGCACTTGCAAGTATAGGACTTACCATTCCATGTGTAGCCGTTGTTTGTATTATGTATGATATTCCATTAACATTAGGATTAGATAAAAAATCCATTATACTTCTGATGCTTTCTATCTTCACCGTAATGCTTTCGTTAAGTCGTGGAAAAACCAATATACTGTATGGTGTAGTTTTGCTGGTGAATTTATGTGCGTATATTTTTTACGTAATTGTTCCTTAAATTTTCGAGTTGTACTTTTGCTCATTCAAATGAGCTTTTAAAGAATATCTTGTAATGGATTTGCCGAAATATAAAAAACTTGCAGTAGAGAAAGATAAAGAAAACCGTAAATTTTTAGCACAACTTAAAAAGAAACCTCCCAAAAATTTGGATTACGTGGTGCAAGATGTACATGAAGAAGTTTTCGAAAAAGTGGATTGTTTGCAATGTGCAAATTGCTGTAAAACAACAGGTCCATTATTTACAGAGAAAGATATCGAACGAATTTCGAAGCATCTAAGGATGAAAGCGGTAGATTTTGAAAGTAAATTTTTGCGTATTGATGAAGATCGCGATAAAGTGCTGCAATCTTTGCCGTGCTGGTTTTTAAATGATGATAATACCTGTTCTATTTATGAAGTTCGACCGAAAGCATGTCGAGAATTTCCGCACACCGATCGCAAAAAAATCTATCAAATTAATGCATTAACAGAGAAGAATGCCCTTATTTGTCCCGCAGTTTATGAATTCTTAGAAAAATTGAAAGTAAAAATTGCCAAGTAATTTGAGAAGGAAAATCCTATACACTCAATACTCTCATTCAAGTTGATGCGAATGTAAAAATAAAACGAGAGCAGGAAAATTCTTGCTCTCGTTCGTTTATAGATATAGGGTTTGTTTACACGACACCTTGCGCAAGCATTGCTTCTGCAACTTTCACAAAACCTGCAATATTGGCTCCTTTTACGTAATTTACGTAGCCGTCTTGCTCAACGCCATATTGTTTACACGCTTTATGAATGCCAACCATAATTTCTTTCAAACGAGCATCCACTTCTTCAGAAGTCCAGTTTAAGCGAATGGAATTTTGGGTCATCTCCAAACCAGAAGTGGCAACACCGCCAGCATTTGATGCTTTTCCTGGAGAAAATAATACTTTATTATCCAAAAAGTAATTAATTGCGTCCAAAGTTGAAGGCATATTCGCTGCCTCTGTCACGCAGATGCAACCATTTTCTACTAACGTTTTCGCATCCTCTAAATGAAGTTCATTTTGAGTAGCACAAGGGAATGCGATATCACATTTTACTTGCCATGGTCTTTTGCCAGCATGGAATTCCGCTGATGGATATTTCTTTACGTAATCCTCCGCTCTGTTGTTGCCAGATGCACGAAGTTCTAAAAGGAAATCAATTTTTTCTCCAGAAATACCATCTTTATCGTAAACAAATCCATCTGGACCGGAAATCGTAACGATTTTTCCGCCCAATTGCGTAAATTTTTGAATCACTCCCCAAGCTACATTTCCGAATCCAGAAACGGCAGCTGTTTTTCCTTTAATATCTTGTCCGATAGTTTTTAGCATTTGCTCCGCGAAGTACACCACGCCATATCCTGTTGCTTCGGGGCGAATTAATGATCCTCCGTACGCTAAACCTTTTCCTGTAAGTACACCGGTAAATTCGTTTCGAACTTTTTTGTATTGTCCGAAAAGATATCCAATTTCTCTAGCGCCAACGCCAATATCTCCAGCAGGAACATCGGTTTCTGGACCAATATGTTTGCAAAGTTCCGTCATAAATGCCTGGCAAAAACGCATGACTTCCATATCCGATTTTCCTTGAGGATCGAAGTCGGATCCGCCTTTTCCACCACCCATTGGCAAAGTGGTTAACGAGTTTTTGAAAACTTGTTCAAAAGCCAAGAATTTTAAAACGGATAGGTTTACGGTTGGATGAAAGCGAATTCCCCCTTTATACGGGCCAATTGCGGAATTCATTTGAATCCTAAAACCTCGGTTAACTTGGATTTCTCCTTGATCATCTACCCAAGGCACACGAAAGATAATAATACGTTCAGCTTCTGCCATTCTTTCAAGCAGTTTCATGCCATTGTATTCTTTGCGAGTAGCAATAAAAGGGATTACCGTAACGGCAACTTCTTTTACCGCTTGAAGAAATTCTGGTTCATTAGGATTTTTTGCTTCGATTTTAGCAATGAATTCCTGAATTTTTTGTTCTACATTATAATGTTCCATAACAACGATGTGAGAAATATCGGCAACAAATTTAAATTTATTTTCAAGGTTCGCAAATGTTTTTTGTTGATTTGATAAAAATATAATAAAAATGTGAGTATTTTTTAATTAAAGTAATAAAAAATGCAATTGCTTGCTGAAATTAAAAACTTATTAAATAAATAATAAATTTTATGGAATTGTTAAAATATCATAAAGTTGTAAAACGTTGTCCTGAAAATGTTTTCACCTTCCCTAAAAGTTCGAGTTCAAGGATTTCGGAGAGAATTTTAAATCCAGGAATTGCTATTTGATCGGCAATCTCATCTAAAGATATATTGGGATTTAATTTGATACAATTATAAATGATTTGTTGCTGATCCGTTAACGCAACTGTTTCCTCAGAAATCGGAAAAAGCTCATCCATATTCGCTTTTTTTTCTTTAATTCCCAATTCTTTTAGCAAATCTTTAATTGTAGAAATTGCAGCAGCTTTATTTTTGTAAATCAGTTGATTGCAACCTTGACTGTACGTATCTGAAATTTTTCCAGGAAGCGCAAAGGTGTCTCGACTGTAATTAAATGCAAAGTTAGCGGTACTCATGGAACCCCCTCCAAATGCCGTTTCCACAATAATGGTCGCGGGCGAAATTCCAGCAATAATACGATTTCGTTGGATGAAATTTTCGCGATCTGGCTTTTGAGAAGAATTGAATTCGGTTAGTAAAGTGCCACCATTCTCCAGTATTTGTTGGGAAAGTATTTTATTTTTAGAGGGATATAACGTATGAAATCCATGCGCTAAAACTGCAATTGTTGGTATTGATTTTTCGATGCTTTTTGAATGAACTTCGGTATCAACGCCTAAAGCTAATCCACTTATGGTTGAAAAGTGGTGTGGTTGTAAAGCTTCTGTGAAATTATTGATAAACGTTTTTCCGTAGGAGGTCATATTTCGGGTTCCCACAACACTCACCGATTTTAAGTCTTCATTGAAGTTTCCTTTTTGATAAAGTATTGCAGGTGCATCTATACATTCATTTAATAAAATGGGAAGTTCATTACGGTGGCGAAGTTTAATTTGAATATGGTTTTGTTCGCAAAACTTTAATTCTTTCTCGGCAAAATGTAGATGATCTGGTGATCCAATTTCGGAAGCTAATTTTCTGCCGATTCCGTTATGCGCTAGAAATTCTTTTTTAGGCATTTCCCAAATTGCTTTCGCAGAGCCAAATGCACGAATAAGCTTGTGGAAACTTATGTCACCAATTAAACTGCAACGGCGCAACGCAATGGAGTACAAGTGCTCTTCAGAATACATAAAAAACGCATTTTACCCAAAGATAGTAATTTTTACGACTGATTTTTTCGAATGTCGTCTAGATAATCCCAAACGTTATCTTCCTTTTTCTGAGGCATTTCCAGAAAATGATCGGGGTTATTTTCAATATAGTTTTGCCAAAGTTTATCGTCTTTCTCATTGTAATAATGAGGATATTCCCAAATAAACTTCTTTTGTTTTTCGCCATTTTTTCGATTTAAAAATGCAAGGATGATTCCTACAATTGCACCGGCAAGGTGTGCTTGCCATGAAATCCTACTCGGAGCCGAAAGGGTATTGAATAATTCTTCCGGAAGAACTCCCCAAATTAAACTTCCATAATAAAGCGCTACTAAAAGTGCAATGGTAAGCAGTTTTTTATCTTTTCGAATAACGCCGCTAAAAAACAGAAAAAAGGCCAAAGCGTACACCAATCCACTTGCACCAATAATACAAACATATCGGTATTGCCCAGTAAAAACATCAATGGGAGGTAACAACCAAACGAGTAGTCCAGAAAGTAGCCAACTGTATAAAAATATTTTGGTTGCAATTTTTGTGTAGAACTGAAACAGTAAAAACATCAGTACAAACATGGGAACAGAATTGCTCAAAATATGCTCAAACCCGCCATGAAGAAGTGGCGAGAAAATAATTCCCAACAAACCTTCCGGTACAAGTGGAATAATAGCACCGTTGCAATTTTCGAAAAACCCTTGATTTTGCAATGCAAATCCCAACCACATTGCAAGTATCATCAAAGTAGGATAAAGGAGTGCCTTATATTCCAGTTTGTTATGAAGAAATGATTTGAACATGCGTGGATATTTCAAAAGCAAGACCATTTTTTTATTTCGGACACATGTGTGGTTTTTTAAAAAATTTGCATTTAAATGTAAGACAAATCTTCTCAATTTCACGTTATATTGCAAACCTTAAACGCGCATTTACAAATTAATAAGTAATTTTGTACGAAGAAGTATTCAAACTGATGAGAAGACCATTGACATTTCTATTATTGATTTTTTTTGGTGTTATGTATTCCCAGAAAAATCCTGTTCTTGCAGAAATTGATTCTATTTCCCAAAATCGATGGAATGCTACAAATTATAATCAGGATAGTTTAAATAATCCAATCTATCAAGGTTTAAAGGTTTCCTTTAAAGATACTTTGGTGGTTCCTAGAGAAGTTGTTGTTGTTCCAATGGCAGAAGAAATTCCCGTTACGCCTTTTAGTTTGGTTCGAAACAGCGAGAAAAATTGGTTCTTCTATGGGCAAAATAATTTGGTATTCAATCAAGCTTCCTTTTCAAATTGGATTTCTGGGGGTAATAATAATATAGGCATCATTGGAAAAGTGAACTATAACGTTATTTATAAGCACAAAAAACATTATGTTGAAAATAATGTGCAATTGGGGTACGGATTAATCAGTCAAGAAGATCAAACATCCCGTAAAACAGAGGATTACATTAACTTAATGACGAATTATGGCTATGAATTAGGAGGGAATTACTATCTTTCTTCAGGGATACAATTTCTATCGCAATTTACGCCTGGGTATAATTATTCGGTAACGCCAGATCCTGTATATAACGATCGTGTTTCACGATTTATGGCACCAGGATATTTAAATTTGGGGGTTGGTATTTCTTACAATCCTAAAGAAAATTTCCAAGTAATTTTTAGACCAATTAATGGTAAATTTACTTTTGTTACAGATCCGCATTTGCAGAAAGCAGGAAAGTTTGGTTTAGAACGAGATGGACAAAGCGCGCGTACAGAGCTTGGTGCAATGCTGAATATTATTTATCGTTTAAAAATTTACAAAGGAATTAACTTCGATAATCAACTGAATTTCTTTACCAACTATTTGTATCATTCCGAAAGAGTGGATATTGCCTACACAGGAAATTTAAATATTCGCTTCAATAAATTTATTTCAACAATTGTTACATTGGATTTGGCGTACGATCATGATCAAATTCAAAAGTTGCAACGCAAACAAACGCTAAGTGTAGGTCTATCGTATAATTTAGGGCAAAGTGTGGAAAAACAAAGACCAACGAAAGTAATTAAACCATTTGTCGCTCAATAATTTAGAAGTCATTTCGCTTTTATTAAATTATTCTCAATTTTGCGCCTTCAAAAATTCAGTATATGAAAAAATTATTTTTAGCAGGAATGCTGATGCTTGGTTTTGCAGCGTCTGCGCAAGAAGAAACAGCAGCTGTTGCAGATTCTACAAAAAATTGGTCGATTATCGGACAAAATACATTAATGCTTAATCAAGCCGCCTTCTCTAATTGGGTTGGTGGTGGTGCCAATAATGTGGGTTGGCTTGCAGGAGTGAATTATAATATGACCTACGAAAAAGGAAAAGATTTGTGGGAAAATATTGTTATTTTAGGTTATGGGCAAAACAATACAAAAGGGGTAGGCAACCGAAAAACTCAAGATGTAATTAACCTATCTACAAACTACGGTAGAAAAATCGCCAATAATTGGTACGCTTCTGTAGGTTCGAGTTTCCTATCGCAATTTTCTGAAGGTTATGAAGATGGAAATAATCCTGACGCTGCTAAAATTTCAAATTTCATGGCACCAGGATATCTTAACGTAGGTGCTGGTTTTACGTACAGACCGAACGATAATTTCACCATGACACTTCGTCCGGCCAATGCAAGATGGACTTTTGTTGGCGATAAGGATTTACAATTTGCAGGAAATTATGGTTTGAAAAATGATGGAGACTCTTCTCTTTTTCAATTTGGTTTCTTGGGAACCGCAATTTATAAAGTTCAGTTGATGGAAAATATTTCTTTAGTGAATTCAGCATCTGTATTTTCGAATTATTTAGATCATCCGGAAAGATTGGTTCTCTCTTATGGAGGAGTTTTAAATATGAAAATCAACAAATATATTTCTTCTGTAATTACGCTTGATTTGCTTTACGATCATAACCAAATTAAAAGAACACAGTTGAAACAAACCCTTGGAGTTGGTTTTGCGTACAATATCAACAATGGCGTTAAGCGCTCTGAAAACAAGGAAAATCAAACTTGGAAATAATAAAGAAACAAAAAAGCACTCAATTTAGAGTGCTTTTTTATGTTTAAATTTCGTGTGTTATGGCTTGGTAACTTCTTCAACAGCGCGGATGGTTTCGTCCAAATCTTCATAAGTTAAAGCATCTGTAATAAACCAAGTTTCGTACGATGAAGGCGCAATGTAAATTCCTTTTTCCAGCAAACCGTGAAAGAATGCTTTGAATTCTGGCGTGTCGCCTTTTCCTGCTTCTTCATAGTTTTCCACTTTTCCATCGCAGAAAAATACCGAAATCATCGAGCCCACTCTGTTAATAACATGTTGTTTCTGATTTTTGGTCAACGCATTTCGAAGTCCATTTTCTAAGTATTTTGTTTTTTCTTCTAATCTTGCAAAAATTTCATCATCTTCTTGAATAGATTGTAGCATTGCTAAACCGGCAGCCATCGCTAATGGATTTCCCGATAAAGTTCCAGCTTGATAAACTGGGCCAACTGGTGCAAGATAGTCCATAATCTCATTTCGTGCCGCGAATGCTCCTACCGGAAGTCCACCTCCAATAACTTTTCCAAAGGTTACAATATCCGCTTGAATTCCGAATAGTTCTTGAGCTCCACCTTTCGAAAGTCTGAATCCTGTCATCACTTCGTCAAAAATTAATAATGCTCCGTTTTCGTCACATGCTTTTCTAAGCTTTTCTAAAAAACCATTTACGGGAGGAACGCAACCCATATTTCCCGCAACGGGCTCTACAATAATACAGGCAATTTCATCTTTATTTTCTTGGAATAATTTTTCTACCGAAGAAATATCATTGTAATCTGCGAGCAGCGTGTCCTTTGCAGTACCTTTTGTAACGCCCGGACTTGATGGAACACCAAAAGTTGAAAGTCCGCTTCCTGCTGCAATCAAGAAAGAATCTGAATGACCGTGATAACAACCGCGAAACTTAATTATTTTTTCTCTTCCTGTAAATCCTCTTGCCAATCGAACAGCGCTCATGCACGCTTCAGTCCCTGAATTCACAAAACGTATTTTGTCAATATTCGGAACCATTTCTATGGCAAGTTTTGCAATTTCGGTTTCAATTTCGGTGGGGGCTCCAAAGGATGTTCCGCATTTTGTTTTTTCAATAATTGCTTCTACAACGGGCGGATACGCATGCCCAAGGAGCATTGGTCCCCAAGAATTTATGTAATCGATGTATTTTTTTCCATCTTCGTCGTACAAATAGGCACCTTTGGCTTCTTTTATAAATAGCGGAGTTCCGCCAACCGATTTAAAGGCACGAACTGGAGAATTAACCCCTCCAGGAATGTACTTTTGAGCTTCTAAAAAAAGCGCACTACTTCTTTGATATAACATTTGATATAAACTTTTTTAATTTTAACCTTCTAATGGAGCTCCAACAGCAATGTCGCAGCGATGACCAATTTCACCATGTGGTGGATTTAGTTTTGTGCTATTTACTGGATTATTAGAATTGGAATCTCCATTTGTTTCAGGAGATTGATTTTTTGAATTTGAACGTGTGTTTTCTGCTAAAGCAGCTCCTACAGGAAGATCGCAACGATGTCCAGGTTGTCCATGTGGCGGATTTACCGCAACCCCAGTATTTCTGTTTTGATGATTTGAGATTGCAGTAGTAGGTAATAACGATTTGGCAGCTTTTGCTTTAGCAGTTTCAATGGCATTGGGCTCGTAAAGTCCAGCTGATATTGCGTTGGAATCCTCTTCAACATAATCTGCTTTTGCTTCTTCTTTGCAAGAAAATAACAGCAGCGAAAATGTAAGAGAAATATAAAGAAATTGATTTTTCATGCAGCAATGATTGAACTTTAAAAGTAACAAAAATATCCGACTTAGGTGCGATAAAAGGCATTTAGAAATATAAAAAACTCCTGCATACGGAAGAAATTATTAAGAACAACCACTCCAAAAACAAGCAGTAAAACTGACGTAATGCACGATAGATAAATTGGTTTTTTTCGATACGAATAGAGGAGCCACCCCAACATTAAGGGAACGATAAATATAAAATGTCCACCGTAAATGTATGCGGTATGCAATCCAAATTTGGCTAAAACGTGTATGGTAAAATCAATTCCGAAGGACAGCATTAACACTTGAACTAAAGGATTTTTAAAATTTCTCATCCAACTCCAAAACACCAATATGAAAATGATCGCAACGGTTAAATAAAGCAACCAAGAAGAATAGGTTTCCATAAAAAGTGCCTTGAAATAGAACGTTTTTGATGCATTGTGATAATCTCTTATTTCAAAGCTAGAAAACAACATATTTCCACCAAAAAACCACGACCAAACCATATCCCAAAAAGGAACGTGCTCGGAGTTAGAAAACTTTTCATATTGTTGCTCTGCCTTTGAAAAGATTTTTTCATACTGAAAATTCAGTCGGTTGAGGTATAAAAGGATAAAAACAGTAGCGGAAATCGCAACGCGAAAAATAGCGTTTCCAAAATTTTTCCAACTTGAAAATAGTTTTTTTTCAAAAAGCACGGGCAAATACACTTTTACAATATTGGTGATCGTTAATCCGCCAATAGCAATGCCACCAAAAAGGAGCGCAAAAACTGAAATTTTTTCTTTCTTACGAAGTTTTAATGCTGCGTAATAATTGTATAGAACGAGAAAAAGAAGCGTGTAGGTATATGTTTCTGGTGTGAAAGAAAGTAAAATAGGCGTTACAAACACGGAAAAAAGTACCGTTAAAAAAGTGCTTAGATTAATCGGTAATTGTATGATATTGCGGATATACTTGAAAATCTGGACATTAGCTAAAACAATTGTAAGACTGCTGCTTAATGCTAAAACGCTTCTAAAAACAGCATCCATTTTTCCACTGGAAATTAAAAGTGCAAAATTTCGAAGTGCATCAAAAAAATAATTGGAGAGTGGGTGTCGTTCAAAGCCGCCACCGTTCATTACAATCGCACGATTATCGAAACTGAAATACGCATCCCAAGGAATCCGATTATCAAACACAATACGATAGTTTTGAGCGATATAGAAGGCCAAACTTCCATAGCCTATCCACAAGATTAAAAATAGACAAAACTCAATTTTGTTATTCGGAAATACAGTTTTAAAAAAATCGGCGATTTTGCGTTTCATTGATGAGAAAAAAAGTTGCGCAAAAGTACGGAATTAAGAACTACATGAAAGCATTGAACAACCCATTGTACCATTGAATTCTGAAGGTCTTTTTACAGAAAATTCTGGGTATATTTCTTGATAAGGATTTTCTAAAGCGCTGATGAGTTTGTGCAAAAGTTCGGTTTTTCCAATTTTCACTTCTTCAATACATTGATAGAGTAAATAATTACGCAAAATAAATTTCGGGTTGTGCAACTTCATCATCTCCTTAGATTCTTTTTTCGGGATGTTATTTTGCAAAGATCTTATTTTGTAATTCTGTAAAAAAGTCAGCACTTGATCCCAATGATTCTCCGTGATTGGTTGATAGAAACATTTTGAAAAAAGTTCTTTCGGATCGGAATCTTCTTCAAAATTTTCTAATGAATTAAAAAATAGCGTATAATCTAATTGCAAATCTTGCATCATTTGTTGCCATTCGGTGAAAAAGCGTTCATCCTGAGGAAGTAATGCATCAAATCCAAATTTTCGACAAAGCATTTCGTCGTGTTTTTTCCAAAAGATTGTGGAAAATTGATCTAAGGCATCTTCTACAAATTTTTCATCGTTGATCAGTGGAAAAATGGCATTTGAAAACTGCCATAAATTCCATTGTGCAATTTGGGGTTGTTTGCCGAAAGCGTATCTTCTTCCTGGTAAATCTGTTGTATTTGGTGTGAAATTTAAATCGTATTCATCCAACATTGAAAACGGTCCAAAATCGATACTAAGTCCTAAAACAGACATGTTATCCGTATTCATAACACCATGAACAAAGCCTACTCGCATCCATTCCACCATAAGATGTGCGGTTTTTTCAATGATTGATAAAAGCCAATTTTTGTATTTTTTTTCTGAATTTGATTCTATTTCTGTAAAATATTCTTCAATCGTAAAATCGGCTAATTTTTTTAACGTTTGGATTTCCTGTTGTGCTGAAAGCAATTCAAAATGTCCAAATCTTAGAAAACTTTTTGCAGTTCTAATCATCACGGCGCCTTGTTCTTGTCTAGGATTTCCATCGTACATCATATCGCGAACGACGTTCTCGCAAGTGAGTGCTAAACTCAATGCTCGTGTTGTTGGAACTCGAAGATGATGCATGGCTTCACTCATTAAATATTCTCTTATCGAAGAACGTAAAACGGCGCGTCCATCGGCGTGGCGAGAGTAAGGCGTTGCGCCGGCGCCTTTCCATTGAAGTTCGAATTTTTCACTTTTATTATTAGCAATTTCCCCAATGTAAATTGCTCTTCCGTCCCCTAATTGTCCTGCCCAATTTCCAAATTGATGTCCTGCGTAAGCCGTTGCGTAGGTTTGGATATTTTCGGGAATATAATTTCCAAAAAGAAATTGTAAGTCATCTTTGTTTTCAACTTCTCCGATGTTAATTTCTTTTGCAAGTTGATTGTTAAAAAGGATAAGTTTTGCGTCTGGAAATCCAACGGGAGCAACAGTAGCAAACAGCATTTTTGGCGTTTGTCGCTGCATCGGATTATTGCTGAAATCACCAGGAAATAAATCGAGGAAAGGTTGACGGATTTTATCTAAATTCATATTTCAAATGTCGTGAAAATAAAAACATCCTTTCATTTTTTTGAAAGGATGCTGAATATCGCTTGGATTGATATTATTTATTGAAGTCTATTTCTTCGTCGGAATTAATGGCTTCATTTACGTTTTCTTCTTTCTTGGCAGCTTTATTACCACCAGAGTTAGAACTTTCTTGTTTTGGAGTAGGATTTTTTATTTGATCCATGGTTTGAAGTCCACCATCATCTCCATAACCACCACCTAATCCTTGCAGATCTGAACAATTCCCCGTCCAATTCGATGGTTTAATAAATTTATCATCAGGAGTAATTCCGAGTGATTTATCTGCCCAGACTTTCTTCATATAAATGGCCCAAATTGGTAGTGCCATCCGTGCTCCTTGTCCTTCACCGGTTCCGAAAAAGTGGGTAGCACGATCTTCCCAACCTACCCAAGCTCCTGTGGCAAGATTTGGTACGATACCCATAAACCAACCATCGGAGTTGTTTTGTGTGGTACCTGTTTTTCCTGCAATTTCTACTGCTTCGGAAATGCCTCGTCTTCGAAGTTCTCCGGATGCGGTTCCGTATGCAGCTACTCCTTTCATTAAGTCGATCATGGTGTAGGCATACAGCTCATTCATAACTTCCTTAATTTCTGGTTTCACCTCTTTAATTACCCTTCCGTTGGCATCTTCAATACGCCAAACCATTTCTGGACGAATGTAATTTCCGTAGTTGGCAAATGTAGAGTAGGCACCCAGCATTTCGTAAATCGTAATGTCGCCAGAACCAAGAGCAATGGTATTGTTTCGTTCTAGTTTTTCGGTAACGCCTAAATCGCGTGCCGTTTGGATTACTGCATCAACGCCTGTTTGCTCTATTAAGCGAGCAGCAACTGGGTTTTGAGAGTGGGCAAGAGCATCGCGCAATGTTAGCATTCCACCTCTTCCGCCACCTACTTTCCAACCATTTTTATTGTATGGAGCGTTGGAAACGGTCGAGCAAGGTGTCATTCCTAATTTCATGATAGCAGTTGCGTATACGAAAGGTTTAAAGGTAGAACCTACCTGTCTTTTCCCTTGTTTAATATGGTCGTATTGGAAATGTTGCCAGTTGATTCCCCCAACCCAAGCTTTGATTTCACCAGTTCCTGGAACCATTGACATTAAACCTGCTTGCGCAATTTGTTTATGGTAACGAATTGAATCCCATGGTGACATTTCTACTTCTTCTTCACCATTCCATGTGAAGATTGAAGTTTTAACAGGTTGTTTGAATTCCATAATAATGGAATCTTCTGGAACGCCTGCATTTTTAAGTTGTTTGTATCTTCCTGTTCTTTTTACCGCTTGCATCATTACGCTGTTAATTTGCTTTTCTGATAGGTAATAGAACGGTCGTTGTTTTCTTCCTCTTTGTTCTGCGTCAAAGCGTTTCTGCAAGTCGGTTAAGTGCTCCTTAATTGCTTCTTCTGCATATTTCTGCATTTTAGAATCAAGAGTTACGTAGATTTTCAAACCGTCTTTATACAGGTTAAGCGGTTTGCCGGTTTTCTTTTCGTATTCCTTTAAATAGCCATCTATTTCTTTTCTTAAATAATGTTTATAATAAGCAGAATAGCCCTCTTCAATGGTTTTTACAGGATGGTAATCGACCACAACTGGAGATGAAATTGCTTTCTCGTAAATAGCATCATCGATATATCCTGTTTCTTTCATTTGTGAAAGTACCACATCTCTACGTTTTTTCGCGCGTTCAGGATTTCTGAGTGGATTGTTGGCGATAGGTGCTTCAAGCATCGCTACAAACATTGCGGCCTCAGGTAATGTTAGTTGATTGGTGTGCTTATTAAAATAGATTCTTGAAGCCATTTCAATACCATTCGCATTGTAGGTAAAATCGAATTTATTGAAATACAGTGTGATGATCTCTTCCTTGGTATATCTTTTTTCTAGACTTACGGCTACAACCCATTCTTTCAATTTTTGAAAAGTTCTTTGAACTTTATTTTGAGAGGCCGTTCCTGTGAAAAGAAGTTTTGCCAACTGTTGTGTAATTGTAGATCCACCGCCTCTTTTACCACCGTAAACAATGGCTCTTGCAACCGATTGAATATCGATTCCTGAATGCTCTTTGAAACGTTCATCTTCTTTTGCTTGAAGTGCGTACACTAGATAAGGAGGCAACTCCTTATAGGTTACGGGTTGGGTTTTTTCTTTTTCAAATTTCCCCAAACGAACCCCGTCGGAAGACCAAATTTCTGACGCTACATAAATGTCTGGATTTTCTAACTCTTTTACATTAGGCATTTCTCCTAGAAAGCCTTCGGACACTGCGAAAAAAAGCGCTGAAATTCCAAGTACGATAGCGACAAGACCAATCCAAATGAATTTAACCCATTTTTTCCAGCCGGTTTTTTTGATGTTTTTTTTAGGGGGCAACGGAAAAGTTTTGTTTCCTGAAGCCTTTGTTTTTTTATTGTTTTCCATCCCTGTTTTAAGGTTTAACGGATTCTATTTTTATTCCAAAATCTTCAATACCAAGTAGCGAATCTTTGCGCATAGCTTGTGTGGCTTTTAACGTATATTGTCCATTATGTGGAAATGTATACTTGTTTCTGTATTGGAAAAGTATCTCTTTGGTATCGCCAAATCCATTTCCTATCCACTCGCCATTAGGTTTCGCCATGGTATAGTTTAGAGTATCTGTAATTTTTTTACGATTTTTCACGTCCTCAAAATCGACGATTAATCTAAGGTTGCTGTACGGATACTCATTATTGTTTCTTACCACAAATATAATATTTTTCGGATGCTGCGCATCTTCAATATTCAAAGTGAATTTTTGTGCGTTTTTTTTATTCCAAACGCCATTAAGTTCGTTAATGTGCACATCTTCGCCTGCATTATTGCAGCTCTGAAACAGAGATAAAACGAATAATAGATACAGAATCTTACTTGTCATTATTCTTTTTGGGTTGGGAATTACTTTTCGGATTGTTTTTGTTTCGGTTTTGATTCCGATTTCCGTTGTTGTTCTTTTTTTTGCTCTCTGCGGTATTTGCAGGGTTTTGCTTGGGTTGCGGTTTAGGGTTTTCTGTTTGATTTACAGGCTTTTTTTCTGGTCTGTTTTCCGCTTTGTTTTCTGGTTTACTTCTTTGGTTTTTATTGCCGTTTTGGGAATCTCTTCTTTTTTTATTGTTGTTGTTTTTAGAAGGCGTTCTTTTGCGTTCAAAACGATCCACACTATTTTCCTGGATTAAATCTTTTTCAACAGCCGTAAAGTTGTTTTTCTCGATAAAATCTTCCAAAGGAGCTGTTTTTTCACCTTTAGAATTTTGTCGGATGAGGTTTTTTACCACCTGAATATCAAGGTCGTACCAAGCGATTGAATGATCGACATATGCAAACCACATTTTCTTTTTGAAAACATCTATTTTAATACAAAATGCTTTTCCTTTTTCGGTTTCAATAGTGGTTGAAGTGGATGGGAAATCGTGTAAAACATCAAGATAAGAATCGAGCTCATAATTTAAACAGCACTTAAGTTTTCCACATTGTCCTGCTAACTTTTGCGGATTGATGCTCAATTGCTGATAACGTGCTGCATTGGTATTCACCGAACGGAAATCGGTAAGCCATGTGGAGCAACACAATTCTCGACCGCAAGATCCAATTCCTCCAATTTTTGCAGCTTCCTGACGGAATCCAATCTGCTTCATATCGATTTTTGTCCGGAATGCTCCTGCGTATTCCTTAATTAATTGTCTGAAATCGACTCTAGATTCCGCAGTATAATAAAAGGTAACTTTTCCGCCATCGCCTTGAAATTCCACATCGGTAATTTTCATCTCAAGTCGAAGATGTTGTGCGATTTTTCTAGCCTCAACTTTTACGCTGTTCTCTTTTTCGCGTACGGATTGCCAAATTTCAATATCTTTTTGATTGGCTAATCTATAGATTTTTAAGGGGTTATCTTCGGATTGTCTTTTCTTTTTCATCTGGATTTTCACCAGCTCTCCTGTTAGGCTTACGACGCCTACGTCGTGTCCCGGACTTGATTCTACTGTGACGATGCTTCCGATATGTAACGGAAGATGATTTACATTTTTATAAAACCCTTTTCTATCATTTTTAAAACGAACTTCTACAAAGTCTGTTCTTGAAGGAGATGGGTTGTTTATATTTGATAACCAATCGAATACGCTAAGTTTGTAACTGTTTCCACACGTGTCTACACTTGCGCATCCGTTGCTGGATTTTGTGCCACATGAATGAGAAGAATCTCCGGATGTTTTGCATCCACAACTCATAATATGATTTATATTTTATTATATGCAAAGTTAAAATTAAATTTCAATTGATGTATAGAATTGTTGGCATCGCTTTTTTCGGGAGTGAAAATCAATTCTAAATACCTTTTTAAAAGAGTATCATCTTGATGCTTGATTCTTAGCGTTTTAATCCACTGTTTAAGGTTTGTTTAATGGAAATAGGGTTAATCATTATGTAATGAATTGTTAAAAAAATATATTTAATGTATTGAAAACCAAATGTATAAATAGTTTAGTGAAATTAAACACTTTGGCTTTCAGGGTTTTGTTTAAAAAGTTTATGATTCTTTAACACCCGAACCAAAAATAATTTTATATTTGGAACATTAATACCTTTTTATGAATATGAGAAAAATAATTGTTACAGCCGCAATTATGTCCGGCGCGATGCTTTACGCGGGTGGTTTCCGGGTATCTTTGCAAGGCGTTAAACAGCTTGCGATGGCGCATACAAGTGCACATGCGGAAGATGCAAGCGCAGCGTTCTTCAATCCGGCATCAATGTCCTTTATCCCTGCGAAATTGAGTGTTGCTGTTGGCGGATTCGGAGCAATATCAAAGGTTACCTATCAAAATCCAACTACTTTAGAATCTTTTAAAACGGATAGCCCAATAGGTACACCGCTTTATGCAGCTATTACGTATAAAGTAGTGGATGATTTTTCTGTCGGTTTTAGTTTTTCAACACCTTTTGGAAGTACAATTCAGTGGCCAAGCGATTGGGCAGGGAAAGAGATGGTTCAAAGAATGAAACTTCAAGGGTTTTATTTCCAACCAATGGTTTCTGTAAAATTAGCCCCTTGGGTATCGGTTGGTGCAAGTTATATCCATGCGAAAGGAGTTGTTGATTGGGATAAAGCAATTACCCAATTTGATGGAAGTCTTAACATTAATGATAAAAAAGCAACTGGAAACGGTTTCGGTTTAGGGTTTTATTTTCAAGCGAATGATAAACTGGATGTGAGTGTTGCTTATCGCTCGCCAGTAGATATGAAAGCAGAAAATGGTATTGCAACATTTAATGTTTCACCAAGTTTGTTTTCATTACTCGGTGTTGATGGAAATGGTCAGGATGGGTTTACTGCCACTTTGCCTTTGGTGGAAGAGTATACGGTCGGTTTTGCTTACAAAATTACTCCGAAATGGAAAGTTGCTGCAGATTTTAATTACACCGGATGGAGCGATTATCATCAGTTAACATTGGATTTTGCCAATGCACCTATTGGAAACCAAGCTGATCCCACTGTTTTGGTTACCCCGAAAAACTTTAAAAATACCAAAACCATTCGATTGGGAACTGAGTATAAATTCACCGATTTGTTAGCCGGTAGACTAGGATGGTATTACGATGAATCTCCTTATTCAGACGACAATTTTATTCCAGAAACCCCATCATTCGATTCAAATGTGATTACCGCTGGTTTAGGATTTAATTTTGGAGCTATTGGTGTTGATATTGCAGCTGCGAAACCACTACCAAAAAGCAGAAACGTAGCCAATTCTTATTATGATTTTTACGGACAGGCCAAAGCGGAAGCATTGTATTTCGGACTTGGACTTCGATATAACCTTGTTAAATAGAATCCCATTATGAAAAAAATAATTATATCTACACTTGCCCTTGCTTTGTTCTCGCTATCCTCTTGTGATACTGAATTCGAGCAGGATATTAGTGATATTGCAGTTACCAGCGGTGAAGCAGATTTTAGTAAATACGTAGCTTTGGGGAATTCCCTAACTTCTGGCTATCGTGATAACGCACTTTACAGTAGTGGTCAATTGGAATCTTACCCATCCATGTTAGCACAACAAATGGCGCTCGCTGGTGGGGGAACTTTCACCCAACCTTTAATGCCGAATGATGTTGGTGGATTTAGCAATCTTGTTGGCTTTCCAGGTAAGTTAACCTTAAAAGTTGTTTCGGGAGCGCTTTCTCCTCAAGCATCAGAGGCAGGTGGAACTTTAGATAATATTTCAGGATCTGGCCCTTATCAGAATTTAGGAGTTCCAGGAGCAAAATCTTTTCATTTGGGTGCAGCTGGTTATGGAAATCCCGCGTATCTTTCTCTTGGAAAGGCGAATCCTTATTTTGTACGCTTCGCATTGTCTGCGAATTCAAGTGTAATGGCTGATGCGCTGGCACAAAGCCCTACATTTTTTTCTTTGTGGATTGGAAACAATGATGTTCTTTCCTATGCTACTTCTGGTGGTTTAGGAGTGGATCAAACAGGAAATCTTGATCCAACTACGTATGGTTCAAATGATATTACCGATCCTACCGTGGTGGCGAGTGTAATCTCTCAATACGTAAATTTACTAACGGCTAATGGTGCAAAAGGGGTAATCGCGAACATTCCAGATGTTTCTACCATTCCTTTTTTTACGAGAATTCCTTATAATACGATTGACCTAACATCTGCTAAAGCACAAGCGTTGAATTCAGGTTTATATCAACCACTAAAAAGTGCACTAACCTATTTAGGACAAGGGAATAGAATTAATTTGGTGAAGGAAGGGTATAATCCTGTACTTATTGTTGATAGAACGTTACCAAATGTTTCTGCACAACTTACCGCGGTTTTAACTGCTGCAGGTTTGCCGGCTACACAAGCAAGCTTTATTGGTTCTGCATTTGGACAGGCAAGACAGGCAAAAGAAGGTGAACTTATTCTTCTTACCGCTTCTAATGTTTTAGGTAAAGATGCAATTACTAACGAAGCTGCTACCGATACTTCTACCTTTATTTATGGGGTGAGTTTCCCAGTCGGTGATCAGTATTCTTTAACTTCTACCGAGTTAAATAATGTTTCAACAGCTGTTGCAGCGTATAATGCGTCCATTAAAGCAATTGCCACAAGTAAAGGTTTGGCTTTTGTTGATGCAAATGCTAAAATGCAAGAGTTGGCAACGGGATCAGGAATTCAATGGGATGGCGTTAAATACACCGCAACTTTTGTTACAGGAGGCAGTTTCTCGCTAGACGGAGTTCATCTTACAGGAAGAGGGTACGGAATTGTTGCTAATGAATTTATTAAGGCAATCAATAAAACCTATAAATCCAATTTACCGTTGGTAAATCCTAATCAATATTCAGGAGTTACCTTTCCTTAAATTGTATTTTTTACGAATGAAAATAATTTTAAAACCACTTGACTTTTCAGGTGGTTTTATTTTTTTAAATTTGCGGCAATCTAAAAAAAGTGAACAATGGCTGATCAGGCTACCTATTTATTTTCTACAAGAACCAGTAAAGTATTGGCAGAAAACATTGCAAGATACTATGGTGAAGAGTTGGGTAAAATTAATTTTCAGATTTTTAGCGATGGCGAATTCGAGCCAGTTCTCGATCAATCGGTTCGTGGTGGGCGTGTATTTCTTATAGGATCTACCTTTCCACCGGCCGATATTCTGCTAGAGCTTCTTCTGATGATTGATGCGGCGAAACGCGCATCTGCGAAAAATATTACCGTTGTTATCCCTTATTACGGATTAGCAAGACAGGACAGAAAGGACAAGCCGAGAGCGCCAATCGGTGCAAAGTTGGTGGCCAATCTTTTAACAGCGGCGGGTGCAACAAGAATTATGACAATGGATTTGCACGCAGATCAAATTCAAGGTTTTTTTGAAATTCCTGTTGATCATTTGTATGCGTCTACCATTTTTGTAGATTACATTCGTTCTTTAAAGCTGGATAATCTTACCATTGCATCACCAGATATGGGAGGTGCAAAAAGAGCAAAAAATTATGCTGGCTACTTAGGTGCAGATGTCGTAATTGCCTATAAAGAAAGAAAAAAAGCAAATGTAGTGGAAGAAATGTTTCTAATTGGTGATGTTACCGATAGAAATGTAATCCTAATTGATGATATGATCGATACTGCTGGAACACTTTGTAAAGCTGCAGAAATCCTGATGCAAAACGGTGCAAGAAGCGTACGTGCTATGGCTTCTCATGGAGTACTTTCTGGAAACGCTTATGAAAATATCGAAAAATCGCAGCTTTTAGAAGTAATTGTTACGGATACCATTCCAGTGAAAACAGAACTTTCTACCAAAATAAAAGTGCTTTCATGCGCTCCTTTATTTGCAGATGTTATGAAAAGTGTACACGAACATAAATCCATTAGCAACAAATTTATTATTTAATAAATAATTTCATATCTTTGCAAACCAAAAATTTAAACATTTTATAATGAAATCAATTACAATTCAAGGTACAAAAAGAGAAAACGTGGGCAAAAAGTCTACTAAAGCTTTGCGTGATGCTGAATTAGTTCCTTGTGTTGTGTACGGAGGTAAGGAAACTTTGAACTTTTCTACAGAAGAAAAGTCTTTCAAAAACCTAGTATATACTCCTGAAGCACACACAGTAGCTATTGAAGTGGACGGACAAACCATTCCTGCTGTACTTCAGGACATCCAATTTCACCCAATTACAGATAAAATCTTGCATGCAGATTTTTATCAACTTTCTGATGACAAACCAGTAATTATGGAAGTTCCTGTGAGAATTACAGGGCGTTCAAGAGGGGTTGTTGCCGGAGGTGTTCTTCGTCAATCTTTCAGAAAACTTAAAGTTAAAGCAGTTCCTGCAAATCTTCCAGATGAAGTTGTAGTAGATGTTACTCCATTGAGAATTGGAAACAAACTTTATGTTGGCGATATCAAATCTGATCTTTATTCTTTCGTTCATCCAGATAACGCTGTAATCGTTGCAGTTAAGATGTCTAGAAATGCAATGAAAGGAGGCGCTGCTGCAGACGATGATGATGAGGAAACAACTGAAGGTGAAGCACCAGCTGCAGAAGCAACAAGTGCAGAATAAGAACTGATCATTCAGTATACCGAATATAAAAATCCTGTCGTATGACGGGATTTTTTAGTTTATAAAACGGTGTAATTTAGCGTTTTCAAAATCATTTTTTCGGTAAAATTTTATGTAGAATTCACCTTTTATTTATTATAGAAATAAGGTTAAATACAAAAAGGTATTGATTTTTACTTTGATGCTTTTTATCAATATTATCGAATATTTGATGATAGGAAAGTCAAAAATTTATAGCCCGATAAGTTCGTATTTCAATAAAAATGGTGATTTATTATGCGGAAAGCTTTATCTTTATTTAAAATTAATACGTTTTTTTTGATTCTAATTGTATTTTCCAGATTTTTAAGGAAACTTGAACCCTATATTTTATTAGTATTGAATATCAGAATATGTAAATTTTTACTCGTTTTTATTTCTTTATTTTCTTTTTGTATTGTACCCGCTCAACAAAATGAGGAGTTCAAAGAAGTGAAGGAATATTACGATTATAAACGAGCTTTACTTACGGACGCGTTTTCGAAGGAAGCCAATAAGATTAATGATTGGCAAAAAATCCATCAAATGCAAGCGGACTATCGAGAGTTTATGGTGAAGCTGGATAGCATACAGAATGTTGCAATGCTTGCGGCGTTGATCAGAGTTAAAAACCGCGAAGATTTGGCTTTTATTCAAAGAAAAAAAACACCAAGCAAAGATTCTATTTCTCCAAATTTGAAGGAAGTCCCTGCGGAATATCCTGGTGGAATTGATTTGTTAAGAAAGCAAATTGCTTCGATGTTTTATTTCGATGCTGTTCATTTGAATGCTTCCAAAATGTCCACCAATATTTATTTTATTGTGGAGAAAGATGGGCGCATTTCGAGTGTTCGTACGGATGGAGAAAATTCGGTGTTCAATCGGCAGGCAGAAATTGCAGTTTATTTGCTTCCTGATTTCTTTAGTCCCGCAACAATCAATGGTCAAAACGTTCGATATCGATTTCGTATTCCGTTAACCATGAACTTCGAATAGAACTGATCTCACGAATTAATCTGTTGGGATTATTTTAACTTAAAAATTCGGATTTAAAACTATTTTAAATCTTTAGTTTTGGAAAAATTTGTTATCCCATATGTTTACTGACGAATATTTTATGAAAATGGCGCTGCAAGAAGCGCAAAATGCCTATGAGGAAAATGAAATTCCAGTAGGATGCGTGATTGTTTTGGATAATCGAATTATCGCGCGAGCTCACAATTTAACTGAGCGACTAACGGATGTTACAGCACATGCGGAAATGCAAGCCATCACTGCTGCTGCCAATTTCTTGGGCGGTAAGTATCTTCAAAAATGCTCCATGTATGTTAGTCTTGAACCTTGCGTGATGTGTGCGGGAGCGTTAAGTTGGTCACAAATTTCGAGGGTGGTAATTGGTGCACGAGATGAAAGAAGAGGCTTTATGAATAAAGGACTTTCACTTCATCCTAAAACTGAAGTGATTTCTGGAATTTTAGAAAATGATTGCGCTGCTTTAATGTTAGCATTTTTTCAGGATAAAAGATAAATCCCCTATTTTTTCGAGAAATAGAGGATTTATATTATGTACTATTTTTTTATAAATCTTTGCCTAGATAGTACAGTCCTTTCAAGGTGTGTAGCCGGTCGCCAATGTGTATTTTATTCGTTAAAGGTTTGTATACGTGAGAAACACCTCCGGTTGCAATCACCAAACAATCGTCGTGAACTTCATCATTTATACGATCAATAAAACCTTCTACCATTCCCAAGTAGCCATAAACCATTCCGCTCTGCATACACGAAATAGTGTCCAGTCCTAAAACAGATTTGGGTTGTACCAATTCAATTTCAGGGAGTTGTGCAGTGTCGTGGATTAAACTATTTAGTGCGGTAATAATTCCTGGGGCAATGATTACTCCCAACGTTTCTCCGTGTTCATCAATGCAACTTGCAGTAAGTGCTGTACCGAAATCGAGGATGATTTTCTTTTTTGTTGGATATAAATGATGCGCTGCCACAAGATTCGCGTAGATGTCTGTACCCATTTGTTTCGATTTTGGCTCAACGATAGATGGGGTATTTCGGTCGACAATTACGGGATTCATTTTGTGGATTCTTTTAATTGCACTTCGTACCACTTTCGTAAGTTGTGGAACTACAGAACCAATAATTACTTTTTCAATTTTTGAAGGATCAACTTTATAGGTTTGATACAACATCAAAAACTGCATATAAAGTTCATCCGTTGTTTTGTAAGGTTTTGTATTCAGTACCCACGATAGGTCGCAATTATCATCATTAAAAAGGCCGAATCGGATATTGGTATTTCCGATATTAATCACAATTGAATTCATCTTTTCAACACATTATTTTACTTCAACAAAATTATCGTTCGGGTTTACATCTGCTAATCTTTGAGAGAAATCGATCCCCAAAGCACTAATCTGCGATTTGTTGTACGGGATGGTAAATGTATATTCTTTTTGTGTCCACGGCCAATAATTGAGGGTAGTGAAATTCCCATAAATATCTTTTTGTTTCCACGTGTGTGTCATATTAAGTGGAATTTGATAATTAATAACCTCTTTATTTTTAGTTAAAATAGAAAAATCAATAGGCATTGGAATTCCTCCTTTATTCTCTAAAGTTATCGTTGTTGAATCGGTTCCATACT
Organism: Bacteroidota bacterium; assembly: GCA_023422635.1. Classification (GTDB taxonomy): domain Bacteria; phylum Bacteroidota; class Bacteroidia; order Flavobacteriales; family Weeksellaceae; genus JAFAGO01. The sequence goes on from JAFAGO010000042.1 coordinate 101,005, forward strand.
CAATGTGTTTAATTGCGTAATCAATTGTTTCTGTGGTATTAATCCAATAATGTTGAAACCATTTTAAATCCATTCCCGAAACTTTTTGTGCGATATGGAGAAAATCGCGATCTGTTGGATGTTTCATTTTCCATTGTGAAACATATTCTTTTAAGGTTGCAGAAAGGTTTTGTTCGCCCATTATATAGCCCAACTGAACTAAATATAATTCGCCCTTTACATAACTTGAAAATGAATATGCTGTTCCATTATTGTGGTGATCTCCTAACCAGGATGCTGGTTCTTCTAATCCGCTTTTAGTAAAACGTACATAACTGCTAATGGTATTGGCAAAAGGATTAGGAACGGGGTTTGTTGGTGGAAAAAGCTGATGCATAACCACATCTTCCGCATAACTTGTAAAACCTTCATCCAGCCAAGGTTTTGTACTTTCATTTGTAGCGAGCATTTGTTGAAACCATGAGTGACCACCTTCATGAACCATTAAACCTACTAAACCTTGCAGACTAGAAGCATTTCCTAGAATCATGGTGCACATTCCGTATTCCATTCCTCCATCTCCCCCTTGTATAAAAGAGTAGGTTGGATAAACATAGTTGCCAAAAGTGGCATTCATCAGTTGAAAAAACTTGGTGATATAGGGTCTGCTTTCCGACCAAAATATTGTTTTTTCAGAGTTTTGATACACCAAATATACGGTAGGCCCATCTAAAATCGGGAAGGATTGAACGGTGTAATCGCGATCTGCTGCCCAAGCAAAATCTAGAATATTTTTTGCGGTCCAATTCCAAGTGGCTTTATCTTCGTTATTGGTTTTAATGTTTGCAGAACTGTCGTACCCTTTAACCTCTTTAGGATTTTGAAGCACACCACCCGCACCAATTACATAGTCTTTATTAATTTTAATGGTAACGTCGTAGTCGGAAAATGGTGAATGAAATTCCCTTCCAATATAATCGAATGTTGCCCATCCATCGTAGTCGTATTCTGCAATTTTCGGGTACCATTGCGTCATCGTCATGTCAATTCCCTCGTTATTATTCCTTCCGCTTCTTCGGATTTGCATAGGAATATTCGCATCCCATTCCATTGAAATTTGTGTAGAAGAATTTGGAGAAAGTGGGCGATTAAGGTAAACTTTCATAATGGTTTCTTGAATTTCAAATTTCAAGTTTTTTCCATTTTGTTTAATCCAATGGATGTTTTGTGCGCCTTCTTGATCGACAGGAATTGTGGAAAGTCTAGAAATTCCATTTTGTTGCAATCTTCCATCTCCATTTTTACCTTGTGCAGTTACGCGTTGATCCATCATTGATCCTTGTTTAAATGCATTCCAATAAAGGTGAAAGTAAAGCACATTTAGTTGATCTGGTGAATTGTTGGTGTAAGTAATGGTTTGTTCACCATTGTAGGTGAAGTTTTCGGCATCCACGTCAATATCCATTTTATATTCGGCGTGTTGCTGATAATAACTTTGTTGCTGCGCATTGAATAACACGGTGATCAATACGAAAAATAGGCAAAATCTTCTATTCATCATAGATTCAGTTTGGTTTTACGGTCGAAAGATAAGGAATTTTAAAAACACAAAACCCCGAAATATTTCAGGGTTTCTTTATTAATGGGTGTTATTTTTTAGTTTCCTCTTTTTGGGCACTTTCAAATATTTTTTCTAATATTTTATAAGTAATCATGTAGGTTGGTTTTACACCGGTAAGTCCCAAACCACCGGAAGAAAGTGTGCTGCCGGTTTCCAATGGATTGTCAGATGCATAATAAGCGTACATTACAAATAAATCTGGAGAAATGTGGTGGCGTATTTTTGATGCTACCTGAATGGCTTTTTGATAATGAGCACCTTCCATTTCAAGGCCGATGGCTTTCCATGAAGTTGTCATAAAGTACGATAAGATATCTTTGTTTTGAAGAGAAGTTCCTAAAACGGTTACCATTGGTCCTTCGAAAGATTTAATTTCATCATCTTGAAAATCGTTAAGACTTAACGTGTTTTCAAAGGGATAATTATCCGCCGTTCCTTCGAAGATGTGAGCTGTTGGTATCATAATATCTCCTTTTTGTCCGGTTAAAATACCAGCTTTCCCCATGATTGAAATTGATTTTACTTTCATCGTAAAAACTTTGTTTTCAAACTCATAAGGGCGCAAAAGCTCATCCATAATTTCGTAAGCTTGTTCTCCAAAAGCGTAATCGAAAACCAATACTACATCATCACCTTTAAATTTCGCTGAAGCAAATGGTGTATTCTGAATGTCGGTTTTACTAAGGTCGATTATTTGCACATCAATATTGCTACCACTGTCGTCATCAATATAGATTAATCCTTGTTTTAAAGATTGATCAAGAATTTTATCTTGAAGTGCTTTTTTATTGCTGATTTCTTCATATAAGGAGTAATCAACATCTTTTGTACTTTTTTTGTTGAGCGCAGAGTTGGCAAAAAGCATATTTTTTACCGAGTGCATATTGGCAGAAATAATATGAAGTGGGCGCATATGCAAATCATTTTTCGCTAATACTTCCTTCACTCTGTTTGCCCATTTTTCGCCAAAAAAGTGGTGCCCGATTCTTTCACGAAGAATGGCGCTAAAAAACACTTCTCTTTCTCTTACACCTTGAAGATCATCTAAGCTCGCCTTTCCTAAATGATAAATAATTTTGAATAGTCGATCAGGATTATTATCATCACTAAAGCTGTTGTAGGCTTTCAAAGTTTCATCGAATGTTCTTCCAAGTAAAGATGAAAGATGAATAAGTGCAACCTCTTTTTCTTTTCTGCTGAATTTCTTTTCTTCTAATGCTACTGCACTGATGATTTGCCAAGCGCGGCGAGGTTTATTATCTTCGTCTGAATTGTAACCTAACTCTCTAATTTTGTCAGCTTCTATATATAGGAAGGTAAGATGGGTTAAGATGTCGTAAATTTCGGAACGGCCAAGAAGAACCTCAATATTCATTTGGTTTTCATCAATTCTGTAGCAATTTCTTCTCCGTTTTTTAGGAACAATTACTTCAAAACTTCCTTTGTCGAATCCTTCATCCGAAGTTAAATGCACAAATGCGGTTTCTTCAATTCCCTCCGGAAGACGATCCAAAACATAAAGAAGTCCATCCAGTTCAATTTTATTGGGAATTCCCATGGAACCATAAATTTCAGGCGCAATTGTCTTTAGAAGTTTTCTTAACGTTTCTCCGGACACACCGGCAGGTTTAAAAAATCCTCTATAGAAAAGGTGGCGCATTGTTACATATAGTCTTTCAATTGCTTCTGTTGTTTCTCTTGCTCTGGAGTTTACCATAAATATTTTGATTTTAGAAAAGTGGGCGAAGGTACGAAAATGTTTTGATTTACACAAGTTTAAGTCTGCAATATTACCATTTCACACGTTTTACAATGTTATTTTAAAGTGAAATATTTGTTATATTTCTTGAAAGAATCTTTGAGAATGAATTAAATTACAGTGTGTGAATAGAACCCCTTAAAAATTATAGGGCTAATCCCTGTTTTTGATATTTTTTTGTACATTTGACCTACCAAAAATTCAAACTTTTATGTCATCACTTAGATTTAAAGCGTTAGAGCAGCTTTCTTTTCGTAATTTTAGAAAAGAAAATGCTATTGAAGTTCCGGCAAGACTTTCCGAACTTTTCTGCCAAAATGTGTTTTCTGAAGAAACCATGCGCGGATATCTCACTAAAGAAGCGTTTGGCTCAATTCAAGATGCTGTTCGCAAAGGCACAAAAATCCAACGACATATCGCAGATCAGGTAGCGGTTGCTATGAAAGACTGGGCGCTGTCTAAGGGCGTTACCCACTATACCCACTGGTTTCAGCCACTTACAGGTGCTACTGCAGAAAAGCATGATTCATTCTTCTCGCCGATTGAGGGAGGAAGAGCGATCGAGCGTTTTAGCGGAAGCATGTTAATTCAGCAGGAGCCAGACGCATCATCATTTCCAAATGGTGGCATAAGAAATACCTTCGAAGCAAGAGGATATACCGCTTGGGATCCTACTTCCCCAGCGTTTATAATGGGTACAACATTGTGTATTCCTTCCATCTTTATTTCATATACCGGTGAAACACTTGATTATAAAGCGCCTTTACTTCGTGCTTTAAATGCTGTTGATGAAGCTGCAACTGACGTTTGCAAAGCGTATTTTGATAAAAATGTTGGTAAAGTTACCGCCACTTTAGGTTGGGAACAAGAATATTTTTTGGTCGATCTTGCCTTGCATCAAACGCGTCCAGATCTTGTGCTTACTGGTAAAACTTTGCTTGGTCACGCACCTGCAAAAGGACAGCAATTGGATGATCATTATTTCGGAGCAATTCCCACCCGTGTGATGAACTTCATGAAGGATTTAGAAATCGAATGTATGAAACTTGGTATTCCTGTTACAACACGACACAATGAGGTTGCGCCGAACCAATTTGAACTTGCTCCAATGTTTGAGGAAGCAAATGTTGCGGTAGACCACAATTCGTTGTTGATGGATTTAATGGGAAGAATTGCCAATAAACATCACTTTAAAGTGCTTTTCCACGAGAAACCTTTCGCAGGAGTAAACGGAAGTGGTAAACATAATAACTGGTCTTTAAGTACCGATACAGGTGAAAATCTTTTAAGTCCTGGGAAAAATCCAAAAAAGAACTTACAATTTTTGACCTTTTTCGTGAATACCCTAAAAGCTGTGAATGATTATGCTGATTTGCTACGTGCAAGTATTGCCTCGGCAAGTAATGATCACCGTTTGGGTGCAAATGAAGCACCTCCTGCCATTATTTCTGCATTTATCGGAAGCCAGCTAACCTCAGTTTTGGATGAATTAGAAAAGGTAACTACAGGGAAACTTTCACCTGAAGAAAAAACTGAACTTAAATTAAATGTAGTTGGGAAGATTCCCGAAATTTTATTGGATAATACCGATAGAAACAGGACTTCACCTTTTGCGTTTACCGGAAATAAGTTCGAAATAAGAGCGGTTGGATCATCTGCAAATTGCGCTGAACCTATGACGGTGATGAATGCAATTATGGCGAAACAGCTTAAAGAATTTAAAGCTGAAGTTGATACTTTAATTGATAAAAAAGGACTTAAAAAAGATGAAGCTATTTTCAATGTATTGAGAGAGTACATTAAGCATTCTAAAAACATTATGTTTGAAGGCGACGGTTACTCAATCGATTGGGAACAAGAAGCTGTTAAAAGAGGTTTAAATAACTTAAAAACTACTCCTGAAGCATTAAAACAAGAGCTTAACCAAAAATTCGTTGACTTGTATTCTGACTTAGGAATCTTTTCTCATCGTGAATTTGAAGCAAGAAATGAAATTAAACTAGAAAAATATTCTACCGTGATTGATATTGAAGCTCGAGTTTTGGCAGATGTTGCAAGGAATCACATTATTCCAGCAGCGCTTAAATATCAAAATCGATTGATTGATAACGTTAAAGGATTAAAAGCGATTTTTGCAGACAAAGAATATAAAATTTTAGCAAAAGAACAGCTTAGCTTAATTGAACAAATTTCTGCAAATGTGGCAGCAATGAAAGTTGGTGTAGATGTTCTATTAGAAGCGAAAGATAAAGCGAAAAATACAGTAGGATCGCAAAAGCAAGCGGAAGAATATTGCAATGTAGTTATCCCCATGTTTGAAACCATTCGATCCGGCTCTGACGCATTAGAAATGATGGTTGATGATGAATTGTGGCCATTAACAAAATACCGCGAAATGCTTTTTACAAGATAACGAAAACAATGTGAAAACAATAAGAATGTAAACTATCTGAAGATCCCGGTTTTGCCGGGATTTTTTATTTCCTTGAAATCGTTGAATATTAACAAATATTTATAGAATTCCTTTGAGGATTTTCAAAATTAAAATGCAGATGAATAAAGGGATTTTACCTTAAAATGTTAATAAAACTTAACGAAAAAATATAACAAACGGCCAATTAAGCACATGAGAGCCACATTATGCGTTAACATAATGGGATTTGATGTTAAAAAGTGTTAAAACGGTATGGTAAAAAAGGGAACAGAATGACGTTTAAACGGGCTTTCTTTACTTTTGTTAAGCATTTGAAAAATAAATCAATTTTCTAACAAGATCAAGTAATATATGAAGAAGACATTCTCGTTCTACCTCGTTGCATTAATCTCTGTATTATCCCTTCAGTCTTGCGTTTCGAACTACGTAGTATCTCAGCCGGCAACCCTTGCAAACTCTGCTAAAGAGTACAAAACCAATGCCAAACTAGTTTCTTTAGATCCTTCCAAACTTAACTCTGCAAAAAAAGAGCTTGAAGAAAGTTTCAGCGAAGAAGCAATGCAGAAAGCACAATTGGCAAGTATCGAATCCTCTTTAAGAAATGACGAAATATCAAAATCTATAAAATTTTCTAAAACCATAGACGGTATTTTAAGCGAAGCAGAAACCTATTTAGGAACACCTTACCGTTACGGTGGTACTACTAGAAATGGAATCGATTGCTCCGCTTTTGTTTTATCTGTTTTTGGATCAGCAGTAGGAATGAATTTACCAAGAGTTGCAGCCGCTCAATCTCAAGAAGGTGATCGAATTGAGAAAACAAATCTTCAGAAAGGCGATTTAGTGTTTTTCTCGCATGGTAAAAGAATTTCTCACGTTGGAATTGTACACGATGTTGATGAAAATGGAGAAGTACATTTTATTCACGCTGCAACATCGCGTGGCGTAATGATTTCCTCTCTTAATGATTCCTATTGGGGACCAAGATATCGTTTTGGAAAAAGAATCATCAGTAGTGATACTTTCGAAAATCAGAACTTCGCTCAGGTAACCCACTAGTTTTAGATTCACTTTATAACATACATTCCTCTGTTTTAAACGGAGGATTTTTTTTGCTTTAAACTTAACTCATAAATTTAGGAATGTTTAATGTGAAGGTAGAAGGGAATTGGTTGTAAATCGACTGATTGAAATAAGGCGAAAGAGCGTTATTGTATCCATTTTTTTCTTTTGGTAATATCAAAAGATTCATCGCCTAATTACATTCGAAATTGTTGAATAGAATGAGCTGTTAATGCGAAGTTCTTCTGTTTAAAAAGTATTGCGATAATTCAATTATTTGCTCGAGTATATCTTAAACCAAACTGTTTTTGTCAGTATAATTCAATTTAAAAAAGATAAACGTCATAATAGAAAACGCCAGTAAAGAACTTCCACCATAACTAAAATACGGAAGCGGAATTCCAACAGTAGGAAATAAGCCCATTACCATCCCAAGATTGATCGAAAAGTGCATCACTAATATCGATGCAAAGGAATAACCAAACACGCGATTAAAGGTTGATTTCTGCTTTTCTGAAAGATAATAAATCCGAGCAATGAAGAGTACATAACAAAGCACGAGCATTGCACTTCCTAGAAAGCCCCACTCTTCACCAACGGTACAAAAAATATAGTCGGTTTCTTGTTCTGGTACAAATTTACCTTGTGTAACCGAGCCTTGTTTGTAACCTTTACCAAAGAAGCCTCCAGAACCAATCGCTGTTTTAGAATATAAAAGATTATATCCAGAAGTGTCTCGAAATGCTTTTTCACCTTTGTAAAGTACTTCAATTCTTTCTCTTTGGTGCTTAGGAAGTTTTTCCAAGATGAATGGCGATGCAAATGCTAGTCCACATAATAGTAAAATTGATCCTGAAATCGAAGCAATCGAAATCACGTTCCAGGACATTTTATAATAATTCAGGAAAATTAGAATACCCGAAATCAATAAAATTGCTAATGCAACATAAATGGGGTTAATGGCCAACGAAACTAAAAATACTGCAGCAAAAATCGCAATAATCCCAAACCAATAACCGCTTAATCCTTCTCGATAAAGTGCAATGAAGAAAGCACCGAATACCAATAAAGAACCAACATCAGGAATTGCAAGAACAACAATCGCGGGAACACCAATAATGGCGAGCGCAGTTAGCATTGATTTTCTATTTTTGATATTAAAATCAGGACCAGAGACATAGTTTGCTAACATTAAAGCCGTACCAATTTTGGCAAACTCTACGGGTTGCATGGTAAGGCCTCCGAACTTATACCAGTTTTTCTGTCCAAGAATTTCTGTTCCAAATGGGAAGAGCCCAACCAATAATAATACGCCAAAAATGTATAAAATTCCTGCCATATTCTCGAAGAATTTACTGCGAGTAAGAAAGATAATCAATCCAACAAAAAGTGAAACGCCAAAGAAAATAAGCTGTTTTTTACCCAACGTATTATCAACGCTATAAATATTTGCAATGGCAAAAGCACAAAGCAAAACATAGAGCCCTAAACCGAACTTATCAATTCCTTCAGACCACCTCATTGCTTATTTTTTTTGAATTTTAATTTCGTCTTGTACTTTCTTTTTAATTTCTTGAATCTGCAAAAGACTGTCTCTTTTCTTTTTTAGTTTAATAGAATCGGCTGTTGGATCTTTGTATAACCCTTTTCTTTTAAGATCTGCAATCCATTGGCGTTTGTATTCTGGCATAAAGCTAGAATTAACCATTTTATTGTAAAGGTGTTCTCTTTTAATTTCTCCCGTAATATATTTTTCTGCCACCAAAGTACAAGCAGGTCCTGCCCAAGTAGCACCAAATCCCGCGTGTTCCATTACAGCTGCAACAACAATTTTGGGTTTGTCGGCAGGTGCAATTAAAACAAAAATAGAGTTGTCTTTTCCTTGAGGTACTTGAGCCGTACCTGTTTTAGCAAGTTGGGTAAAATCATTAGATCGTAATCCACGTGCTGTACCTCTTTGTACAACTGCTTCCATACCTTTAATTACAGGCTCGAAATGTTTGGGATCTACTAATGTTTTATGTTTAACTTTAAAGCGTGGATCAGGATTTGGTTTTCCGTCAATGGATTTCACAACGTGTGGCGTATAATACCAACCTCGATTGGCAATTGCGGCTAACATATTGGCCATTTGAATTGGCGTTAACATTACATCTCCTTGTCCCATTCCGTTAAAAACAGCACCTGTTGCTAAAGGATCCCAATTTTTAGGGTCTTTTTTCGAACCGCTTTTTTTGTAGATATAGGCCATTCTTTTTTCATAGAATTCTCCTGAAGGAATTCTCCCTTTAGAGCCAACCGCTAAATCGTTATTCAAATATTCACCAACGCCAAAGCTATTCATGATTTTTTTCCATTCATCAACTCCTTTTGAAGGATTTCCTGGGTATTTGTTGATAATTGCCAAATAAGCATAACTAAAATAGCAGTTACTGGAAACCTGAATGGAGGGGATTAAAGGATCTGCTCCACCATGACCTTTTATTCGTAAACCTCGATAATTAAATCCACCACCACATGGAAAAATTGTTTTTTCATCCATCACACCCATTTGCATTCCTGCCAAAGAGGTTAACAATTTAAAAGTTGATCCGGGTGGATATGCTGCTTGCACTGATCGATCGAAAGTAGGTTTGTTTTCGTAAATGGTATCGTTGGCGAGCTTATAAAGATTTTTAGATTTTTCTGGTCCGGTAAAAAGGTGTGGATCAATATCTGGTCCTGTCGCCATTACCAAAATTTCTCCATTATTGGGATCTAACGCAACAATAGCACCGTGTTTGTCAACCAGCATTTCTTCTGCAAGTTTTTGAAGATCGTAATCGATGGTTAATGTTAAATCTTTCCCTGTAACTACATCTTTATCCAATTCTCCATCTTTATAGGAGCCAATGTTTCTTAAGCGGATATCTTTCTGAATGTACTTCATTCCTTTCTCTCCGCGAAGATCTTTTTCGTAGGCTTTTTCAATTCCACTTTTTCCAATCAAATCACCTGGAAGATAATAGGCCGAGTCTTTCTTAAGTTCTCGATCGTTTACTTCGCTGGTATAGCCAAGTAAGTTTCCAGAAGTCATCACCTCATATTGTCGTTGCGGACGTTGCACGATATTAAAAGCAGGATATTTAAAAATAATCTCTTGAATTCTGGCAATATCTTCACGGCTGAGGTTCTTCATGAACGTCATTGGTGTTAACTTTGAAAAGTATTTTTCTTTGTGAATGGCATTAATGGTTTTAATGAAATCTTGTTTATTGATTTTCATTAAATTACAGAAACCTAATGTATCGAAGTCAGATTTCATTAATGCCTGTGTAAAGGAAATTTCATAAGAGGGTTGATTGCCTACGAGAATTTTTCCGTTTCGATCGAAAATAACGCCACGTTGCGGAATTACATATTCAATTTTAATCGAAGTGTTGGCCGCGTTCAATGCGTATCGATCTGTAAAAAGCTGTAAATAAGAGAGTCTTGCAATAAATATTAATGCAATAAGGGATACAAATCCGATGATTTTTAAATAATGACTGTTCAAACTTTTTGTTTGATTTTAAATATTAATGCGTACAGAAGTATAAAAATAAATGAAATACCAGTGGTTGCCAAAATATTTACGAAAATTTCGAAAAAACGACTGAATTTAAAGAATTCAAGGTATTGAACAACCAATTGATGTAGAAAGATACTGGAAAGGATAAAAATCAGAAACTGACTCCATTGCAAGGTTTGAAAGGAAAAGAAATCTGTTGAAGTATCCGTTGATGTTCTGAAAATTACCGTTCTGAAGTAAGCAATTAACGTTGTAGCAAATGCATTAATTCCCCAAGTATATAAAAATGCATCAATGCCTAAACCGAGTAAAAAACTAAGCGCTAAAAATTGATATCGATTTCGGAAGAAGGGATAAAACATCACGAAAACCGGATAGAGAACGGGAGTGTATTTCCCAAAAAGCGTAATTCTGTTCAGAACAAAAATCTGAAGTGCGATCAGGAAAACGATTATTAAAATGTCGGTAAATACGGTTCTGCTTATCATTTGTTTCGATCGATTGTAACGCGCAGGGTATCTTGTATTCTGTTTACTTCTGCTTTTTTAAGATTCTTCACTACATACACTTTGCTAATAGTTCCCATCTTTTCACTGAGTTCTACAGCAATATCCCAATAGCCCGTTTTGCTATCTACTTCGTATCCAGCAATGGTTCCAATCATAACGCCTTGCGGGAAAATTGCTGATTTTCCGTCGGTCATAATGGTGTCACCAACTTTCAATGGAACATATTTAGGTACATCGGCAAGGTGCATAATTCTTGGATTATCGCCTCTCCACGTTAGCGTTCCGAAATATCCTGAATTTTTTAGGGCTGCATTAATCCGAATTTTATTAACACTTAAAACAGATTGTACCAAAGAGTAGCTATCGGTCGTGTTGATCACAATACCAGCAATTCCCTTCGGTGCCATAACGCCCATTTTAGGATAAACACCATCTCTTTTTCCACGATTTATCGTAAAGTAATTGTCCTTTCTGTTAATGCTGTTGAAAACAATATCGCCATCTACAAAAGTATAAATTTGTCCTCCGCCAATGGTGTCGTGAACTTTTCTGAATTGTGGTTTTTCCGAAGCGCCTTTACCGTACACTTGTTCCATCAGCATTTTATTCTGCGCAACAAGATCTTCGTTAATCTGTTTTAACTTCAAATAAGATGCGCCTTCATCAATATATCCAGATACAAAGGAATTAAATGCTGCAGTTTGTCCCGCAAGCCAAGATTGCTGCATTGAATTTCGGCTGAAAATCAGAACTAATGCCGTGATTTGTAAGAACAGAAAAAAGACGAATAATCCATTCTTCGAAAATAATCTCAACAAAAATCCCACAGTCTAAATCGTAAAAAATTAAAAGTCTTACTTAATCAGGAAGTTAAATTTATCCATGTTTTTAAGGGCAATACCCGTTCCTCGAACAACTGCTCTTAATGGATCTTCGGCTACAAAAACAGGAAGTCCCGTTTTTTTATGAAGTCTATCTGCAAGACCTCTCAATAAAGCGCCACCACCAGCAAGATAAATTCCGGTTTTATAAATATCAGCGGCCAATTCTGGAGGGGTTAACGAAAGCGTTTCCATTACAGCATCTTCAATTCTGATGATGGATTTATCTAAAGCTCTAGCGATTTCTTTATAGTTCACCATAATTTCTTTAGGTTTACCGGTAATTAAATCACGTCCTTGAACTGGGATATCTTCAATTTCAACATCAAGTTCTTCAACGGCAGAACCAACTTCAATTTTAATTCTTTCTGCAGTTCTTTCTCCGATATAAAGGTTATGATGCGTTCTTAAATAATACGCAATATCATTTGTGAAAACATCTCCTGCAATTTTCACAGATTTGTCGCAAACAATTCCGCCTAAAGCCACTACAGCAATTTCGGTAGTACCACCGCCGATATCGATAATCATGTTACCTTCGGGCTTTTGTACATCAATTCCAACTCCTATTGCGGCTGCCATTGGTTCGTAAATTAAACGAACTTCTTTCGCGTTTACTTTTTGTGCAGAATCTCTTACCGCTCTTTTTTCAACTTCGGTAATTCCGGAAGGTATACAAATAACGATTTTTAAAGCAGGTTGAAATAATTTGCCCTTAATGGAAGGAATTTGTTTAATAAACTCCTTAATCATATGTTCGGAAGCATGGAAATCTGCAATTACCCCATCTTTAAGTGGACGTATGGTTTTGATATCTTCATGGGTTTTCCCCTGCATATGTTTTGCTTGCTCTCCAACTGCAATTGGCTTTCCCGAGGAGCGTTCAATTGCTACAATAGAGGGTTGATCGATTACAATTTTGTTGTTATGTATAATTAGTGTGTTCGCAGTACCAAGGTCGATAGCAATGTCTTGCGTGAACATATCAAATAATCCCATTATTTCGTCAATATTTTTAAAGTTTACAAAGATATAAATTTAACTGCATTTTAATAAATACCCTTGTTAAAAATTAGGTTAAAATTTTATTAAAATTAAAATTTAGAAGGTGAAGAGTTCTCTTCTATAAGAAACGAATAAATTTCGCAAATGTTGTTTGAAATTCATATTGTGCATAATTGAGGTAAAATATTGATTTCCATTTAATTATTGATGTAGTTTCTTGCCTTGAGATGAGAAAACGTTTTTTCGTGATAAAGAAAGTAAGAAGTCAAAATACTTTTGCTAAATAATGATTTCTTTCCTGTTATTTTTGAATTTATGATAACATCAACTTCGCCTTTTTAATTCCTTCCGCTAAGGTGTCGATTTCATGAAAGTCGTTATACACTGCGAAACTGGCACGAACTGTTCCTGCAATGTTGAAGAAATCCATAATGGGTTGCGTGCAGTGATGTCCAGTTCTTACCGCTATTCCCAATTTGTCCAAAATCATCCCAACATCGGAAGCAATCCCGATGCCATCAAGGTTAAAAGAAAGTACACCCGTTCTTTTCGCGTGCAAGCCATATATGCGGATGCCTTCTATTTCTGAAATTTTTTCTTGAGCGTAACTGAGTAATTGATTTTCGTGCTTTTGCAGGTTTTCGTGTCCGATATTTTCAATAAAATCAATCGCTGCACCCAAAGCGATATTTCCGCCAACATTGGGCGTTCCTGCTTCAAATTTAAAAGGAAGGTCTGCGAACGTCGTTTTCTCGAAAGAACAAGTCGCAATCATTTCGCCGCCTCCATGAAAAGGTTGCATTTCACGAAGGATTTTTTCTTTTCCGTATAGAATTCCGGTTCCCATTGGAGCATACATTTTATGACCAGAGAAAACGAAAAAATCGCAATCGAGTTTTTGAACATCAATTTTCATATGTGGAGCAGATTGTGCACCATCAATGACGATCATTGCTTCTGAATTTTTACGTGTTTTCGCGATAATTTCTTCAATCGGATTGATGATTCCTAAAGCGTTAGAAACCTGATTTACAGAGACTAATTTTGTTCTTTCGTTAAGATGTTGATCAAGAAAATCCAATTGAAGAATTCCATTTTCATCCATCGGGATCACCTTCAAAATTGCGCCTGTTCTTTCGCAAAGCAATTGCCAAGGAACGATGTTGGAATGGTGTTCGAGATAGGAAACAATAATCTCATCGCCTTTTTGGATTTTGTTGGTTAATGCGTATGCAATTAAGTTCAATCCCTCGGTTGTTCCCTTTGTGAAAATTACTTCGTAGTCGTGTTTTGCATTAATGAAGTGCTGTACTTTTTTGCGAGCAAGTTCCATTTCTTCAGTAGCGATTTGACTTAAAGTGTGGATTCCACGGTGTACATTTGCGTTAATCGTGGTGTAGTATTTTTCACAAGCTTCAAGTACAGACTTTGGTTTTTGGGAAGTCGCGGCATTATCCAAATAAATCAAAGGTTTGCCATTGACTTGCTGATGTAAAATAGGGAATTCTTCGCGAATAGTATGTAAATCGAGCATTTTTCTAATTAAATTTAAGATGCAAAATTACGGAAATAAAATCCACAATTCCGTTACGGTAAGCAATTCATAATTGGAAAGCGCATAACGAATGTTTTCAATTAGAAATTTTCAATTGTTTGTTGAATCGCCAATTCTACTAATTTCGGGTGTCCTTTTGAAGTCATTTCGATGTTGGTATCATTGCCTGTTCGAACGATTACTAATTTTTGTTCTGGAATAATAATGATGTATTGTCCTAAAATTCCACGGAAATAATAATAAGGATATTGGAATTGATTGTTTACCCAAATGGAGTATCCGTACGTGTAATTTGATTCTTTTGTTGGTGTTCGCATACGATCCAAATACGATTTACTTATCAATTGGCGAGAGCCAACCTTGCCATCGTCGAGTAAAAGTTGTCCGAGTTTTGCGTAATCTCTTGCGTTGCTTTGTATACAGCAAAATGCTTTTTCCATTCCGTAATCGTCGGTGTTCCACTCTGCATTTTGTTCCATTCCAAGGGGAATCCAGAGTTTGGATGAAGCGTAAGAAGCCAAAGGTTCATCAATGGCTTTCCGTATTGCAAAACCTAAAAGTTGCGTGCTTCCACTTTGGTATTCGAATTTTTTACCTGGTAATTCTTTAAATCCTTTATACAAAACTGCTTTGCCTAAATTGTTTCCATAATAGGCTTCGGCATTTGGCGAGAATGGATTTTGATAATCTTCATTCCAATTCAAACCAGCTTCCATTGTGGCAAGATCTTTCAAGGTGGCCTTTTTCCCGAATTCAACATTTGCATAGTTGGAGTAAAAATCCGAAAGCAACTGATTTTCACTCTTTATTTTTCCATCATCAATTGCTGCGCCCAGCAAAAGTGCAGTTACTGTTTTTGCCATTGAGAAGGAATTGGTTTTTGATTGTTGATTGTAGGTATCCCAATATTCTTCGTGTAACAGTTTTCCGTTTTTAACGATAATAAAAGCTGCGGTATGGGTTTGCTCTAACTTTTTAGTGAGTGCAGCAGCAATTTTATTTGTATTGTAAAGCGAATCTTTAATCCATGGCTTAGGATTCGTTGTGATAATCGTGTGGGACGGGAAAAGTGCACCATCGTCGATAGTTGCGGAAGTTTCGCCTCGAAGGTAAGTTTTTGTAATTCCCGACCATAAATAGTCGTAACCGAGAATGTAGGATAGCGCGATGGTAAGGGCGAGCACCATTACAAAATACTTTAAGAGTTTTTTCATTATGCTGATGAATAAAGGATTGTAACAAAAATACATAAAAAAACTTCCGGGATTCCCGGAAGTTTTTAGGTTGAGTTGATTTAAAAAAAGGTTTTAAAGCTTTTGAAGTAAAGTTCTAAAGTTTACTTTTTCATCAATAATTCTTCTTAAGTTTTCGATTGGTACACGCTCTTGTTTCATGGTATCTCTTTCTCTTAATGTTACCGTGAAATCGGTTAGCGAATCATGATCTACTGTAATGCAAAATGGCGTTCCGATCGCATCTTGTCTTCTGTAACGTTTCCCAATTGAATCTTTTTCTTCAGAAATAACATTAAAATCGAATTTCAGATCGTTGAATATTTTTTCTGCCAATTCAGGAAGTCCATCTTTTTTAACCAAAGGTAAAATTGCGGCTTTTACTGGAGCTAATGCAGGAGGAAGTGAAAGTACAGTTCTTTCGGATCCATCTTCTAGTGCTTCTTCTTTTAAGCAGTTCGACATTAAAGCAAGAAACATTCTATCTAAACCGATAGAGGTTTCCACTACATAAGGGGTGTACGTTTCGTTTCTTTCAGGATCGAAATATTGTAATTTTCTGCCTGAGAATTTTTCGTGTGCGCTAAGATCGAAATTTGTTCTGGAGTGAATTCCTTCCAATTCTTTAAATCCAAAAGGAAATTTAAATTCAATATCCGCAGCTGCGTTAGCGTAATGCGCTAATTTTTCGTGATCGTGAAAACGGTAATTTTCTGCACCTAAACCTAAAGATACATGCCAGTTGAGGCGTTTTTCTTTCCAAGCTTCGTAGAAATCCAGCTCCGTTCCTGGTGGTACAAAAAATTGCATTTCCATTTGTTCAAATTCTCTCATTCTGAAGATGAATTGTCGTGCAACAATTTCATTTCTGAATGCTTTACCAATCTGTGCAATTCCAAAAGGAAGTTTGTGACGCGATGTTTTTTGTACGTTTAAGAAATTCACAAAGATCCCTTGAGCGGTTTCTGGACGAAGATAAATTTCAGTAGCAGAATCTGCGGAAGCACCTAGTTTTGTACCAAACATTAGATTAAATTGTCGAACTTCAGTCCAATTTTTAGATCCGGTATCTGGATCTGCAATTTCCAGTTCTTCAATTAAAGATTTTACATCGGCTAAATCGTTATTTTCAAGTGATTTTGCAAGTCTCGCAAGAATCGCGGCGCGGCGTGCTCTATATTCAAGCACTTTTGTATTGGTGGCTACAAATTGTTCTTTGTCGAAAGCTTCACCAAATCTTTTTGCGGCCTTCTCAATCTCTTTATTTTCTTTGTCTTCAATTTTTGCACAATAATCTTCAACCAAAACATCGGCACGAAATCTTTTTTTAGAATCCTTATTGTCGATTAATGGATCATTAAATGCATCCACATGTCCGGAAGCTTTCCATGTGGTTGGGTGCATTAAAATTGCGGCATCAATTCCTACAATGTTTTCATTAAGCTGTACCATTGCTTTCCACCAATATTGCTTGATGTTGTTTTTTAGTTCAGCCCCGTTTTGTCCGTAATCGTAAACAGCAGAAAGGCCGTCGTAAATTTCGGAACTTGGAAATATAAAACCATATTCTTTGGCGTGGGAAACCACTTTTTTGAAAACATCTTCTTGTTTTGCCATGAGTGCTTGAATTTAGAGTGCAAAAGTAATGAAATTTACTTAAAAAATAGTACGCAAAAGCGTATTGATGGCTTGTGTTTTTACCATTTCTTTTTCGTTAGAAATGCTTTTTAAAGTGGACAATTATTTTGTGCTTTTTTAGAAATTATTAAAATCTATAGATTCAATTCTGCAAGAGAATTCTTTGATTTCACACGCGAAAATGTAAATTGTGAATAATGTAGTTAGCGTACATCAACTCAAACGGTATTAAATATTTTCAATATATTTGATCGCGATATTGGGAGGTAAATGTTTTGCCGCCTTTTTTCTTAACAATATGATTTTTCAAGAAATGAATAATTTCAAGATTTTTTTTCTTTCAATTTTTACTCTTTTTGCGACGCTTTTTAACGCACAAATTAAAGATCCTGTAAAATTTAAATATGAAATAAAAGATTTAGGTAAAGATGAGTTTGAGGCTGTTCTTACTGCTACTTTAGAACCTGGTTGGCATATTTATTCAAAAGATTTACCACCGGATTCTGGCATTCCTACAGAATATAAAATTTCATCGAAACAAGCCATACAATTGGTTGGTAAAGTTCAAGAAATCGGTAAGAAACACGATGAGTTTTCTGAAGCTTTTGGTGCGCAGATTGTTTACTTCTCGGATAAAGCTGTTTTTAAACAAAAATTTAAAGTTAAAGATGCTTCGAAACCAATTATAGTCGCTGCTGAAATTACCTATCAAACCTGTAATGATCGTTTGTGCTTAGCTCCAAATACTTTAGAATTTGAAAAAACAGTTGCGGCTAAAACTATCGAACAGAGCGCCGATGTTGAAACCGCAGTTGTGCCAGATACAGCACATCGTGAAGCTTCCCCAATTCCCTCAGTTGTGGAATCTCCAGTAATTAGTGAAGTTCAGCATCAACAAAATCAGAAGGAATTAAAGATTAATTCTTTGGATTATAAAAATCCTCTGGCGAATTGTGGAACCGTTCAAGAAAAGCCACAAAACAGCAATTGGCTCGTGTTATTTTTAGGCTTTATTGGTGGACTAATTGCATTGTTAACGCCTTGTGTTTTCCCAATGATTCCGCTTACCGTTTCGTTCTTTACAAAAGGAATGAAAAACAAGGCAAAAGGAAAAAGAGATGCCATTATCTACGGTCTTTTTATCTTCTTGATTTTTGTTTTGTTAAGTGTACCTTTTCATATTATTGATGGTATTTCGGGAAATATCTTTAATGAAATTTCTACCAATATTTGGCTGAACCTTTTCTTCTTCGCTATTTTCTTATTTTTTGCATTAAGTTTTTTTGGCTACTACGATATTACGTTACCAAGTGCAATTGCGAATAAATCGTCTAAAGCGGAAGAAGCTGGCGGAATTATCGGTATATTTTTTATGGCCTTAACGCTGGTGATTGTTTCATTTTCATGTACGGGTCCAATTTTAGGAAGCTTGCTGGGAGGCGTTGTTTCTGGAGCGAATAACGTACCTACGTTGCTTACTTTTGCCTTGGCTGGTTTTGGTTTTTCATGGGCTTTGGTTTTTGGTTTGTTGGCCTTATTTCCTCAAGCGTTACAAAGTTTGCCGAAATCTGGCGGATGGATGAATACCGTTAAAGTGGTTTTAGGATTTATTGAATTAGCTTTGGCTCTTAAATTCCTCTCGAAGGCAGATTTGGTTTCCAAAACATTTTTGTTAAAGCGTGAATTATTTATCGCAATCTGGATTGTCATCACGATTGGTTTAATTCTCTATTTGTTTGGTAAAATACGCTTTCCGCACGATGATCTTAAACCAAAGATTTCAGTTACTAGAAAAGTTCTCGGATTTCTGGGGATTGGTTTTTTAGGATATCTTATTTGGGGAATTATTCCTTCCGATAAACCAAAATTACAGTTGTTAAGTGGTATTTTGCCGCCAATGAATGTGAGTTATTTTCATGATGAATCGGATGGAATTCTCGGACTTAAATTGTATCATAATTATTTTGATGCGGTGGAAGAAGCGAAAAAACAAAACAAACCTATTTTGATCGATTTTACAGGTTATGGCTGCGAGAACTGCCGAAAAATGGAAGAGTTTGTTTGGAGCCAACCGGATGTTCTTCCGTTGATGAATGATGAGGTAATTATTGCATCAGTATATGTGGACGATAAAGAGGTTTTGCCAGAAAATGAACAAACCAAAATTGATATGGGAGGTGGACAAATGAAGAAAATTAAAACAGTTGGCGATCGTTGGTCGATGTTCCAACAGGTGAATTTTAACAATAATTCCCAACCACATTATGTGATGATAACGCCCGATCAAAAAGTAATTAACACGCCTGTTTCTGGATATATGGCGAAAGATGATTTTAAAAAATTCCTTCAATGCGCCATTGAATACTATAAGAATGCGAAATAAAATATTGGAGTAAAACAGACAATAGAAGCGGACGATGTTCCGCTTTTTTTGTCGATAATGCTCGTAATTTAGAATTGAAAAAATTAATTTTAAACGATATTTGAGTGAAATATTGAATGGTATGCCCACAAAACATCCTTTGTTAGAAAAACATTACGTAAATCGTTTGGGTTGGCTTCGCGCTGCAGTTTTGGGAGCTAATGATGGATTGCTTTCTACAACAAGTATCGTTATTGGCGTTGCCGCAGCAGATCCTAGCCGACATTCCATAATTTTGGCCGCTTTGGCAGGAACAATCGCTGGCGCAATGTCGATGGCTGCGGGCGAATACGTTTCTGTAAGTTCGCAGGCCGATACTGAAAAGGCCGATTTGGAAAGGGAAAAGAGTGAGCTAGAAGAAATGCCCGAAATTGAACTTCAAGAGCTTGCTAAAATTTACGAGAAAAGAGGCGTTTCAAAAGAAACGGCACTCTTGGTTGCAAAAGAACTTTCAGATTATGATGAGCTCGATGCACATGCGAAAGATGAGTTGGGAATTAGTGAAATTACCGTAGCAAAACCTTTGCAAGCTGCGATTGCATCATTCTTTTCCTTCATTGCTGGTGCAGCTTTGCCTTTGTTGGTTTCTATATTTGCTCCCGAAAAAGATATGGTATATTTTCAATACGGTTTTTCGATTGTTTTTTTAATGATATTGGGTGCAGTTGCAGCAAAAACGGGTGGTTCAAATCTTACAAAAGGCATGCTTCGAATTGCATTTTGGGGTACCGTTGCAATGATTGTTTCTGCCTTGGTTGGTCATTTCTTTGGTGTAAAAGGGGTTTAAACTTTTTATAAATTTCCATTCTTAGTAATATGTTGAAATTTGTCATTCGGAATGAAGCAAAGCGGAATGAAGAATCTCTTTTATAATCAGAGATTGCCCCTTTGTCGAAATGATAATACAATTTTTGTATTTGATCATGATGATTAATAGAGGACATTCAATAAACTTTTCATCGAATTTTAGGATTAAAGCATTATTATTCTTTATTTTTGTAAAACTTTTTTCCGATGTACAAACGTTTCATTCGTCCCCTTTTTTTCAAATTCGATCCTGAAAAAATTCATCATTTTACCTTTTCACTTCTCAAGAATTCTCCAATTGCTTTTTCAAGAATTGCATTTCCTAAACCTTTAGAAGATAAAAAGTTAGAGCGCGAAGTTTTTGGCTTGAAATTTAAAAATCCTGTTGGCTTAGCTGCAGGATTGGATAAGGATGCTAAATTGTACAAAGAACTCTCGAATTTGGGATTTGGTTTTATTGAGATAGGAACTTTAACGCCGAAGCCGCAGCCGGGAAATGAGAAAAAAAGATTGTTCCGATTAATTGAAGATTCTGGCATTATCAATAGAATGGGCTTTAATAATGAAGGTGTTGATGCTGCTGTCGAACGTTTAAAAGGAAATAAAGATGTCATTATTGGAGGAAATATCGGGAAAAATAAAACTACACCAAACGAAAATGCAGTTGAGGATTATACCATTTGTTTTGAAAAATTATATCCTTACGTTCATTATTTTGTTGTAAATGTAAGTTCTCCGAATACGCCAAATCTCCGTGCTTTACAGGAAAAGGAACCTTTAATGAAACTCTTAGTTGAACTTCAAAATCTCAATATTAAGAAAGAACATCCGAAACCTATTTTACTGAAAATAGCTCCAGATTTATCGGATGAGCAACTTCTTGATATTATAGAAATTGTGAAGGAAACAAAAATTGCGGGCGTAATTGCAACCAATACCACATTGTCACGCGAAGGTTTACAATCTGAAAATCAAAAAGAAACGGGTGGACTTTCAGGAAAGCCACTTACAAAAAGATCTACAGAGGTAATTAAATTTCTTTCCGAAAAAAGCAACAAAGCATTCCCAATTATTGGTGTCGGCGGAATACATTCTGCGAAAGATGCAATTGATAAATTTAATGCTGGTGCCAGTTTAGTGCAATTGTACACAGGATTTATTTATGAAGGTCCTGAGTTAATTCGCGAAATTAATGCTGAATTATTAAAAAGAGCGAGTAGAATTCCAAGGTAGAATTTTGTTTACGAAATTCAACGGCATTTAGATAAAGAAATGGGCGATGGTGTAAATTATTAAACCTACTAAACCGCCGACTAAAGTTCCGTTTATTCGAATAAATTGTAAATCTTTTCCCACTTCAAGTTCGAGTTTTCGGCTCAGTTCTTCGCCTTCCCAATTTCCGACGGTTGAACTAATAAGGTCGCCGAATTGATGCGTGTTTTTCAGTAGATATTTGTACGCGGTAACACGCACCCAATGATCAATTTTGTACTGCAAAGCTTCATCATTTTGAAGATTGAAAGAAAGTTCATCTAAGTTTTTATTTACATATTTTTTAATTCCAGAGTCGTCTTTTGATAATTCTTCTTCGATGGTTTTTCGAATTGTTTTCCAAATGTCTTGAGAAAAAGACTGAAGTTTTTCTTCTTGAAAAAATGAATTTTTTATCTCCTGAAAATCATCTTTCCATTTTTCGCTGGTTTTAATTTCTGCTGAAAAATCGGCGAGCTTTTTAGATATTTCTTTCCTTAAAGGATTTTGCAAGTCGTTTTCTACTTCATCAAAATAGGTGGAAAGTCCGTTCGTTATTTTATCGGCAATTGCATCATCCACAAATTTCGGAATTAAAGAAAAGCTTTCTTTTTTCACGCGTTCGCGTATCATTTCTTGGTTTTGAAGAATGTAATTCTTGATTTGTGATGAAAGGTTGGTGATGATTTTTTGATGTTCATTTCGATCAATTAAATATTCCAGCCCATTGCCTATAATTTGATTTGCCTTCAATTCTGCCGTCATTTCTCCAGCTTTTCTGCTAATAAAATTCACAACGGTTTTATCATCTAACTTCACTACAATATTCAAAATTATGTTAGAAAGTTCCTGGATTAAAATCTGTTGATTACTGCTTTTAGAAAGCCAATCTCCCGCAATTTTAGAAACTTTAAGTTTTAAAATGTACGGGCGAATATTTTCAGGAGCAAGAAAATTTTCTACCACGAAATTGCCCAAGTTATCCCCAATTTTTTCTTTAGAATTTTCAATAAGATTGGTGTGCGGAATTTTTAAACCTAAAGGATAATGGAATAGCGCTGTAACTGCAAACCAATCCGCTAGAGCGCCCACCATTGCGGCTTCTGCAAACGCTTTAACGTAACCAATCCAGTGCGAATTGTTGTCTTTCTGAAGAATTGTGGTTACAATGAATACAATTGCCATGAACACAAAAAGTCCCGTTGCAATGATTTTAAATTTTCGAAGTTGTTTTCTTTTGTCTTCTTCGTTCATTATCAGAATGTTATAGTTTAGATGATAGATGAATTGTATGCTTGTTCAACTTGGTTTGATAAATTTAAAGTAAATTTGGATGATAAAATGGGGGTTTTTAAAATCTATATAAGTTTGTTTTCACTTGTATTTCTGCAAATGTGCTCGCAGATACAAAAACCCGTACATTCTACTTCCAAATCAAATTCAATTATGAACAATACTGCAAAAAACAATCCATATTATTCCCGAACAGATCGCGCGAAATTGAATGTTTCCAATTCTGAATGGAAGCAAATACTTTCGCCTGAATTGTACGCAATTGCAAGAGAAGCCAATACAGAATATCCGTTCACCGGAAAATATAATGATTTTGATGAACTGGGTGAGTATTATTGCGCCGTTTGTGGAAATCATCTTTTTAGAAGTGATGCTAAATTTGCTTCAACTTGCGGTTGGCCAAGTTTTTTCGAAGCAGATAAAGAAGGTGTTGCCTATAAAAGGGATTCTTCACATGGAATGGAGCGAATCGAAGTGCTCTGCAAACGTTGTGATTCACACTTAGGCCATGTTTTTAACGATGGACCAGCGCCAACCGGAACGCGCTATTGTATGAATTCCGTTAGTTTAGAATTTGTACCGGATTCTGAAAAGTAGAATTCTGAAAATAGAATAAAAAGTTCTTATCCAACTACGATTTTGATGGTTTATATTCACTTTTACAACTGTTAACAAAAAGATAAAATTCAGTTAAAGTTCTGATTTTTAATAACTTGATTGTTTGGTTTCTTTAATTTTGCACCTTCGAATCGCAAAAGGTTAACATGAAAAATTTATTACTCGCACTTTCTACAGTGGGAATTTTCGGTACGTCATTCTATACGATTTCCGATATAAAATCACCTCAAGACAGAAGCGCAAAAGCCAAAGATACCGCAAGCGCAGTTGTTCATTTTGCAGAACCCGTTTCGGAAATTTCGAAGTCCGTTGCTTTGTATTCTGCTCTAAATTTTAATGAAAATCCACTCAACCAAAACGTTTTTGAAAAAGCTTTTCACGGCTTTGAAAAATTGAAATCTTCTGGAAAAATTAATCCAGATAGTCATTTGCTTACGATTTGTGATTTTTCAAAATCATCAAATACCAAAAGACTTTGGGTGATTGATACCAATAAAAAAGAAATTTTATTCAATTCTTTAGTGGCACATGGAATGGGAACTGGCGAAGAATTTGCTGAAAAATTTTCGAATACCGATAGTTCACATCAAAGCAGTTTAGGTTTTTATGTAACCGAAGCTACGTACAACGGAAATAATGGTTATTCGCTTCGTCTTTTAGGGATGGACAAAGGTTTTAATGATGCGGCGCTTTCTCGCGCGATTGTTATGCATGGCGCAGATTATGTAAGTGAAAACTTTGCAAAACAACATAAAAGAATTGGTAGAAGTTGGGGTTGTCCTGCTGTTCCGAGGGATTTGGCGGAACCCATTATTAACACAATAAAAGCACAAAATGTGTTATTTATTTATTATCCAGATGAACAGTATTTAGCCTCTTCTGAATGGCTTAAATAAAGTAAAAGTGAATGAAAAAAAGAGGACTTTCAATATCGAAAATCCTCTTTTTTATCATTTTTGTTCTGTTATTTACTGTAGTGTTGCGCTTACCAAAACAACTTCAAAACTAAACGCTTTGCTTACCGGGCAATCCGTTTCTGCAATCTTTGCATATTTTTGAAATTCTTCTTCGGTGATGTTCGGGATTTTTGCTGTAACCGTAATTTCCGATTTCGCAATTTTTCCCGCGCTGGTATCCAAAGATACATCTACACTCGTTTTTATTTCTTCGGGGGTAAAACCAGCTTCTGAAAGTTCAGCATCCAACTTCATGGTATAGCATCCTGCGTGTGCAGCAGCGAGCAATTCTTCAGGATTGGTACCAACGCCTTCTTCAAAACGACTTTTAAAAGAATATTGTGTTTCGTTAAGAACAGTGCTTTTAGTTGTTAAATGTCCAGAACCTTCCTTAATAGTTCCGTTCCAAACTGCGGTTGCATTTCTTTTCATAATGTTTGAATTTTAATCCAAAAATAAACCTTCGCAACGGTTCTTACGTTACACAATTTCTAAGAATTTTTAATTGTAAATGCTTCTTTTTAGAAAGTAACATCTAATCCAACATATACATTTCCAGGCATAATTGGTGCGTAAATCATGCTTCCATCGAAATATTCCCCGAATGGATTTTGTGCATCGATAATTGGATTTTTCTGTTTGGTAGAAGTAATATTATCCATTCCCACATACGCTCTAATTTTAGAATTAAAGTTTTTAGCAATTTGTGCATTCAATGTTGTGTATGGATCAGAATAATCACCTAAACGAAACGCCGCTGGATTGCTTGATGTGTTGGGTAAACGTTGTTTTCCGACAAGATTTAAAGTGGTATCAAAAGTCCAAAAACCGCCTTTGTCGTTTTTCGCTGTTGAATACGCTACGTTGGCAAATCCACGATGTTTGGCCATAAACGGTACTTTTTTCAAGCCAGAAAGATAATCGGTTGCAACATCGTAATATTTGTATGCGAGGCGAACTTCAAGATTACGAACAGGAATTAAATCCCATTGAGTTTGAAATGAATTGGCAAATGACTTACCATCTAAATTATAAAAAAGAAGTTTTTGAGAAGATTCATCTAAATCCGCCACAACTTGATTTTGGAAATCGGTTCTAAAGAAATCGGCAACGATGGACGATTTTCTGCCAAATAATTTGAATTCTTGTTGAAGACTAGCGCCATAATTCCAAGCAATTTCTGGTTCTAAACCATAAATTTTTCCACCATTAGAAAGGATTTCGATATTTCTGTTTGATGCAAAATATTGTTGACTTTCCGCAAAAATATTAGCGGTTCTAAATCCTCTACCTGCTGAAACTCTAAAAATAGTTTTCGGTGTAAAGTCGTATTTAAAATTTAAACGAGGCGAGAATTGTGTTCCTGCTAAATTGTGAAAATCTACTCGACCGCCAGCAACTAACGTGTATTTAGCGCCAGTAAATGTGTATTCTGCAAAAACTCCGGGAACGGTTTCCGTTCTTTTATAACCATCTTGAAGATAAGTTTCATCAAAACGATCGTATAAAAAGCTAGCACCAACTTTATATTTATTGTTGGTATTGCCAATAATATCTTCGTAAATTAAGTTGGAATAATAGGTATTTTGTTTGCCATCATAATTTCTTAATCCGAAGAATGAATTTTGTTGATGAAACGTGTACTGATTCATCCAACCAATGCTTCTGTACGGTTTGTCTTTAAAAATATAGCCGGTTTTATTCCAAAATTGAATTCTTCCGATATCGATCCCAACGCCATAAGCCGCTTGTTCGCTTTGAGATTTGCTTTTATCGAACTCCATTTGTCCCGCATTTCGCGTATCCTTCAAAAAGTTAATTCCGAAATGAGATCCCCATCCTGAACCTTCTAAATCGTTATAATTTAATAAGTAAGCCAGGTTGATTTGATTGCCGGTTGGTTGATCTAAAAATCCATCTTTATTATAATCCATTTTTGCAAAGGTTCCATTTCCGTGGATCAAGATGCTTTGGTTCCAATGGTCCGTAAGTGCGGAAACATTGGTTACGTTGATTTCAGTTCGTGCGTTGTTATCCGCAAATACATTGAACTTGGTTTCGTTTTTATCAGAATATTTTAAAAGTTCGGTGTTAATTTGTCCTGTGATGCTTTCAAAACCGTTGGTTACGGTGCTTCCGCCTTTCGTTAATTGAATTCCTCCAATCCATCTTCCGGGAATAAAGTTTAAACCATATGCAGTTGCTAAACCACGAATTTCGGGAAGAAGTTCTTTTGTTAATGCGGTGTATTTTTGATCCAAACCTAACATTTTTAACTGTTTCGTTCCGGTTACAGCATTGCTATAGGCAACATCAACAGTTGCGTTGGTTTCAAAGCTTTCGGAAAGATTACAACATGCCGCTTTTAGTAATTCTTTAGAGTCGATATTGAAAGTTAAACCTGCTTCTTTTTTATTAAGTGCAGTTGCTTCTTTTAATTTTGTAATTGTAACTCCTTGAATATTTGATGTTTTTTCGTCTGCGTTACCCGCGTCAGATACAGGATTTCCAGCGGGAATAATTACGTTAGGAAGTGCGGCATGACCATCTTCTAATTTAATTTTTTCACCGTCTTTTGGGAATTCGCTTGTTCTATCATAATGGCAACATCCCGGAAGTTTTTCGTAAACATCTTCAGATGTTTTGTATTTTT
Source organism: Bacteroidota bacterium (assembly GCA_023422635.1). Taxonomy (GTDB): domain Bacteria; phylum Bacteroidota; class Bacteroidia; order Flavobacteriales; family Weeksellaceae; genus JAFAGO01. The sequence continues at coordinate 128,230 of JAFAGO010000042.1, forward strand.
CATTGTCGTGTCCCGCGTCCGCAATTTTTTTAAGAAGCGCATCTGAGGTAATTTTTGATGCATCAAAATCTACAAAAAGGGTTTGGGTTTCCATATCCCAATTGGCTGTTTTTGCACCTGCATCTTTCGCGGTTTTTTCAATTCTGGCTTTGCAAGAGTTGCAATTTCCTTTAACGTGAAAATGATTTTTTTCGTTTGTTTGAGCAGTTGTATTGAGGGAATTGGTTCTTGCATATTGGCAACATTCGGGTAAACTTGCATATACGGAATCTGTCGCTTGAAACATTTCATTGTCGTGACCAACACTTGCGATTTGTTGTAAAATGGCAGACTTTGATGTTTTGGATGAGTCGAACGTTACAGAAAGTTGTTTACTTTCTGGATTCCAAAGTGCGGTTTCTGCGCCCGCTTTTTGAGCGGTAGATTCGATTCTGGTTTTGCATATTGCGCAATTACCGTTTACAAAAAAGGTTTCGGTAGTGGCTTGTGCATAGGTAAATTGTATAAAGAGTAGAAGCAGCATAACGCTGATTCTGAATGTATAATTTTTCATTGTAAAACGTTTAATTCTAGATATCAAAAAGTTCTTCTGTTGTAATTTCAACAGAAACTAAAAGAGAATTAAACGGTTTTGGGAGGTTGCCAAATATCCTCTAAATAATTTGAAAAATGAGGTGTTGTGTAGGAATACGAGTGATTTACGTGTGATAAATCAATTGTTACTTTTGGCAAAGCCGAAGAAAGTGGTGTAATTAAGGCTACTGTACAACAAGTGTTAACCGCGCAGCACGATGAGGTTTCTTCGCAAGGTTTCTTGTTTTTATCTGAATGTTCTTTGCAGCAATCTTTGTTGGATGTTTTTTCAGTAGTACAACAAGTGTGAGAATTTTCCTGTGCAAATAGATTTTGTTTCGGAATGATGAACAATCCGAGTACAAAAAATAGAATTAAAAGGTTAGCAATGCTTCTCACAGATGCAAAGGTAGAAAATTGTGAGATTTAAAAAAAAGAAAAAACCTGCGAAAAAGCAGGTTTTTCAAATTTTAGTTGATGCTATTTTAATTCAATCGGGTTGTTATTGCTTTTAACTTCTTTAATCATACGATCGCGCATTTCTTTAAAACGGTTATTGGCTCCCGAAGGCGGTGGCGGTGCGCCACCAGGACCACCTCCGCCAGGTCCGCTCCGCATATTTCGTTCTGCATTCATATAGGCTTCAGGATCTTTTTGATATGCGGCTAAAGTTTTTTTGTATTTTTCTTTCGAAATCGAAATGTCTTGTCCACGCTGATCTAAAATGGGTATTTCTGCAATTCGCTTCACCTGCATTAAATCGAACGTGTACTCTTGTTTTGCATCTTGCGCTTTAACAATAAGTCCTGGAAGTCCGGAGAATTTGTAAGGTCCATCTTGATAAGGCAGATCTGTAGTAAACCATACGGTCCAAGTTCTTCCACCAAAAGTTGTTTCCGCTTCTTGGGTATTGTAGTCACCAATTTTTAAAGTGTTGGGGAGAATTTTCCATTCCATCGGTGCTTTCTCTTCGTATGCATATTGATCTCGCCCAATTCTATCTTTATAAACGGTTTTTTGCGTGCTGTAATTTTTTTCTACCACATAATTGATATTGGATCGCAAGTTTTCCATTTGGCTGGGATCAAAAGTTCGGGTGCTTCTCATTCTGCTCATCACAGAATCTCTTAAAAGTCTGTTTTCACTGTAGAAAAAAGATTTTTTACCATCGGTATCCAAATATGCATTTTCTGTTTTCGTAAATTCTGTGCTGGTAGAATCCGGCGTTGTTTTTACTTGATACACAAAACGCATTACTTGCGCTTGCATTGCCGTTACTGAAAACAGCATTACAAAAGCGGTTGTAATTTTTTGTTTTATTCTCATTTTAAATGTTTTTTAATTCGATTGGGTTTTGTGCAGATTTTTCAATGCTCACATTTGAATTACTGCGGTTAGAATCATCTCTCATTTCTCCATCTGGGCGTTCCCCTTGAGGAGGCATTCCTCCACTTGGCGGTCCACCACCACCTTGCATTCCGCCTGGAGGTCCTCCCATGTGATCTCGTGCTCCTTGATTTGAGTTTTGCATTTCGCTCATTTGCTTTTTCATAGTAAGCATTAAAGCTGCTTTATCATTTTTAAAAGTTTTGCGAGTGCTTTTTACTGCATCAGCTTTTGGCGTAAAGCGAAATGGTTTTGCAATTTCTTTCTGAGCAATCAGTTCGAATTTATAGTCACCTTTAGAATCTTCTAATTTAACAATCAATCCGGGCAAGCCATAAAATTTATATGGACCATCAGGAATTTTGATGTCGTCTGTATACCAAGCTGTCCATTGCCGACCACCGAAATTTAGTGTTGCTTTTTTAGCTTCGTGACCAAAAATTTTCGAAGTTTGATTTTCCAATTTCCAGTCGAGTTTTCGATCCTCTTCGTATTGGATTTCTTTATCGAAAAATCGTTCGTAATAGTTTGAGGTAGAATTGTTAAGGTTTTTTACGACGTAGAATGGAAAATAGCTTTGCTTTTTATCAGCCTCCACTCTCTTTTGGAAATCATTTTCGCTTTTATTTTTCTTTTTTTCTTTCTTCTTCGCATTTTCTTTGTCGAGAATTTGCTCCTCTTTGTGGCTCTCAATTAAAGAATCTCTTTCCAAAGCTTTTTTGCTAATAAACAATGATTGCCCATTATTTACGTCCAGAAAAGTAATTTCATGTTCCAATGAAACCAAATTTACAGTATCTGGATTCACATACACTTCATAAATAAACCTCGTTGTTTGCGCTTTAGGTAAGGCAAAAATGAGAAGCAAAAGTAAAATGGAAAAAAAGTTTTTCATATATTTTTGATACGCGTTGAGTAACAAAGTTAATTCAAGTTGTGTATATTTTTAAACATTATCGATAAACGATTCTTTTTTCTCGATTAAATACTGTTTTTAAAGGATTAATTTACGCTTTTGGCAGGTAGATTGTACTTTGTTAATATAATATGAATAGATGGCATCAATTTGAGAATGCGGAAATTAGTTCGTATTTTTGTCAGATAAAATAATTCTAAATAAAAATAATGATAAAAGTTAGTGATCAGGCAAAATTGAAAGCGGCTCAGCTGATGACTGAAGAAGGCTTTAATCCTGAACAAGATTATATAAGAGTCGGTGTAAAAAGTGGCGGATGCTCCGGTTTGGAATATGTACTGAAATTCGACAATCAAAAAGGAGAAACCGACCAAGTTTTTGAAGACAATGGAGTGAAAATTGTGGTGGATAAAAAATCCATCCTTTATCTAGCTGGAACAATTTTAGAATATTCCGGAGGTTTAAATGGGAAAGGATTTGTATTTAACAATCCAAATGCAGCAAGAACTTGCGGTTGCGGAGAAAGCTTTTCTTTGTAAACGAAACAGTTAAAGAAAATAGGATTTAACTATTTGTAAAACAATAATTTAAATCCAAAATCTAAAATCTAAATGAGTAAATACACAGAAGACGACCTTCGGGTTGAATTAGAAAATAAGAAATACGAATTCGGTTGGGAAACGAAAATCGACTATGAAGATTTTCCTAAAGGCCTAAACGAAAACATTATTCGTGCTATTTCTGCAAAGAAAGAAGAACCGGAATGGATGACCGAATGGCGTTTGGAATCCTATCGTATTTGGCAGAAAATGGTAGAGCCAGATTGGGGAAATCTTAAATATGAAAAACCCGATTTTCAAGCAATTCAGTATTATGCTGCACCCAAGAAAAAGCCGGAATTATCCAGTTTAGATGAGGTAGATCCTGAATTATTAAAAACGTTTGAAAAATTAGGAATTTCCTTAGATGAACAAAAAAGATTATCTGGTGTTGCAGTAGATGTGGTAATGGATTCCATTTCCGTGAAAACTACTTTTCAAGATACTTTGGCTGAAAAAGGAATTATTTTCTGTTCCATTTCCGAGGCCATTAAAAATTATCCAGATTTAGTAAAAAAATACATTGGCAAAGTTGTCCCAAGAGGCGATAATTTTTATGCAGCGTTAAACTCTGCAGTATTCTCCGACGGAAGTTTTTGCTATATTCCGAAAGGCGTAACATGTCCAATGGAACTTTCAACGTATTTCAGAATTAATCAAGCCGGAACAGGTCAGTTTGAAAGAACCCTTTTAATTGCGGATGAAGGTAGCTATGTCTCCTATCTCGAAGGTTGTACGGCACCTTCACGCGACGAAAACCAATTGCACGCCGCTGTTGTGGAATTAATTGCAATGGATGGCGCGGAAATTAAATATTCTACCGTACAAAATTGGTATCCAGGAAATGAAGAAGGCAAAGGCGGAGTTTACAACTTCGTAACCAAAAGAGGTCTTTGCGAAAAGAACGCAAAAATATCTTGGACTCAAGTAGAAACAGGATCTGCGGTAACGTGGAAGTATCCAAGTTGTATTTTGAAAGGCGATAATGCGATTGGCGAATTTTATTCCATCGCGGTTACCAACAATCATCAATATGCGGATACGGGAACCAAAATGATTCATATTGGTAAAAACACGCGTTCCACAATTATTTCAAAAGGAATTTCTGCGGGTAAATCCAACAACTCATATCGAGGTTTGGTAAAGGTGATGCCATCAGCAAAAGGAGCCAGAAACTTTTCACAATGCGATTCCCTTTTGATGGGAAATGAATGTGGAGCACACACTTTTCCGTATATCGAAATTAAAGATCCAACTGCCCAATTAGAGCATGAAGCAACCACTTCAAAAATTGGGGAAGATCAAATTTTCTATTGCAATCAGAGAGGAATTGATACCGAAAGAGCCATCGCTTTAATTGTGAATGGTTTTAGTAAAGAAGTGTTGAATAAACTTCCGATGGAATTTGCCATTGAAGCACAGAAATTATTGGAAATTTCACTTGAAGGTTCAGTTGGATAAAAAATAGAATTGTCATTCGGAGCCATACAAAGTCGAAAATTCTTAACGTTTTTTTCTTTGTAAGAATGATAAAATAATAAAAATAAACAAAGCAAAAATGCTCGAAATCAAAAACTTACATGCCAAAATTGAAGACGGCGCAGAAATATTAAAAGGAATTAATCTGGAAATTAAACCAGGTGAAGTTCACGCGATTATGGGACCGAACGGTGCAGGAAAATCTACACTTTCGTCCGTAATTGCAGGTAAAGAAAGTTATGAAGTTACCGACGGAAATATACTTTTCGAAGGCACGGATATTGTTGAAGATGCTCCTGAAGAAAGAGCACACAAAGGGATTTTTATGTCGTTCCAATATCCGGTAGAAATTCCAGGAGTTTCCGTAACCAACTTTATTAAAGCGGCAATGAATGAAAACCGCAAAGCAAAAGGATTGGAAGAAATGCCCGCTAAAGAAATGCTTCAAGAAATTCGCGAAAAATCGGAACTTCTTGGCATAAAAAAAGATTTTCTTTCGCGTTCGTTAAATGAAGGATTTTCTGGTGGAGAAAAGAAAAGAAATGAAATTTTCCAAATGCTTATGCTGAATCCAAAATTAGCCATCTTAGATGAAACCGATTCTGGATTGGATATTGATGCGTTAAGAATTGTTTCCGAAGGTGTTAATCATTTCAAAAATCAAGGAAATGCAGTGCTTTTAATCACCCATTATCAACGATTATTGAACTACATTCAGCCAGATTTCGTTCATGTTTTGGCGGATGGAAAAATTATTAAAACCGGCGATAAATCCTTAGCTTTAGAATTGGAAGAAAAAGGATACGATTGGCTTTTAAACTAGTATAAAAAGTGAATTTTCAAGAAAGAGTATTTCTTTAAACAAGATCACTTCAAGCTTTCAACAAAAAAAATAAAAAAAAGTGCAAAGCACAGAAACATCAGTAATGAGTTTATTTGAGCAGATTGTAGACAAACATTCTGAATTTTTGGGAACCTTGCAACATCGTTTTCTCGATGAAACACGTACAAAAGCGCTGGAGAAATTTGAATTTCTGGGCTTTCCGACCAAAAAGGACGAAGAATATAAGTACACCAACCTAAAAGAAATTACCGAAAGATCGTACAATTTCTTTCCAAAATCAGAGCATTTCATCACCGAAAAGCAAATTAAAGAGCTGCATCTTGGTGAAGAACATTTTGATTATATTGTTTTCGTAAACGGAAAATTTCATAAAGAGCTTTCTAAAATTTCGATCGAAAATGCAGAATTGCTTTCTTTCAATTATGCTTTGAACGACGAAGCGCATAAAGAAATTTTCGAAGATTATTTCAATTCCATCAGCAACCAAGATTTGGCTTTTACAAATTTGAATTTGGCCTATTGTAAATTCGGTTTCTTTTTGAAAGTTCCAAAAAATGTGGTGGTCGAAAAACCAATTCACGTTTTTTATCTTTCTCAAAATCAGGAAGAAAACACTATTTATAATACCCGAAATCTTTTAATTGTTGAAGAAGGTGCAAAAGTTGAAGTCATCGAAAGTCACCACAATTTTGATGATACTTTTGTGTTCACCAATTCGGTAACAGAGATTTTTTCGGGAAAAAATTCCAAAGCAGATTGGCATAAATTGCAGAACGACTCCGAGAATACCTATCTTGTAGATCACACTTTTGCAAGACAAGAAAGAGATTCCTTAACTACGGTAAACACCTTCAGTTTTGGTGGCAAATTGGTAAGAAATAATTTAGATTTTATTCATAATGGAGAAAACATCAACTCTTTTATGAACGGAATTACCATCATTGGAAAAGATCAGTTGGTGGATCATCATACGGCGGTACATCATAATTTTCCAAATTGCGAATCCTACCAAAATTACAAAGGAATTTTTAACGGTAAATCTCATGGGGTTTTTAACGGAAAAGTTTTCGTAGATAAAATTGCACAAAAAACAAATGCGTATCAACAAAACAACAATATCTTGTTAGAAGAAGGCGCAACGATTGATACGAAACCGCAATTGGAAATTTTTGCAGATGATGTAAAATGTTCTCACGGTTGTACGGTTGGACAATTGAATGAAGACGCGATGTTTTATTTGCGTGCGCGAGGAATTTCTAAAAAGGAAGCGCAGGCATTATTGCTGTATGCTTTTGCACATGATGCGATGCAAAATATCGATATTGAACCACTTCGCATTAAAGTTTCTAGTCTTTTAGCGGAAAAATTAGGGGTGGATTTAGAGTTTTAATTACACTTTAATTGAAGAAATAAAGTCCCGAATGCTATTTTCGGGATTTCTTATTTTAAGTTTCTTAATAAAATAAAAAATGGATTTCAGCCAAATTAAACTTCATATTGAAGCGTATAAAAAATACCATCAGATTGAAGATGCTGCCCGCTTTTTAATCCGAAGTTTTGGTTTAGAAGATCCCAATTTGGAAGGATTTGTTTTTCGAGAGGATTTTAAAGCAGATTATATCGCGTTAACAACAGAAGGCGATTTTGGAAAACCTCAGAAAATGCGAATTCCGCCCAATATATTTGATTTCGATATTCGGTTGGTTCTTAATATGATTGCGCATGAAATGCTTCACGTTCGGCAGAAAACACGTCAACCTTTTGTGGACGATAAAAATGAAAGAGAATGGCAAGCACATTACGAAATGCTGTTTCATAACGTGTTTCCACAAATTCCTGATATGACGGATTTTTTTATCAAATCTTTTGCCCTAAAAGCATTAGAATATTATCGAAGAATGGGCGAAGGAAGTGAACTTCAACAACAATATCTTCAACAGAAAATTGAAGTGGAAAACCTACTAAACGAGGTTTTAGTGAGAAGAGGTGAATTGAAAATAAGTGAGGATTAAAAGCGTGATTAGTCGTTATTTACGATTGAAAATGTATCTTTATCAGCAATAACCTTAAAAACACAAAACCATGATTCAGAATATTCCTATTGAAAAAGTACTTTTTCTCGATATCGAAACGGTTCCACAGTTTGGAAAATGGAATGAGTTGGATGAAACCTCTCAACATTTGTGGGAAAAGAAAACGCAATGGCAAAGAAAGGAAGAAATTTCCGCTGCAGAATTTTATGAAGAACGTGGTGGAATTATGGCTGAATTTGGAAAGATTGTTTGCATTTCTATCGGAATGCTCGAAAAAAACGATACTTTAAAAATTAAAAGTTTTGCAAACGATGACGAAAAAGTTTTATTGCAAAACTTCGGAGAAATTTTTAACGCACCAAGATTAAGAGAGGTAATTTTGTGTGCACATAACGGAAAGGAATTTGATTTTCCTTGGATTGCACGTCGATTTTTGGTCAATGGAATGCAACCGCCAATACCTTTTCAGATGTTTGGTAAAAAACCTTGGGAAATTCCACATTTGGACACGATGGAATTATGGAAGTTTGGCGATTATAAAAGTTTTGTTTCATTGGAACTTTTAGCACATATTTTTGGAATTCCCACCCCAAAAGATGATATCGACGGATCAATGGTGGCATCTATTTATTACATAGAAAAAGACTTGCCGAGGATTGTACAATATTGTGAAAAAGATGTTTTAACTTTAGCCAATATTTTTAGAAAATTAAGGCAGGAAGACGTATTGAAAAGGTTTTAATTAGAAAAGCAAATAGCAAGATAAAAATAGATTTTAAAAGAAAAATGAAATATACAGACGATCAAATTGCCGACATTGGCGAAAATATTATACGCGTTCTCAAAACCGTTTACGATCCCGAAATTCCGGTGGATATTTACGAGCTGGGTTTGGTGTATGATGTGCAAATTTCGGATGAAGGAAATGTGAAAGTGGTGATGACTTTAACCACTCCAAATTGTCCCGTTGCTGAATCTTTGCCCGCTGAAGTTCGCGAAAAAGTAGAAAGTGTTGAGGGGGTACATTTGGTAGATCTTGAACTTACTTTTGAACCGAGTTGGCATAAAGATATGATGAGCGAGGAAGCAAAATTCGAATTGGGAATGTTGTAATCCACAATTCAAAACAAAATAAAAACACTGCGCAAAACAGTGTTTTTTTATTTATTCGTTGGTCGTTGAAGCAGTAGTTGTTTTTTCCTTTTCAGCTTTCGCTTTGTCTTCAATTTCTTTTTTCTTGCGTTCTTCATCTTGGATTTTTTTCACAAGCACTAAAGAATCTTTTGCCTTTTTTATAGAATCCACATATTTTAGGGAAGACATTCGGATTTGCCGCGCCACATCAATAGAAACCGCACCTGTAGAAAATGAATCGATTGCGGTGGTATCATAAGGAGCTTCAATATATTTCTCATTTTTAAAGGCTTCATCTGCTTTCTTTTTAGAACAAGAAATTCCAAGCGAAAAAATGAGCATTGCAATGATGAATTTGCTAATTTTCATATGAAATTTATTGAATTCTAAAATTATCTTTTCTCCATTTTAAGGCTAATAAAAAACCGACAAGCGCGCCACCAATGTGCGCTAAATGTGCAATTCCCCCCGCGTTTCCACTAAATTGAAGATACAACGAAATCACTATAATGATGGGAAGAAGATACTTCGCTTTAATGGGAAAAGGAATGAACATAAAAAAGAGTTTTGCATTCGGAAACATGGTTGCAAAAGCGGCTACAATACCGAAAATAGCCCCTGAAGCACCTAACATTGGTGATCGAAGTGCAAGATATAATTCTTTTGAAAGTTCCAAACCTTCGTTGGTATTGGCGTACAATTTATCATCCGTTCCTGAATAATTGAAATCAGCTTTATGGAAGATTTCAGCAACGTTAATTCCAAGAGATTGCAGTTGCGAAGTGAGATTCTGGATTTCAATAAAATTCCAAACATTAAACAGAAGATAAGCGCCAATTCCACTCACAAAATAAAGAATGAAGAAGCGTTTTGATCCCAAAACTTGCTCCAGTACTGGTCCAAAACTCCACAATGTTAATAAATTGAAAAGAATATGCGTAATCCCAATTCCCTGACCAAGAGGTGCATGCATAAACATGTGGGTGATAACTTGCCAAGATCGAAAGTTGGGCGAGAATGGATAAAAAGCAGAAAGTATATCGTACAAATACGGATTTATATTCGATATAATATATACAATCACGCAACTAATGATGATGTATTTGTTTACGGGAGTGAGTTTTGGAAACATATCTAAATTTTAAAATTTATTTTTAAGTTCATCGAGTGGAACTTCATAAAAGCATCTTTTACCATCAGGAAGAAATTCTGGAAAGCCAAGTTCGGTAAAATCACGGATAACTTGTTCTGCATCACTTTTATAAATAAAATCGAAGCGCGATTTGCTCTGAAGTTTATTCCACTGATTTTCGTAGTACGATATGAATTCTTCCTCAGTTCGATACTCTAAAATTTCAAATAAATCTTCTAGAAATTTCATCACTTTCGTTTCTTTCAAACCTTCAGGAACGGCTTCAATTCGGAGAACATTACCATCGTGCGCAACCGACATTTCAAATCCTAAAGAAGGCAGATACTTTTTAATCGAGCGGTATTTTATTTTCTCTACTTCATTCATATGGTATTCCAAAGAGAATAGCAAAGCATGGCTCACACGATTGGTTTGTTTGTTGGTATTGCGTTGCGAAACAATTAGGCGGTGCATTCTACCTAAATCCAACATCAAAGTACGATCGCCTTTGTTGTACAGCCAATATGCATTTGGAAGTCTCATTAAATCTTCGTCAAAATCCTCGTCTTCAAAAAGATTAATTTTAGAAGGCGCTGCAGCAATATTTTGATGATACATTTCTGCAAGATTTTGTATTTCTGCCTGCTTTACTCCTTTTTCCATTTCAAAAGGATTGAAGTTTCGGTCTACACTTACTTCCGGCATTTTAAAACTTGCGCTTCCGTTTGATCGTGAGGGTTGAATGAAGGATTCCATTGCAGGATCTTTTTCAAAATCCAAACTTGGAGCAACATTATAAATTCCCAAAGATTTTTTGGTAGAAGAACGCAGTAGTGCAAAAATTAGATGTTCATCTTCAAATTTAATTTCTGTTTTTTGAGGATGAATATTTACATCTATTTTTTCTGGCTCAATTTCGAGATAGAGAAAGTAACTTGGGTTATATCCAGGAAGCAGCAATCCTTCAAACGCTTCTACAACTGCTTTGTTGAGGTACGCACTTTTGAAATAGCGGCCATTCACAAATAGAAATTGTTCGCCTCGCGTTTTTTTAGCTGCTTCAGGTTTGGCGATGTAGCCGTTTACGGTTACCCAACCTAAATCTTCTTTAATAGGAATAAGATGTGGCTGAAGCTTTCTTCCAAAAACCTCAATAATTCTTTGTAATTGAGTTCCTTTTCTTAACCGAAAAATGGGTTCATCGTTATGAAAAAGATCAAATTCAATATGTTCATGAGCTAAAGCAACTCGTTGAAATTCATCAATAATATGGCGAAACTCGATATTGTTGTTTTTAAGAAATTTTCTTCTTGCAGGAACGTTGTAAAAAAGATTTTTCACCAAGAAATTAGAGCCCTCGCCGGTTTGTACAGGTTCTTGAAATTGCAAATTTCCACCTTCAATATAAATATTGGTTCCTGCTTTTGCCTCGTGTTGTTTGGTGCGCAATTCTACTTGTGCTACAGCAGCAATAGAAGCAAGTGCTTCGCCACGAAAACCTTTTGTGGAGATTTTGAAAATATCCTCAGTATTTTTAATTTTCGAAGTGGCATGGCGTTCAAAAGCCATTCGGGCATCGGTTTCGGACATGCCGACACCATCATCCACCACTTGAATAAGGTTTCTGCCTGCTTCACGAATAATTAATTCTACTTTGTTGGCTTTCGCATCAATGGCATTTTCCAGCAGTTCTTTCACAATAGAAGCGGGCCGCTGAACGACTTCTCCCGCAGCAATTTGGTTGGCAACATGATCTGGTAATAGCTGAATAATATCCGACATTATAGAATTTAAAAAAACACAACAAAAATACTAAAAGATTTTTAGGAAGTCGTGTCACTCATAATATTTAAAAAAGTAAGTGATTAGAATCGGTCTTTATTTTTGACATTGCGATGATGGTTGCGCAAGCTACTTTTCGGTGAAGGTTTATAATTCACCCGACTTAACGTACAGACTTTTAACATTTATTTAATTGAATGAATTGCAAGCAGGGTACAAAATTTGTATCTTTAAAAAGTCACAATGTCACATTATGAAAAAAGAATTGAACATCCTCTTGGCCGGATCCGTTGGCTTACTTACCGTTTTAGGAATTATTGGACTTCGAAAAATTTTAAAAAATCGAAGCTTTGAATGTTGCACAAATGATGCCGATTTACACGAAATATATGGAAATCGTTATCAGAATGAAGATAAAGAAGGGGTGGAGTTTTTAGCACTACTATAAAAAAGAAAATTTCATAGCAGCTACCGGTTCGTTAGTGTAACCGGTTTTTTTATGCAAAATATTTTGTAAAAAGAGTTTTTATTTATGAATAATGGTAAAGGAATTAAAGGACAAGGCGCGCAGCGAAATGTGATTAATCGTTTCGACCGCTATTCTTTTGAACCTGAAGATGAAGATTTCGAGATTTCAAAAACTACCTTTACCGAAATTTTTCCGAAAAGCATTGTGAACGAAGTTAAAAGTCCAGATTTAAGAATGGAATATTCCATGAATCCGTACCAGGGCTGTGAACATGGATGTTCCTATTGTTTTGCTCGCCCAACACATGAATTTTGGGGTTATAGTGCTGGAATTGATTTTGAGCGAAAAATAATGGTGAAGAAAAACGCCGCTGAGCTGCTCGAAAAATTTTTCAAGAAAAGAAATTATCTTCCCAAGCCCATTATGCTTTCGGGAAATACAGATTGCTATCAACCCCTTGAAAAGCAACTGGAAATTACACGAAGTTTGTTAAAAGTATGCTTGGATTATCGACATCCTGTAGGGATTATTACCAAAAATGCTTTGCTGTTACGCGATTTGGATCTTTTAAAACCAATGGCAGAACAACAATTAATTTCAGTTTCGCTCAGTATTCCTACCTTAAATGAAGAATTGAGAAGGAAAATGGAACCCCGAACAAGTTCAGCAAATAATAAACTCAAAGCAATTGAAATTCTCTCAGAAAATAAAATTCCAGTACATGTTATGGTCGCGCCCGTAATCCCAGGATTAACAAGTGATGAAAGTTTGGGCATTTTGAAATCTGTTTCTGATGCTGGCGCAAGTAGCTTTGGATATTCTTTGGTTCGTTTGAATGATACCGTAGAACCCGTATTTGTGAAGTGGATTGAAACCCATTATCCAGATCGCGCTCAAAAAGTGTTGAATTTAATTCGGTCGATGCGCGGCGGAAAGTTAGGAGAAAAAAGATATTTCGAACGCTACAAAGGAGAGGGGAATATTGCAGAAATGATTCATCGCACATTTGAACTCGGCAGAAAAAAGTTCTTTTCGGGAAAAGAATCTGCCATTCTTTCAACGGAAAATTTTACAGGAACAAAAGAGCAACAGCTGCGGTTGTTTTAAACTTCATAAAATTCTTTTTTTCTCGTTTTAAATCGAACGAGAACTTGTTTTTCCGAGAATCAAAATTTTTTCTAATCCATTAATAGTTCTATTTTTGCGCTATGAAAAAATATTCATCCAAGCGCAGCGTACAAATTTTAACCCATCTTTTAAAAGAGTATGGAATTGCAGATGTGGTCATTTCTCCAGGATCACGAAATGCACCGCTTGCCATTCAATTTGGCGAGATGTCTGCATTCAATTGTTTTAGTATTGTGGATGAAAGAAGTGCAGCATTTGTGGCGCTTGGAATGGCAAAAAGCAGCAAAAAACCAGTAGCAATTACGTGTACAAGCGGTTCGGCGGCTGCAAATTATTATCCAGCGGTTACCGAAGCTTTTTATGCGAATGTACCATTGTTGGTTCTTACCGCTGATCGCCCAGTGGATTTTGTGGATATTTTTGATGGTCAAACCATTCGCCAAAAAAATCTCTATCAACAACACTCTTTTGGTGATTTTGAACTAAAAGAAGATGGTGAAGAAGGCGCAGATGATTACAATTGGGAAACCATAAAAAAAGCAATTGAGTTGTGCTTCGAAAGACAAGGTCCGGTTCATATCAATATTCCTTTGCAAGAACCTTTGTACGACTTGGTTACGGAATTGCCGTATTTTCCTTCTGTAGAACAAACGATTCAGAAAAAGAATTATGAAATTCCTTCCGGATTAGTTGCGGAATGGAATACCGCTAAACGAATATTGCTATTGGTGGGTACTCGAGATTATTCCAATGAATTGGAATCTCAATTATCTCAATTGGTTAAAAACCATAGCGTTGTGGTTTTGTGTGAAGTAAACTCGAACTTGCGTCACGATAAGTTTTTCCACCATATTGATCGGTATATTTCGGATTTTTCGGAAGAGGATATGAGAACTTACGCACCCGATTTACTAATTACTGTTGGGCAAAATGTAGTTTCGAAAAGAGTAAAGCAATTCCTGAGAAAAGCGAATCCGCAAAATCATTGGCATATCGATCCGGTTTGGCAGCCCGACACGTATTTTGCATTAACCCATAAAATTGAAACCAAGCCAGAAGTCTTTTTTAGCAAATTATTAAACTTTATTAATTTAGAACCGCGCCCTTACTTTAATCTTTGGGAAGTGCTTCGCGAAAAGAAAGATCAAAAGCATGCTGATTATATGGTTAAAACGCCATTTTCGGATTTGTATTTTTTCAACGCATTTGCACAGAAAGTTCCGGAAAATTATGCAATTCATTTTTCAAATTCTTCGGCAATTCGATATGCGCAGTTGTTTGACTTTCAGAAAAATACAATTTATTGCAATCGAGGAACCAGCGGAATTGAAGGTTGCACTTCAACGGCAATGGGGTTTGCGATTAAACATCCCGAACCTACGGTCTTGGTTACCGGAGATTTGGGCTTTTTCTATGATATAAATGGCCTTTGGAATCAATATATTCCGCCTTTTACGCGAATTATTATTTTTAATAATGAAGAAGGAAATATATTCCGTATTATTCCTGGACCAACCAATGCCAACCAAAATATTTTGGATGAATTTATTACCACCAAACACAGAAGAACGGCGGAAACCGTTGCAAAAACTTTTGGTTTTGGCTATGTAAAGGTGGATGATGAGGTAACGTTGGATCGTGTTTTGGATAACTTCTTTAAACCAGATATGCAACCCAAGATTTTGGAAGTCAATACGTCACAAGTTCAAAATGCTGATATCTTAAAAGGCTATTTTCAGCACTTAAAATCCTAATTTACAAATCTGGATAATCATCGTCTTCCGGAAGGTTGATAATTTTTTCGAGCGGATAAATAAACATGTCATGAAAATCATTCATGGCATTAATAAGCTGAAAATGTGTAAATTCTCGAATATTTTTGGTGGTGATTTCTGTTTCCTTTATTTTTTTATTTTTCAATAAATGTTGTCGCTGAACGCCATTAAGGAGAAACGTGGTTGGGGTAAACCATTCTTTGTTTTTAAAAAACAAAAGGTTGGAAAATGATGTATCGGTAATATGATCATTTTGTACAATGATGATTTCCTGCGCTTTAGATTTTGCTTTCATTTTTTCTAAAGAAGTTCGGTCTTCAAATTTGAATGAATAATCGATATCATTATTTACCACCAATGCAAAATCTGTCGTTTTTGGAATTGCATACGGAATTATTTGTGTACGCACATTTTTATCGAGGTCGTAGGTAATTTTCCATTTGTAAAGTCCATCTTCATCGTGTTGAAGATCTTTAAACATTTTCTCCAAATCGATGGAAGAGTCGCCATTTCCAAAATGGTCGAACGTTGCGTTAATTCTCTTTTGGTGAAGATCGAGCAAATACGCTTTTTGATCTTCCACTTTTATACTTTCAATAAAACGGTACATAAATTTTATTTTTCATTTCCTGATATTCGTCGTTCAATTTGCTTTTATGCGTAATTCCTCCGCCACTTTTGAAATATAAAATATCGTTTTCCATTTCGATAAAACGAATCATCACACCAGAATCAAGGTTTTTTCCATCGAACCATCCACAAATACCCGTGTAAAAACCGCGATCATAACCTTCCGATTCTTGAATAATTTCCATGGTTTTGGCTTTCGGCGCGCCAAGAATGGAACCTGCAGGAAGTAATTCGTTTACTATACTCCCTATTTTACCTTGGAATTTTGGTTTAAGAATTCCAGATATTTCGGAGCTCATTGCCAAAAGGTTTTTCTGCTGGGTTTTAATAAATTCAATTCGTTGAAATTCATCAAGTTTAACATTGTTGGCAACCCTGCTTAAATCGTTTCTTAAAAGATCGACTATTGTATAATGTTCCGCTTTTTCCTTAGGATCATTTTTCAGTTGTTCTGCTGCATTTTCAATAGATGCATCGATCGTTCCTTTCATCGGATGGGTAAGAATCCGGTTGTTTTTAATTTCAATAAAAGTTTCGGGGGAAAAGCATACAAACTTCCCGGGAATAAGAATTTTGTATTTTGCTTGGGAAAGATAGAAAATTTCTTCCAAAGATAGTGAAGTTTCTACCTTAGTTTTTCGTGTAAAATTTACCAAATAGGAGTTTCCGAGTTGTAAATGTGCTTTCACATTTGCGAATCCTTTCGCATAGTTTTCCTTTGGTTCTGGAAACGATTTAAAATGATAATCTTTAGGTAAATCGAGTTTTATGTTGGTGTTTTTAAAGTGTTTAAAATCAATTAATAAGCGTGAATTTTCAAGTTCATTTTTAGTATAGATTTCGGTATTTTCTTTTTTGAAATCTACCATAAAAAAGAACGGAATTCCTTTCTGAGAAAGGGTATCCATTTTCTGAAAATCATCACTCATTTGATTCATTGTGCAAAAGTAAAAATTTTCCTTACCACGAGATGTATTTTCTGAATTCTGGTTGAAATGGTTTTTAATCGTTTATTTTTGCAAAAAACAAATTGGAATGACACAACAATATCCACAGAAAAGCGGCATAGAAACAATTGTTAAAAACGCATTTTCATATTGGTCCAAAACCTTAATTTATCAAATTCTTTTCTCACTCGTGTATTTGTCGATTTTTCTTTCGATTGCCATTTACGCGATGAATCATTATGGAATAATTGACGATTATATGGCACTTGGCGAGAAATTACAAGTAAGTCAAGATGCGTATTTGCAAGGTGCGCAAGAGTTAGCGAAAAAGCCGGAATTTCAAACGTTCTATTTCATTATGTTGGGAACAATGATGTTTCTTTATCCTTTAAATATGGGATTTTATAAAATTTATAGAAAAATTGATTTAGGCGAGAAGTATGATATTAGCGATTTGTTTGCAGGGTATCGTGGAATTAATTTCTTTATATACACCAGTTATTATCTATTTTGGATGGTGGTTTTTTCGTACACCATGCAAACTATTTTTTTAGGAATTGTTTGGGTTTTTATCACGCTTTTTTCAGCTCCGCTGATGTTCTTTATGAACAAAACAATTTTTCAAAGCATTTCTTTAAACTTTAAAGCGTTGAAATCTCATTTTTTAGAAATTTTCGTGTGCTTTTTGGTGGCTGTTATTTTTAAGTATATCGGAGTAATTTCCATTGTGGGTTTAGTGTTTACTTTTCCTTTTGTTAACGCAATGATTTATGCGTTGTACCGAAATATCTTTAATGAAGATCGTAAAAAGGAAAAAGTAAAATCTTTGTAATCTTTTTATTTAAATAATTCATTAAATTTGAGGCAATCGATACGATGCAAAATCTAAAAACCAAATAAAGTATGAGCGAGTTTAATCAGTTTGATCAACAGGGATCTGTTCCTACAAAGGAAACGGGAAGCATTATTTCCCACGCTTTCGAAATGTATAAAGGGATATTTTTGTATGCACTTTTGGCAATTGCCATTTCAATGGCTGGATCTTATGCCATCCAAATGCTTTCAGGATTCGATTCGCAGGAAATGTACGAAGAAATGTCGAGCATTGGTGATTTTACCAGATTCGATGTTTGGTCTACTCCAGGTTTGGTTACGTATTCAGGTTTGTCGATGGCCTTAAGTCTTTTGCTAACGCCATTGTACGTTGGGGTGGTGTATGTTGCCAATAAATACAACAATAGAGAATCGATAAAAGCTTCTGATCTTTTTATCGGGTACAAACAAAACTTAGTAAATATTTTGTTGTACACCGTAGTAAGTTGGTTAATTCTTGGGGTTGCGTTTTCGCTTTGTTTTTTACCTGGATTATTCGTGATGCCATTTTTATTGCTCGGTTATCCCATTTTACTTTTTGAAAACGCAAGTGTTGGAGAAGCGTTAAGTAAATCTTTTAATATTGCGAAAGAAAACTACGGAACATTCTTAGGAACATCACTTTTAGGAATTTTAATTAGTGTCGCGGGAATTGTTTTGTGTTTTGTAGGAATTTATATTACGATGTATTTTTATCTTGCCGTAATGTATTCTGCTTATGTGGCATTTATTGGTAAACCAAGGCCTTTGTTGAAGTACTAATTTTATAATATTACCCATTGAAAATATAAAGCAACAGTGCATGAACTGTTGCTTTTTTGTTTACTTTTGAAAAAAATACAATATGCCGAACGGGGAATCTCAAATTAGTGGAAATGTAATAAAACAGATCTTCCTTATCTTAATTATTTTGGTAATGGCGGGTTTAATTTGTTGGAATCTTTCCCTCTTTATTCCTTCTCTTTTAGGAGCGGTAACCCTTTATATTATTTGCAGAAAGTATAATTTTTATCTTCAAGAGAAAAAAAACTGGAAGCCTGCATTAGCGTCATTGTTTCTTATTTTTATCTGTTTAATTGTTTTGATTCTTCCGGTATATTTTATTGGCGATCTGTTAATTGCCAAGTTGGGCGACTCGAAAGAATATCTAGGAAAGTTCAATGAGTTTTTAAATAAAATTCAAGAATTTGTTTACGCTAAAACAAACTTCGATCTTTTAAGTAAAGAAAATATTGATAAACTACAGAATTTTGCAGCGGGCTTTTCAACCAAAGCGTTGAGTGGAACAGTCAACACCTTTACCATTGTGGCGTCAATGTTTTTCATTCTTTATTTTATGTTCGAAAAACCTCGTCTATTCGAAAGATTGCTATCTTCTGCGGTTCCTTTAAAACGTGGAAATATTAATCTTATAGGCCAAAAATTTAGAAAACTCGTAATGGCAAATGCGGTGGGAATTCCTGTCGTTGCAATTGGTCAGGGAATTGTAGCTCTGGTTGGATATTGGATTTTTGGAGCACCGAGTGCGATTCTTTTATTTGCTTTAACAGCGGTAGCTTCAATGATTCCGATTGTTGGTGCTGCAATTGTTTATATTCCTGTAAGTATTTTTTTGATTGCCGAAGGCGATACCACAAATGGAATTTTATTAGCGGTGTATTGCTTGGTGGTTGTTGGGCTTACAGACAATGTTTTGCGGTTTACCCTTTTGAAGAAACTTGAAGATATTCACCCTTTAAATACTGTTTTTGGAATTATTATGGGGATGAATTTATTTGGATTTATGGGATTGGTTTTTGGGCCAATTATGGTTTCTATTACCTTGTTGCTCATCCAAGTGTATCGCGATGAATTTTCTGATGATGATACCCCGAATCTCGAGCTTCCTGATTCGAAAGAAGTTGAACAGAAAATTGATTTAACAATTTAGAAATGGAGGGTGTACATCCGGAAATTCTACAGGAAATTTGTGTAGTAAAAATGCCTTTCGGAAGATTTGAAGGCCGAGTTCTTGCCGATCTTCCCGTTTCTTATCTTGAATGGTTTCTGAGAAATGGCGGATTTCCAAAAGGAAAATTAGGAATGCAACTTGCAACCGTTTACGAAATAAAACTCAATGGTTTAGAGGCCCTTTTGGCGCCCCTTCGGAAGAAAAGATAAATGACATACGAATATTATTTATCTTTGAAAAAGATTTCCCCGAACCATG
Source organism: Bacteroidota bacterium (assembly GCA_023422635.1). GTDB lineage: Bacteria > Bacteroidota > Bacteroidia > Flavobacteriales > Weeksellaceae > JAFAGO01. The sequence continues at coordinate 148,139 of JAFAGO010000042.1, forward strand.
AAAAGAGATCTTTATATTGATTTTGCCAAAGGCGTAGCCACGCTTTCCATAATATTTATTCACACTGCATTTTGGAGCGGACAGTATTATATTCCCACCGAAGTGCGCGTACTTTCTTTGCTTTTCGATGTTCCACTTTTCTATGCATTAAGTGGATTAACGTCTGGAAACAATATCGAAAAAACATTTTACCGTCTTCTTAAACTGCAGATTACGTACATGATTTTTGTGACTTTTCTGTTTTTTTTGGATTGGTTTATTAAATTTTTTGGGCTGCACTTTTTCGGTTTAACTGCCATGCAGGATTTCTTTTCCACGTTTGGGAGTAAATATGTTCCCGTAAATATTTCCACAGATCCACAATGGCAAAATTTAGGAAATTGGTATCTTCATCAATATACGAATGCCGATACATTTCCCGTGGTGATGGGAAGTTTCTGGTATTTGAAAGTATATTTTATCCTCAGTGTTTTTGGCGTTTTAATTTTAAAGTTTTTTCCTAAACATATTAATTGGTTTATTGGTTTGTGCTTTGGTTTAACTTTATTCTTCAATCTTTTTCCGCAATATTACCCTAGCGGTCAAGTGGGGTATGTTGCACTCTATCTCGGTATTTTTCTACTTGCGCATTGTATTCGTGGGAAAAAAGTGTCGATGAAAATTTTGATGGTTTTCTACGTTTTGTTTTTCATTATTTTAATTGCTTTGCTTTGGAATAACGGAATTGAATTATTTCTGAAAATGAATAAAAGCAAGTTTCCACCAAAACTGCTCTACATTTTTTGGTCTTCATTTTCTTTAATAACAATTTTTGCGCTTTACAACCGTTTGAAAATGAATAAAGAAAGTTTTTTTACGTCTGTCGGGAAAAATGCCATTTTCTTCTATTTTGCTCAAGGAATGAGTTCTTCCATCGTTTATTTTTTCGTCGTTTCTTTTGAAGATTCTTTGCCGTGGTTTTTCCTGATGCTCGTGATTTATGCCATAAATGTTGTTTTAGCAGTTTTGATCGCGAAGTTTTTAAAGAAATTAGATGGTTTTGGTTGGAAGATATTGCAGTTTCTTAGAGAAAAAACTCAAAAAAAAGTAGGCTCCATTTAATGAAACCTACTTGCATTGTATGCTTGAATAATCGATTTAATCGTGATTCAGTTTTGAAGTGTCTTTGGTGTCCTTCATGAAAATATATACCACTAAAGAGAAAGCAATACAAACGGTGATATACCAATAGTAGTACGATTCTACACCTTGTTTCTTCAGAAATAATGCCACATATTCTGCAGATCCTCCAAAAATACTTACTGTTAAAGCATAAGGTAATCCTACACCAAGCGCTCTAATGTTTGCAGGGAATAATTCTGCTTTTACAACGGCGTTAATGGAAGTATAACCCGAAACAATAATTAAAGCAGCAATAAGGTAGGCGAATGCTCCCCACATCGAAGTGGTATGACTAAGCCCTGTTAATAATGGAACCGTGAAAATTGTTCCCAAAATACCAAAACCTAAAAGCAAAGGTCTTCTTCCAATTTTGTCTGAAAGCAATCCGAAAACAGGCTGCAAACAAGCGAAAATAAACAACGATAAGAAGGAAATTAGTGTAGATTGTTCCTTGCTCAACATCACAGTGTTGATTAAGAATTTCTGCATATAAGTGGTATAGGTGTAAAACGCTAAAGTTCCACCTAAAGTTAATCCAATTACGGTGATGAGTGCTTTTGGATGTTTAAGAAGTTCTTTTATTGAACCATCTTTTTTATCATCTTGCGCATTTTTGAGTTTGTTTTTCTCGAAAGATTCCGTTTCGTGAAGATTGCTTCTCATATACAATGCAATCACCGAAAGAATCGCACCAATCACAAAAGGAATTCTCCACCCCCAATCGTGTAGTTGATCTTCCGACAAGATAAATTTCTGTAAAATAAGCTGAATTCCCAAAGCAATCAATTGTCCGCCGATAAGGGTAACATATTGGAAACTTGAGTAGAATCCTCTTCTGTCCGATGTTGCCATTTCTGAAAGATAGGTTGCAGAAACTCCATATTCTCCTCCAACACTTAATCCTTGCAATAATCTAGCAACTAGTAATAAAATTGGAGCTAAAACACCTATGGTTTCGTAAGATGGCGTTAAAGCAATCAACAATGAACCAAAAGACATGAGCAAAACGGAAAGCGTCATGGCTTTTTTTCGTCCGATTTTATCTGCGATTGTTCCGAAAAGCCAACCGCCAATTGGGCGCATTAGGAAACCTACTGCAAAAATACCAGCAGTATTCAAAAGTTGAGCTGTTTGATCTCCTGAAGGGAAAAAGGCGTGTGAAAAGTAAATTGCAAACGCTGCGTATGCATACCAATCGTACCATTCCACAAGATTACCGATGGAACCACCAATAATGGCTTTTACTCTGTTTTTAACGGTGAGTTCCTTTGTGTTTTTTATTTGAGTTGTTGACATATGTAAGGGTTTTAATTTTATAAAGCAATTTGTAAAGTCAAAAGATGTTCACCTTTTCTCGTGAATACTTCTTTGGTTTCCGCGTTGTAAAGTGGTCTAGAAGTATATTGATAAGCCAGTTTTGCATTTTGCGACAAAATGAAAAGATTCGCACCGATATCGTAGTGATGCCCAATCTGATTTAGCGCATCAAAATCCTTTAAAGTGTAAGAAGCAAATGGTTGTAATTTAACTTTATCACTGAATTTTGGAAGAACAAAACCTGCTTGGGTGTACCAAATTTTTCCAGTTCCTAAAAGGTATTTTGCGTTTCCGAAACCTTCAGCTGCTACAGCTCCAGTATACGTTGGATCGGCAGTTCCAGGATTCATAATTCCTGTAGTTTTTAAGTAATTGTGGCCATAATCGTTGAGGTAATACACGGAGTAGAAACTAACCGCCATTTCTTTCGCTGGATTTCCGATAGGTCTGTCCACGAAAACATCAAGGCCGAAGTTACTTTGATTGTGCGATACCATTTGGCCTTCAGTAGGTTGCTCAAGCGTTGCATCGTTATTGCTATAAAAACCTAAACCGATATTGAAAATCTTTTTCGATCCGATGTATGTTCCTGGCAAAAATGAAGTTGCCGTGGTTTCACGATCACCAAATTGATACATTCCATATCCTGCAAAGGAGAGTTTTCCAGATTGGTTGTTTTCAACTACAGGACCGCCAACAATGGGAGTTCTATTTGTGGCGAATGGTTTGTTAACAGAAACTCGATAATTAAATTTATTAAAGGCACCGTGCGCAAAAACACCAAATTGTCGAGAAAACTGATCGGAAACCTCAATGTTCGGGAAATTAAAAACAGGCAAATCAGCCGTTAAAAGTTTCGTCGTACTTGCATTGGTTAACCTGCTTATTCCCGACCAAGCATGAAGTCCAGCTCCTATGTACAAGTGATTTTTATTCATGGTTTTGGTTGCTTTATCAACCATTGGCTTAATGGTGACCTCATTGTATGCGTCCATGAAGAAAATTTGTGGTTTTTTTCCAGCTCCGTTGCCGCCAGTTCCGCTTCCGCCGCCACTAATGAAACTTTGGTTGTTGATTCCAAATTGTAACATCACAGATAGCCAACTGGACATTTGAGCGTTCATGATGATTCTCATTCTTCGAACTCCAGCGTCATAAGTGAAATCTTGTGGAAAGCCATTCACTTGCGTGCCAGGATTGTTATCGATCCCTCGTAACCATACTTGGGAAGAAATTCCGAATTTTAAAAATTTATCACCACTTTCGTCAAAGCGAATTTTCATTTCTCCGGGAGAGTTTTTGAAGGTTTCTTCAGATAATTTTAGAGGTTTTTTAAGAGAGTCTTGCGCCGAAATATTCATTGCGGTAATAAGTGCGCCGAAACAGAGAAGTGCTTTCATAAAAGGTAGGATGATTTGTTCACCTACCAATTACCGATAAGAATTTGAAGTTTTTTTGAAGTTTTTTTGAAGTTTTCTTGAATTTTAGTTACAACGTTCTAATTTTCAAATGAAATTGTAAACAAATGCTCATTGTTACGCTGTTTGTACTGAATTTTAAAACCATACATATCGACAATTTTTTTAACCAAAGCCAGTCCAATTCCGATAGAATTCGGATTTAATTCGCCTTTTTTGAACCTTTGAAAGACCGTTTGATCATCCAAATTATTGTTGTAACCCGAGTTTTTGATGATAAAAAATTTTTCATCTAACGAAATTGAGATGTTTCCTTCAATTAAATTATGCCGAATAGAATTGCTGATGAGGTTCGAAAAAACAATTTCCGCGAGGTATGGATTAATCGGTAAAAAAATATTTTTTTGGATTGCACTATTCAGTTGGATTTCCTTCATTGAAATTAAATCTTCCTGGTTTGCTATCAAATCAGTAATCAGTTCAGAAATATTGGTAATTTCATTCGTGATTTCATGATTTTCTAAACTCATTAGAAGAATGAGCGATTGATTGATCGAGGAAACCCGCAAAAGTTGATCGTACATACTGCTCAGCGATTGCATTTGTTCTTCATCAAGCGGCGTTTCCAAAAGAAGATCAATTTTCCCTTTGATGTTTGCAATCGGTGTTTGTAATTCGTGAGAAAGATTCTCGGTGAATTCTTGCAAAGATTCGTAATGGCGAATGGATTGTTGTGAGGTTTTAAGGAAAAGCTGATTCAGTTTATCCAACTCGTGAATCTTCGTGTCCACCAATTGAAGTTGTTTTTTTTCTCGAACATCAAAGCTTTGCATTTCAGTAACCAAATGGTAGAACGGTTCGTAAAGATTTCTTGCAATTATTTCACCAAAGAAAAGAATAATGATGATGATGAAAACAAAAATCCAAAGAATAACCATCACAATTCCCACAAAAAATTTATCATCAATTACCGTAAGATCACTTTCGGAAGTAATTTTATATTGAACATTATTGATGAGAGGATATGTGGTAACATCAATCCTGTTAATCGTCGCCAGCAATTCCTCGCTCCATTCGTGATTTTTGGTGACCACTTCATCGTCTTTTTTATTTTTGAAAGGAATATTTAGTGTTGTAATTGAAACATGCGGATGTTGATTTTCAATATGTTGTACCGATTCTCCAGATTGAATTTTTTTTACAACAATTTGATTGATGTCATTCAGCTTGCCAATGGCAGATTGCATGGTTGCTCTTTCAATCGCGAAATAGAAAATAAAAAAACCGATTGACAATGCAAAAAATACAATGCCGATAAAATATTGTGTTATTTTGGTACTCAGTCGCATTTAGTTCGACCATTTGTAACCAAGTCCGTAAATGGTTTTTAGATAATCGTTACCGCCGTTATCTTTAATTTTTTTACGCAGGTTTTTCAAATGTTGATAAATAAAATCTACATTATCAAGATTAAAAGTATAATCTCCCCAAAGGTGTGTAGCAATGGCTTGTCGGGATAAAACTCGGTTTTTATTATTGATGAAATACACCAACAGATTAATTTCCTTTTTAGTGAGAATCAGTTCTTTACCATTCACGAAACATTGCATGGAATCAAGATTGATGGTGATTTCATTAAATTCGAGCACAGCAGATTCCTTATTGTTCTGATTTCTTCGCGTTACAGCTTTAATTCGAGCATGCAATTCAGGCAACGGAAACGGTTTTGTTATATAGTCATCCGCTCCATTATTCAGGCCAATAAGTTTATAATCAAGTGAATTTTGTGCAGAAATAATAATAACTTGTGTATTTGGTTTTTGCTCCTTAATATTTGATAGAACATCCAATCCAGTACCGTCCGGAAGAGTGAGGTCTAATAATATCAAATCAAAATCTTCCTTTTGTAGAAGTGTCAATGCTTGCTTTTTAGTGGAGGCACAAATGCATTCGTAACGTTCCTTTGCAAGATAGTTGGTGATGTTTTCGGCGAGATCGGTGTGATCTTCTACAAGTAGGATTTTCATAGGATTTAAAATACAAACTTTCAGGCTTAAACTTAAGAAAATTTGAAGACATATCCGAAAACTCGGTAGAACGCTCTGTGGCGTTACTGCTAAATTCTATGTTTTGGCTTTTTACAAACGTTTAAAACTTCTTTCAAAATAATTTTAAAAGCATTGATGTTCTAAACTTTGATTAAATTTACATCTTCAAAAATAATTTCTATGTTCAAATTAAAACTTCCAACCGATCCCAGATGGGCGAATATTGCCGAAGGAAATCTTGAAGAAATCCTTACCGATCACGCTTGGTGCGAACAAAAAGCTGCAACCAATGCGATCGGACTTATTACAATGGTTCCAGAACATACTGAAATGGTGACTGAACTTACCGCAATTGCTTTGGAAGAAATGGATCACTTCAATCAAGTTCATGAAATTATTAAAAAAAGAGGGGGCGTTTTAGGAAGAACTCGTAAAGATGATTACGTAAACGATCTTGTGCAATTTATCGTAAAAGGGGGAAGTAGAACTGATCTTCTTATCGATAAAATGCTTTTTGCAGCAATGATTGAAGCCAGAAGTTGCGAAAGATTTAAAGTGCTTACCGATAATATTAAAGATGAAGAATTGAAAAAATTCTATCATGATTTGATGATTTCGGAAGCGAATCATTACACCACTTTTATTGGATTTGCAAGACAATTAGGCGATCCGGAAAAAGTAAATAAACGTTGGGAAGAATGGTTGGAATACGAAGCTAAAATCATTCAATCGTACGGAAACAAAGAAACCATTCACGGTTAGATTGAAAATTCCTAGAACGATTCAATAGAATCGCAACTCGATAAATATAAATATTGATCAAATGTACTTCCTTCGGAAAGTGGATTTGTCAAACTTTGAAGATTACCCAAATGAGCACGCAGCGTTACGAAAATATTTTTAACCTTTTCCTGAAATCTTTTTTTCAGGGTTTGCTAATTATTGGGCCAATCGGACTAACTATTTTTGTCATTTGGTATATTATTTCGTCTGTTGATAGTTTGGTTCCTTCTGTTGCGCAGCAAGTTCCAGGATTGGTTTTTATTTCTGTGGTCGCGTTCACCTCTCTTTTGGGGTATTTGGGGAACAAATTTGTTTTTGGGCGTTTTATCTTCGATCAAGTTGATTATCTTTTAGAAAGAACGCCAGGAATCAAGCATATCTATAGTCCTACAAAAGATGTGATGGCTTCTTTCGTGGGCGATAAAAAGAAATTCAACGATCCTGTTTGGGTAAAAACCAATGAAAATCCTGAAATATGGCGAATTGGCTTTCTTACCCAAAAAGAAATGTCGGATGTTGAAAAACACAACTACGTTGCCGTTTATTTACCGCATTCTTATGCGATTTCGGGTTGGGTAATTGTTACGGAACAGAAAAACATTAAGCCCGTTGTTGGGATGAGTGCCGCTGCTGCAATGAAATTTGCCGTTAGCGGTGGCGTTGCAGGTTTTCATTCCGAAGAAAATATTTTTAAAACTCAGGAATAGCACTATTTTTTTTGAATTTTGTTGAAGAAATTACATCAACTTTACTCTTTTGAAATTTTGTAAAGTTTCCCGCTATCGGTAATCGCATACAAATTTCCATCATTTCCATTTAAAACATCCCGAAATCTTTCGTTTTTGTCTTCAAGTAAACGTTCTTCACCAACGACTTTGTTGTTTTTAATCACCAACCGATCGATATGTTGTCCACTTAAACAACCGATGAAAAGATTGTTGTTCCATTCGGTGATTTCGCCGGTATAAAATGCGATTCCACTTGGGGAAATTACAGGATCCCAGTAATAAACAGGTTGTTCAGTTCCTGATTTTTGAGTGATTCCTGTGCCAATTTTTTCGCCAGAATATTCAATTCCATACGTTACATCGCCCCAACCGTAGTTTTTACCCGGTTCAATTAGGTTGAGTTCGTCGCCTCCACGAGGTCCGTGTTCGGTCTCCCAAAGTTGACCTTTTTCATCAATTGCTAAACCTTGTGGATTTCTGTGTCCGAAAGAATAAATTTCTGGTTTAAAACCTTCTTTTCCAATAAAAGGATTTCCCGTCGCAGGTTTTCCTTCTTTTGTAATTCTCAAAATTTTCCCCAAATAATTATCCGTTTTTTGAGACAAAGCACGCGTTACTTTATCTGAACGTTCTCCAGTGCTCACAAATAGATTTCCTTCTTTATCAAATTGAAGTCGACTTCCGAAATGTAAATTTCCATCGTATGAAGGCGTTGCCCGAAATATAACGGTTGAATTTTCAACTAGATTTTTAGTTTCGCTTAGTTTGCCTTTTGCAACAGAGGTTAGATTTCCGTTTTCAAATGGTTCGGAAAAGCTCCAATAAATTGTTCGATTGGATGTAAAGTCTGGGTCTAAAGCGATATCGAGTAATCCTCCTTGTGAAGCAGCATCCACTTTTGGTAAGCCTTCAACTTTCGTTTTTATTTTTCCGTCTTTTGAAATGATCCAAATGAAACCGGATTTTTCGGTAATTAAAAACCGTCCATCAGGAAGGTTGATTATTCCCCAAGGTCTTCCAAGGTCGCTTGCTAAAACTTCGCTTTTATATGGAGTAGAAGTGCGAACTGCTTGAATTCTCGTTTGTTGTTGAAACGCTGGTTGATAATTGGTGTTGGGTTTTTGCTTTTCAACAGATTCAGAAGCATCGGTGGTGTTAATACGCGTTGAGGTTTTTTGCTGACATTGAATTAACGATGCAAACAATACGGGAAAAAGAAACTTAAACATAACAATAATTTTCTTCAAGATAAGATTTTTTAAGTTGTTGAGTGGAATCTGGTTTTTTTCATATATAATTAGTAATAAATTGGTTTTAGTATTAATTAAAATGGGGTTAAAATTAAAATCAATTGTAAATTGTTCGAAATACCTATAAAAAAATAGGGTTAGTGTTATAAAAATTAATAATTTCGTTTTGTAAAAAATTAATAATATGAATAAAACGAAGTTGGCAGTTCTGTTTTTTATAGGACTCGGTTCTTTGGTTCTTGCCCAAGAAACAGATACTATTGCAAAGGAATCGAATTTGGAAGAAGTGGTTTTAACAGGTTCTCGGAACAAAAATAGAACGGTGGTAAATGCACCAGTTCCTGTTGATGTAATCGATCTTATGGAGGTTAAAGAAACAACCGGGCAAGTGGATGTTAACCAACTGTTGCAATTTTCCGCGCCGTCCTTCAATTCTAATAAGCAATCGGGTTCCGACGGCGCAGATGCGGTTGATCCCGCAACGTTACGAGGTTTAGGTCCTGATCAAACCTTAGTTTTACTTAACGGGAAAAGATATCACCAATCTTCGTTGGTTAATTTATTCGGAACACGAGGTCGTGGAAATTCAGGTACGGATTTAAATACAATTCCGGTTGCAGCCATTAAAAGAGTAGAAATTCTTAGAGATGGAGCTTCAGCTCAGTATGGTTCTGATGCGATTGCGGGCGTTATTAATGTCGTTTTAAATGATCGAAACAATGGTTTTGTTGGTAATGTATATTCTGGCGTCAATTTATTTAAAAGTCCTGGAGATGATGATGTGGTTTCCGACAAAAAGTTAGATGGTTTTACCATTGATGCTTCTGGAAATTACGGAACTACAATTGGGAATAAAGGTGGTTTCGGAAATTTTACCGTTGAATTTGTTTCCAAAGATTTTTCGATTAGAAATGCTAATCCAGAGAAATACGACGTGCCGCGACAACGTTTCGGTGATGCTAAATCCAAAAACTTTTTCTTCTTCGGAAATGTGGAAATTCCGCTTTCGGATAATGTGAAGTTTTATTCGCAACCTGGTTATTCGTATCGAAATACAGATGCTTACGCTTGGACTCGTTCTGCTGATGCTGACGGAAATATTCCTGAAGTGTATCCAAATGGTTTCAACCCCATTCAAAATACAACCATCAACGATTTTACTTTTGACAATGGTTTGAAATTTAAAGCTGGCGAATGGGATTTTGATTTCTACAATGCTTTCGGTAGTAACAAATTTATGTATCAAATTGATGATACCATCAACGCAACTTTAGGTGTAAATTCACCGACAAGTTTTAATGCGGGTGGACATTCATTACTTCAAAATGTTACCGGAATTAGTGCGGTGAAACCTTTTGATGTTTTAAAAGGATTGAACGTGGCTTTAGGTGCAGAATTTAGAGTGGAAAATTTTGAAATCATAAAAGGGGAGGAATCTTCTTATGCAATGTATGATGTTAATGGAAATATTGTAACCGCTACAACCAATCCAGATTTATTGGTGATTAATCCGCTTTCTGGCGATACACGACCAGGTGGATCTCAAGGTTTTCCAGGATATTCCCAATCGGTGGATAAAAGTAGAAATAACGTTGCTGCATACATCGATACAGAATTGGATATTACCGATAAATGGATGATCAGCGCAGCTGGACGTTTCGAAAATTACAGCGATTTCGGAAGCACGGTCAACGGAAAATTTGCAACAAGATATGCGTTTACACCTCAATTCGCATTTAGAGGTTCAGTTTCTTCAGGATTTAGAGCGCCTTCATTGGTTCAAAAATACTATAGTTTACAGTTTACCAACTTCCAAGGTGGTGAATTGGTAACGGTGCAATTGGCAGCAAATGATAGTGATTTGGCTAAAGCAGTTGGAATGCCAGAATTGAAAGAAGAAAAATCCCTTAATGGAAGTGCTGGTTTTACTTTTAATACGCCAAAATTTACCGCAACCATTGATGGATATTACATCAAAGTAAAAGATAGAATTGTATTAACGGGAACTTTCGATCAGTCGGATGATGCAATTGGTGGAATTTTAGCAAGTATGAATGTCGATCAAGCTCAATTTTTTACCAATGCTGTCGATACCAAAACTACTGGATTAGACGTGATTTTAAGTTATAACGAAAATATTGGTGCAGGAAAATTAACTGCCACATTAGCGGGAAATTATAACGATATGAAAATCACCGATGTTCACGCTTCAGGAACTTTAGCAGGAAAAGAAGATGTGTATTTAAGTGCGAGAGAAAGAGCGTTTATTTTGGCTTCTGCTCCTAAAACAAAAATTAATTTAAACTTAAATTATAAGGTTGATAAATTCAATGCAAACTTACAATTGGTAAGATTTGATAAGGTTGAAATTATCGGTTATGAAGGTGATGATGATTACCAATATTACGATCCAAGATTGACGACGGATTTATCTTTCGGCTACGATTTCACTAAAAATTTCACTTGGATTATCGGAACTAAAAATTTGTTTAATCAATATCCAACACTACAAAAAGAAGCTGCTGACGCAGGAAACACAGAATCTGGTGGAATTTTCGATCCTGTGCAAATGGGATTTTTGGGTAGACAAGTTTTCACATCCATTCGTTTCAATTTTTAAATTATAACCAAGCTATATTTGAATGTAAAGTGAGAAGAGTCCGATTTTGGGCTCTTTTTTTATCTTTAAAGAATGAAGAAAATTTTATTTTTTTACTTGTTTGTGATAGGTTTTTCATTGTATTCCTGCTCCCGAAGTTTCAAGAGGGGTGGCTATTATTTTTCTAACAATCAGAAAAGCTATTATGCGAACGATCGAAAAAAGATCTATTTTCAATTTGCGGAAAAGTTTGTGTACAATGAAGATAATTTCAATGCAACACAATTATCGTTGCAAGATCTCGCTTTTTTGGAAGAATTTCATATAAAGCCTTCTCGTAAAATTTTATTTACATATCATTCTTTTGGAAGAGATATGGTGGCAATACTTGAGCCAAAATCTGCGAAGACAAAACTTCAATACAAACTTGTAGAAATCGGAGATGGAACGGTGTTTCTTTCCAAAACTACTATTCAAGATTCTGTGCTTGTTGTTCAAAATCTTTTCCCATTTAAAAATAAATACATTCGGGTAATTGAGAAAACCAGAACAACGCCCGTTTTGGATAAGGAAAAAGAAAAATCGAAACTTCAGGGAGTGTACATTTTTCCAAGTATTTCTTCATCAAAACCTTTTTAATCACTCGAATAGCGAATTTAATTTAAAATTCGAACTCCTTTTTATTTCCTAAATTTGTTGAATGAAATTTAATCTTCAATCTCAATATCAACCGACGGGCGATCAACCAAAAGCGATCGAAAAATTAACCGAAGGCATCCGTAACGGCGAGCGTTATCAAACGCTTTTAGGCGTTACAGGATCTGGGAAAACCTTTACTGTGGCCAATTTGGTGAATAATGTACAGAAGCCAACATTGGTTTTGGCGCACAACAAAACGTTGGCGGCACAGCTTTTTATGGAGTTTAAAGAATTTTTTCCAGATAATGCGGTTGAATATTTTGTGTCGTATTACGATTACTATCAACCAGAAGCGTACATTGCCTCAACAGGAACCTATATTGAAAAGGATTTAAGTATTAATGAAGAAGTAGAAAAACTTCGACTTTCTGCAACTGCAAGTTTGCTTTCTGGAAGAAGAGATGTTTTGATTGTGGCTTCCGTTTCGTGTATTTACGGGATTGGAAACCCGACCGAATTTCATAAATCTTTGGTGACTGTCGAAATCGGTCAAAAAACTACTAGAACTGCTTTGTTGCATTCTTTGGTAAGTGCCCTTTATGCAAGAACTTTAAATGAATTCCAACGTGGAACATTTCGAGTAAAAGGTGATGTAATCGATGTTTTTCCAGCGTATTCCGATAATGCAATTCGGGTGCAGTTTTTTGGTGATGAAATTGAAAAAATTCAAAGCTTTGATCCTGTTTCTGGAAATGTAGATTCAAATTTTGATCAAATTCAAATTTATCCTGCAAACCTTTTCGTTACCACAAAAGAAACCTTGAACGGCGCAATTCGCGAAATTCAAGATGATATGGTTAAGCAAGTGGATTTTTTTCAATCGGTTGAAAAACCTTTAGAAGCAAAACGTTTGCAAGAAAGAACGGAGCTCGATCTGGAAATGATTAAAGAATTGGGTTACTGTTCTGGAATCGAAAATTATTCTCGTTATATGGATGGTAGAATGCCTGGTGAACGCCCTTTCTGTTTGCTCGACTATTTTCCTAAAGATTATTTAATGGTTATTGATGAAAGCCACGTAACCATTCCACAAGTACATGCAATGTACGGCGGCGACCGTAGTAGAAAAGAATCTTTGGTGGAATTTGGTTTTCGCTTGCCTGCCGCTTTGGATAATCGACCATTGCGTTTTGAAGAATTCGAAACGATGCAAAATCAAGTCGTTTATGTTTCTGCAACGCCAGCAGATTACGAACTTCAAAAAACGGAAGGGGAATATGTGGAACAAATTATCCGTCCAACGGGACTTTTGGATCCGCAAATTGAAATTCGGCCAACCGTAAATCAAATTGATGATTTAATGGAAGAAATTCAAAAAAGATCAGAAATTGATGAGCGCGTTTTGGTGACCACCTTAACCAAAAAAATGGCGGAAGAGTTAACGAAGTATTTTACAAAATTTGGAATTCGAACCCGATACATTCATTCCGATGTTGAAACTTTGGAAAGAATTCAAATTATGAATGATTTAAGAACGGGACTTTTTGATGTGCTGATTGGGGTTAATCTTCTGCGTGAAGGTCTCGATTTGCCAGAAGTTTCGTTGGTTGCCATTCTAGATGCCGATAAAGAAGGAATGTTAAGATCCAGAAGATCCATGATTCAAACCGTTGGCCGTGCTGCAAGAAATATTAATGGTAAAGCGATTATGTATGCGGATAAAATGACAAAATCCATGCAGGCAACCATCGATGAAACCAATTATCGACGAGAAAAACAACAGGAATACAATACCCAACATGGAATAATTCCAAAACAAGTAAACAAGAAAATATCAGAAGCGCTGGTGGGAAGAGCTAAAGATTTTCCTGATGATAAATACACACAAAAAGAAATTATTAAGAAAGTTGCGGAAGAAAAGGCATCCTACTCAAGCGAAGATTTAGAAAGCGTAATTGCGCAAAAACAAAAAGAGATGGAAAGCGCAGCGAAGAATCTTGATTTTATTAAAGCCGCAAAATTGCGTGACGAAATTGTATTGCTGAAAGCATAATTTTTTACTCGAAATGCAAATTTATATTGCTGGTTCATAAAAAATTACTATTTTTGCAGTCCGAAATCTAAGTAATAATTAATTAAAATTTATAAACAATGTTTGCAATTGTAGAGATAGCAGGGCTTCAATACAAAGTTGAGCAAGACCAAAAGTTGTTTGTAAACCGTTTGAAAGGAGAAAAAGGAGACAAAGTTTCTTTTGATAAAGTTCTTCTTACTGTAAACGGTACTACAACTGTTGGCGCCCCGGCTGTAAGCGGAATCGCTGTAGAAGCGGAAATCCTTGATCACGTGAAAGCGGATAAAGTAATCATTTTCAAAAAGAAAAGAAGAAAAGGATACGCAAAGAAAAACGGACACAGACAATCTTTAACTCAGATCGTAATTACCGGAATCACTGGATTTGAAGGTACTAAAAAAGCTGCGCCAAAAGCTGAAGCTAAAAAAACAGCTGAAGTTAAAGAAGAAAAATCCACAGCAGCTCCTGCCTCAGACAACGCAACCGTAAACTTTAGTGAAGATCATGAATTGAACTATCACTTAAAGAAAAACGGACTTTCTCAGTCAAAAGACAACAGAGAAGTTTTGGTTGCATTAGGTACAGAGGTTAAAGGAAAACTTGGAAAAGATATTCTTTCTCACGAAGAGGTTGATGCCGCAATCGTAGAGAATGTTGATAAATTCAAAGCATTAAACAAATAAAAACCGTAATATAAAATGGCACACAAGAAAGGAGTTGGTAGTTCCAAAAACGGTAGAGAATCTCACTCTAAAAGATTAGGAGTTAAGATTTTCGGAGGACAAGAAGCGATCGCTGGTAACATCATCGTTAGACAAAGAGGTACACAACATCACCCAGGTGAAAACGTGGGAATTGGTAAAGACCATACTTTGTTTGCTCTTGTAGACGGAAAAGTAGTTTTCAGAAAGAAAGCAAATGATAGATCTTTTGTATCTGTTGAACCAAACGCTTAATTAATAAGCGATATAAAATTGAAATCCCTAACATTTGTTAGGGATTTTTTTTTGCAACACATCTCCTAATAATCATACCTTTGAATAATGAAAACGGCTCCTGATACAATTGATCAATTTTCGGATGTTCTGCTCGATATAGCAGTAATGCTGATTAGTAATGGAGCAAACTCCACACGAACCGGGCGAAATCTCAACCGCGTTTCCGATTCATTTGGCTATCATACTGAATTCTTCTTCTCGCATTCTGCGGTGGTGATCACCGTAACGGATTCGGATACAGGCGATCGCAGAACTTTGGTGAAAAGAATTATGCACTATGGCGTTAATTATTCTATCGTTTCATCCATCAGTATTCTCACTTGGAAAATTACAGAAGAACAATTTTCAATTCCCGAAATTGAATCTCGATTGCAATCCATCAGCAAAGAAAATTCTTATCCGGAATGGTTTAAGTTTTTAATGATTGGATTTGCCACGGCTGCCTTAAGTAAGATATTTTCTGGAACTAATTTAGAATTTATTGTTGCATTTTTAGCTGCTGTATTGGGAATGTATGTGCGAAAAATTTTTCTTGTACGAAAATTCAATGTTAACATTTGCTGGTTTATCGGAGCTTTTGTTTCTACATGTGTGGTGAATTTTTGTCGATTTGTAGGAATGGGAGAATATCACGCGGCGCTTACTGCATGCGTATTATGGTTGATTCCTGGCGTTCCGTTAATTAATGGATTTTTAGATATTTTCTCTGGACATATCGTCTCCGGATGGGCGAAAACATCAATGGGAATATTAATGGTCTTTATGATTGCGGTTGGATTTTATCTTTCACTTTTTATTTTTGGTTATGGATAGTGTAGATTTTATAATTTTGCTTTTTTGGGCAATGTTAGTGTCTTTAGGTTTTGCTGCGCTCTTTAATACGCCGAGACGTGCAATGTGGGTCGTCGCATTGTTGGGCGCTTTGGGTTTCGGAATTAAAACCACCTTAATAACCGATTTTATTCCAGGACAAGTTGTTTTGGCATCTTTAGCAGGTGCTTCTGCTGTGGGGATTTTAGGAACTTACTTTGCGCATCGTGTTCACACACCGCCGATTGTTTTTACTATTCCCGCAGTGATTAATATGATTCCTGGGAAATTTGGATATGAATTTATGATCGGTTTGCTGCACACCGTTACCTACGGAAAAGAGAAAAGTGGATCCTTTGATTTTTTTATGGAAGTTTTCAATAACGGTTTGAAAACGGGATTTATTTTAATGGCACTTGCTTTTGGAGTAATATTCCCGATTTTAATGTTCAATACCAGATCAGTGAAAAACCGCGATTTGAATAAAATTGTGAAGGATAATCTTCATCTTCGAAAAAGTCATAAATCAAAAAAAGAGCATTAGAAAATACTCTTTTTTGAATTTTTATAATCCTTGAATAACTTCTGCTGCCATCTCGTATGATTTCAGCTTTTTATCAAAATCATAAATGTTTCCTGAAACCATAATTTCATCGGGTTGATAAAATTTTGTGAAATCGGAAAGTTGTTGTTTCAAATCTTTTTGATCACCGACGAATGTTTTATTGGCCATTCGATTTAAGTGTACTGCAACTTCATCTGGTAAATCCGCAAGCTGCGTTTCTTCTGGTGGTAGCAGCGGTTGCCTTTGATCTAACAGAATATTAACAAACGCTTGAAAGTGAGATTGAGAAAGGTAATGCGCTTCTTCTGTTGTTTCGGCTCCTATGATATTGATGCAAGTAATCACATACGGTTGTTGCAAATGCTCTGAAGGTTTAAAATTACTTCGGTAGATTTCCAATGCAATTTCCAGTTGAGCAGGTGCAAAATGCGCAGCGAAGGCATACGGCAATCCCATTTTTGCAGCAAGGAATGCCGAATCGGTTGAACTTCCTAAAAGGTAAATTGGCACATCTGCATCTTCGCCAGGTATAGCTCTAACTTTTGAATGAGCATTTTGAGGACTCATGTATTGTTGAAGCTCTTTTATATGCGATTCAAAATCGTAATGTGGATTTAAGTTACCTCTTCTCAAAATACTTGCGGTAAGCGAATCGGTTCCTGGAGCTCTTCCTAAACCTAAATCTATTCTTCCAGGATACAATCCGTCCAATGTTCCAAATTGTTCTGCTACCGATAAAGGGGTGTGGTTAGGTAGCATAATTCCTCCAGAGCCCACTCGCAGAGTTGTGGTTTGCGAAGCAACATGACCTATTAAAATGGAAGTTGCAGCACTCGCAACATTTGGAAAATTGTGATGTTCGGAAAACCAGTAACGCGTGTATCCGTTTTTTTCGGCATTTTGCGCAGCTTTCACTGATTTTTCAAATGTGGTAGGAATCGTATCTCCTTTAACGATGGTTGCTAAGTCGAGCACTGAATATTTTGTTGACATTTTTTTCTTTCCATATTGAAAGTCAAATTTCTTACCATTCGATTTTTTGCGACAAGTTGTCCGTATCACATTGCTCATCTTCAAAAAAAACCGACTGAAATTCAGCCGGTTCAATGGTAATTGTTAATGTTCGTTAATCAACGATAAGCTTGGTAGATTGATTTCTAGCTTTAATAATGTAAACTCCTTTTGGCACATTTTTCAATTGAATTTTTCCATTATTGGTTACATGTTTATTGGTTTGAACCAACTGACCGTTCAAGTTATAAATTTGAATGGTTTCCCCATCTTTTAAACCTTTAATAAAAAATTCCTGGTTTTTTACAGGGTTCGGATAGATCGTCAATTTTTTAGCAGAAGTTGCCGTTTCAGTAGCGTTCATCGTTGCGCCATCATAGCAAGTCCATGAAAGATTATCGAACGATACTCTATTGTTTGTAGTAGCGTCAACAAGCTCAATCACAACATTCCCTGAAATGTTAATATCTTCAATGGTGTATGTTTTTGCTGTTTTTGCATACGGAATTTGTCCTACTTCAACACCGTTAATTTTTAAAACGTAGTTTCCTTCACTATCATTGAATGGCAACTTAGTTCTTACGGAAAAAGAGCCAATTCCTCCTGATATAGTTGAAGAGATTAAAGAACCTTTTCTTATACAAATGGCTTTGTTATTATCTTCTTGATAAATTTGGGTATCGATTCTTGTTTTCGTTGCATTCCAAGTAATTCCATTATTGCTCCAAGTTCTATCGGTGTAAGAAGAATCGGGAACTCCCGAAATTGAAGAGGTGTTAGAGAAGTCTTCAGTACCACAAGTTGTACCATTTTCTGGTGCTTCGTCTGTAGTAGCATTTACAGTGTTGCTGAATTCGGAAAGATTTCCTGCGGTATCTTTAGCGACTACGTAAAAAGTGTAATTTGTGGATGCTGATAATCCTGAAATTGTGGCGGAAGTCGCAGTAACGCTATTGTTGTAAACATTGTTCACATAAAGTTGATAGGATGCAACCGCAACATTGTCGGTAGAGGCGTTCCAAGATAAAGATACTGAATTTTCAGATGTACCGGTAACGGTTAAATTCGTCGGAATTGTTGGTGCTTCTGTATCGCTACTTGTACCACCAGAAAAGGTGTCTGGCCAAGAATTTTCAGCGGCTGGACCTCCCCAAATTACAGTTGCTAAGTAAGCGTTATCAATAAAAGGATTTCGGTTGCCTTGTAGGTTTGCGGTGATATTGTTTCTTTGTCTCTCAAAGTCTGAAACAGGATCTTCCACATTCCACTTTAAAAGAATATCTGGAAAATCAGAAGAGTAAGTGCTTGGCCCTTGTGTGATGTTAAGTGGCTTGCATCGCGTGTTGTAGCGCACATACATGTACATTAAAATTCTTGCGATGTCACCTTTCCACTCATCTCCAGGATACCAGCCACCGTTGGATTTTACGGCTGTCGCGCCACTTCCGTCCGCAAACGAAAGGTTTCCTCTGTTGCTGTTGAGGTTGTTATCTGCTGGGCGTAAGTGGTGACCATCAGAGCCTGGTCCGGATTGACCTAAATTAGGAGTTCCTTTGGATTTAGCATACACATGCTCTCTGTTCCATTCGCTGTTTTTATTTCTACTTCTTTGGTGGATTCCAGAGTTCTGCGAACCATACACTAATAAAATATTTCCGGGAACATCTGGATCAGCATCGCTGCTTGCAAGCAAGGTTTTGAGTTCATCATAAGTAATCTCGTTGTGATGAGTGTTCGTAATTAAGGTTGCCAAAGCATTTTTCAGTGAGTTTTGAGTTTGAGAAAAATCAATTCCGCTGTAATAACTCGGTGCAGTTTGAGCAAAACTCATCAAGCTGACGAGTATTGATAAGAGAGAAAGTTTTAATTTCATATTAAAGTTAAATTAATGAATGTTTTTGCCAGAAGTTGGTCGTTTACCTTAATGGCAATAGAATGTTGTTGTTGATTTATCTTTAAAGGTTTAGGAAACTCGATGAATGTATTGTCTTGATAGTGATATAATTTTGCGTCTGTCGTTTGATGGGTTTCTTCAAAAGTAATGGTTACTGGTGTTGCTTCGTTTTCCGTAAATGGTTGGCGATCTGCAATTTGTTCCCATGCTATTTCTGCATTTCGTATTTCTGCAACATCACGAAATAATCCGGGATGATCTTTTCCTGCACCCACAAATATTCTGTTTTCTTCTGCATCAAGTGCGATAACATATAGCGGTTTTTTACTTCCACTAATGGGGACTCCTTTCCTTTGACCAATATGAAAATTTGCTGTTCCCTGATATCCTCCTATCAATATACCATCGAATAAATTAAATTTTGGAGTTGTAGAACGCACTTTTAATTGTTCTTTTAAAGATTGTAATTCTTTCCACGAGTCATTGTACAAAGGTGAATTTGAGAGTATTTCAACAATTTGACCGGTAGATTTCATATCTTTATTTTAAAATGGTAAAGGGTGGCGAATTTAACCATATTTTTTTTGACCGACGAGACGAATTGTATTAATAAATTGTAAATATTGCGCAATGTTTTCTTTTCATTGAAAACGATAGCTCACTTCTAACAAAAGTTAAAGGGCAAAGGTTTTTCCAGATAGATCGTTGTTACTGAAATGGTTTATCGTTCGTGATAGATAAATTAAACTGAATTATTCTTGCTCAGAAAAAATAAAAGCATACATTTGCAAACATTATTAGTCTATAAAAAGGGTAGACTACTAATGGGATTAATGTTCATAAAAGGGATTTGTTTGTTGCAGCACCTTTTACGAGGTGTTGCAATTAACTTTAAAGAATAATTAATTATGCTATCTAAATCGTTCGCTATACAAAATAAAAAAATGATGTGCTGTATGTTTCCATAAGGAGCATGCTGTATTTTGTTGGTGATTTATTAAGAATTTCAATATGACTTTACAGCGTTTGTGAAGTCTTTTTTTATTCATCTGGCACTGTGGTAGAGTGGTGATACGGAGCTCTGCAAAAGCTTTTACACCGGTTCGAATCCGGTCGGTGCCTCAAAAATATTCTGTAATCCAATGACTCGAAAAAAAGAAATAGCAAAACACTACACTGAAGAAAATACGATACGCTTAATCGCTGCGCAAGTTGTGCTATGGTCTGCAATTGCTTGGCGTTTGGAATCCATTATTCCTGCAGCAGTTCTACTCATCGATTTTGCGATACGGGCGTTTACATTTTTTCCTTCACCTTTTGCGATGATTACAAAAGAATTAGTGAAAGCTTTGAATATGAAAAAACAACCCGTATTCATAACGCCCAAAAAATTTGCGGCTTTGTTAGGTTTTATTTTTTCCGTCACAGTCTTGTTTTTATTCCTAATAAATGAGGTTTTTCTTGCAAAAACGGTTCTGGTTGTCTTGGCTATTTGTGCACTTCTCGAATCTCTCTTTAAAATTTGTTTAGGATGTTATGTGTACAACTGGGTGATTGTGCCTTTTAGTAAAAAATAAATGCATGTTGAATAATGATAGAACTTAAAAATATATCCAAAACATTTGGTAAAAAAAATAACGCTTTTAAAGCACTTAATAATATTAGTTTAAATGTTGAGGAAGGCGACATTGTTGGGATTATTGGCTTTTCTGGAGCTGGAAAAAGTACGCTGATTCGCACGGTAAACCTACTGGAAATGCCGGACTCCGGACAAGTGTTTATCCACGGGACAGATCTTACCCGCTTATCGCCTTCCCAGCTTTCTGCGGAAAGAAAAAAGATTGGGATGATCTTCCAACATTTCAATCTTCTTTCTTCAAGAACCGTTTTTGGAAACATTGCGCTTCCGATGGAAATCAACGAAAAATCAAAATCTGAAATCGAAAAGAAAGTGAATGAATTGCTACAAATTGTCGGTTTAGAAGATAAGGCATCAGAATATCCAAAAAATCTTTCTGGCGGACAAAAACAAAGAGTCGCCATTGCCAGAGCTTTGGCGAATGATCCGCATTTGTTGTTGTGCGATGAAGCAACAAGTGCACTTGATCCATCCACAACGCAATCTATTCTTCGTTTGCTTCAGGATATTAATAAGCGTTTGAAAATTACAATACTGTTGATTACACACGAAATGGATGTAGTGAAAGCCATTTGCAACCACGTAGCAGTAATCAATCATGGAAAATTAGTGGCAAAGGGAACATTGGAAGATATTCTGCAACAAAAAAATCATCCAGTGGTAAGCCAATTTCTCAGTAAAGAAAACAACACGCTTCCAAGCTATTTAAGTACAAAAATCTATGCAGATAAAGAAAACTCAGAAAGTGGAAATCCAATATACGCTGTGGATTTGGAGGGAAATTTTAGTCTTGCCAATGTACTTACAGAACTATCAAATGGAAATGAAAGTTCGATACGTATTTTAAAAGCCGATGTTGAGTTTATGGGAACCTCTAATATTGGAACTGTTATTATCGAGTTAACAGGGAATCAAGAACAGATGCAACATGCGGAATATTATCTACAACACAATTCTATAAAACATCAACGATTAGGATATGCTTAATTCATTAACTGTAGAACTTTTAATAAAAGGAACATGGGAAACAATATTTATGACGTTTGCATCCGGGTTTTTCGGGTTTTTACTCGGACTTCCGATTGGAATTATCCTATTCTTGACCAGGAAGGATCAGCTTTTGGCAAACCGACCAACGCAACAGATTCTATCGCTTCTGGTGAATATTTTCCGTTCTATACCTTTCATTATTCTGATTGTTTGGATGATTCCTTTTACGAGATCTGTTGTGGGAACTTCCATCGGTATTTATGCGGCGCTGGTTCCGCTCAGCATCGGAGTAGCACCCTTTATAGCGCGGTTGGTGGAGAACAGTCTGCTTGAAGTTCCTTCAGGATTGATTGAAACCGCAAGAGCTTTGGGCGCAAGTCCGTTACAAATTATTCAAAAAGTGCTTATTCCAGAAGCGTTACCATCTCTCATCAACAATGCCACCATCACGTTAATCACTTTGGTTGGGTATTCTGCAATGGGCGGAGCTGTTGGTGCGGGCGGATTAGGACAAATCGGATATCAATATGGCTATATTGGCTATGATGCTCTAATTATGAATATTGTACTGATATTGTTGGTGGTTCTGGTCTTCATCATTCAATATGTTGGTGACACATTATCTAAAAAATTCAATCGTAAATAAATAAAATTTAAAAAATGAAGAAGACATTTTTATATACCCTTTTTTCTTTATCCTTAATTACTGGATTATCCTCTTGTGCAAAAAATAAAACGGCGGACAATCCTAATCTTATTAAAGTAGGAATTACTTCAGGACCAGAACAAGAAATTGCAGAAACCGCGAAAAAAGTTGCGAAAGAACAATATAATCTGGATGTTGAACTGGTAAGTTTTAATGATTATGTAGTGCCTAACGAAGCTTTACATAATGGAGATATTGATGCAAATGCCTTTCAACACGTGCCGTATCTTGAAGAACAATCCAAACAGCGGGGTTATAAACTTGCCGTTGTAGGGAAAACTTTTGTGTACCCAATTGTGGCTTATTCAAAAAAAATAAAAAATATCGCTGAGCTTAAAAATGGAAGTACAATCGTAATTCCAAACGATCCAACCAATGGAGGTAGAGCTTTATTGTTGCTGCAGAAAAATGGATTGTTAAAGTTAAAAGATGGCGTTGGCTTACTTCCGAAAGTAACCGATATTACCGCTAATCCAAAAGATTTGAAAATTCTTGAAATTGAAGCGCCGCAATTAACCCGTGTTTTGGATGACGATGAGGTGGTTATGGCGATCATCAATAATAATTTCGCTGCACAAGCCAATCTTGATACTGCTAAATATGGAATTTTACAAGAAGACAAAGATTCTCCTTATGTGAATGTAATTGTTGCCAGAGAAGATAATAAAAACTCCGAAAAAGTTAAGAATTTCGTGAAAGCATACCAATCAAAAGAAGTTGAAGAAACCGCGAGAAAAGTATTTAAGGACGGCGCTGTGAAGGGATGGTAAAAAGCCATCACGATAAATATTGATTTTAGAAAATGAACAATTTAAAAGAGCGAAAACTCAATCATCAACAGAAACAATTAATTATTTGGATTGCGGCCTTATTCGTAGGCGTTGCAATCGGATTATTGCAAATAGAGCAGGTGAATAGATTAATGGATTTTATTGCAACCATTTATATCCGCCTGTTTCAACTTTTAGCGGTACCCACAATCGCATTGGCAATTATTACCACGTTGGCATACTTCGGAAATCAAAAAGATTCTGGACTAATATTTCGACGAACCATTCGATATACGTTGCTAACTACTTTTTCAGCTTCATTGGTTGCCTTAGTTCTATATTGGGTTATTGCTCCTGAGAATCTACCAAAAGAAATGATTAAAACTGCAGAGGGCGCAATCCCTGCAGATATCGGTACATTGACGTATTACGATCATATCATATCCGTAATCCCGAATAACATTGTAAAACCATTTTCTGAAGGGAATGTTTTGGCGGTTTTGCTTTTGGCATTCGCAATCGGATACGCATTAATAAAAATTCCAGATAGTGAATCAAAAGCTACCGTCGTTCGCTTATTTAGTGGTTTTCAAGATATCCTCTTCTACCTTATAAAATTGGTAATTTGGGCTTTGCCATTAGGTATTGTAGCGTTTTCTGCACAATTAGCTTCGCAATTAGGAAGCGGAATAGCAATCGATTCAATCGGTCGATATGTGGCGGTAATTATTTCAGGGAATATGATTCAATTTTTTGTTATTCTACCGTTATTTCTATTGGCTCGTGGACTAAATCCGATAAAAGTACTTAAGGGAATGATGCCTGCAATTGTTATGGCGCTATTCACAAAAAGTTCTGTCGCAACTTTACCTTTAACAATGACCACCGCCGAAAAACAACTTGGAGTTGCGCCAAAAGTGGCGAGATTTGTGCTTCCCGTTTGTACAACCATTAATATGAATGGTTGCGCTGCATTTATTTTGGTTACCTCATTATTTGTCATGCAAAACGGAGGAACTCCGCTAACATTACTCACCATGTTATTTTGGGTAGTTATTTCCGTGGTATTGGCGATTGGAAATGCTGGTGTGCCAATGGGTTGTTTTTTTCTAACACTTTCTTTAATGAGTGGAATAGGTGCGCCAGTAGGAATTATGGGATTAATTCTTCCCATTTACACCATTATTGATATGATTGAAACTGCAGAAAATGTTTGGTCGGATGCGTGTGTAAGTGTAATGACCAATGAGGATTTGAAGGCGAAGAATGTTTCTTAATTCATGAGATAGCAAGTAAAATAAGAATTGTATATCAGGATCTTATTTGTTCGATGTAAAATGAAATCGTCTCTGTTTTTAAGAGGCGATTTTTTTTTCTGATAGGTTTGAATTTTATTTCGTTAAAAAATACATTCTAATTGATTTCTTCAAAGGGATCAAGTGTTTTCGAATCCACAATGTGTTCGCAATTTTTGAATGCGAATTCTTGCAACAAAAAAATCAGCTTCAAATTTGAAGCTGATTGTATATGTTGTTTTGCTTTGATATCACTTTCTTCAAATTCAGGGAAGAAAGCAATGTCATCTCAATTAATGATGACCACCAGAGTGTAAAAAAGGACCATCTCCTTTTGGTTGGCTGTAAACCACTTCAACTCCTGGCTGTTCAAAGATTTTCTTTCTGCGAATATCCTCAGGATCAAAAGGTTTTGTTTTTCCAAAATATTCTGCAAGCCCTTCAGTAAGCCATATCGGAATAATAAAACCGAAAAACATAAAAATACACCAAAATCCCACTAAAAACATAGTGAAGAAATATACTGTCCAAAGGAACTGATAAAACGGCCAAAACGCTGATAATAACATATTACAGTAGATTTTAGGCAAAAATACCGCATTTTTTCTTTACGGCAAAACCTTTTTGAATGAATTTTTTCATTTGTCAAAAAATCAGAATTTTAGTAAATTCGTGAGATTTCTAAATCTTGTAATAAAATACCATTATACATTATGAATTACCGTATAGAGCACGACACAATGGGTGATGTTCAAGTTCCTGCAGATAAATTTTGGGGAGCACAAACCGAACGTTCCAGAAATAATTTTAAAATCGGTCCTGAAGGAAGCATGCCTCACGAAATTATTGATGCATTTGCATACCTTAAAAAAGCGGCGGCTTACACGAATGCAGAATTAGGGGTGTTGGCCAACGAAAAAAGAGATATGATTGCTAAAGTTTGCGATGAGATTTTAGAAGGCAAACTCAACGATCAGTTTCCACTTGTTATTTGGCAAACCGGTTCTGGAACACAAAGTAACATGAATGTGAATGAAGTTGTTTCCAACAGAGCACATGTTAACAATGGCGGAAAATTAGGCGATAAATCTGAAATTCATCCTAATGACGATGTAAACAAATCTCAATCTTCCAACGATACGTATCCAACTGCAATGCATATTGCTGCGTATACAAAAGTGGTAAAACAAACTTTACCAGCACTCGAAAAATTGAGAAATACGTTGGATGAAAAAGCTAAAAAATTTCAAAACGTAGTGAAAATTGGTAGAACGCATCTTATGGATGCTACTCCTTTAACATTAGGTCAAGAATTTTCCGGATATGTAGCACAATTGGATTACGCTAAAAAAGCAATTGAAAATACATTAGATCACCTTAAGCAATTGGCTTTAGGTGGAACTGCCGTTGGTACAGGACTTAATACTCCGAAAGGATATGATGTGAAAGTTGCAGAATACATTGCGCAATTTACTGGACTTCCTTTTGAAACTGCTCCCAATAAATATGAAGCTTTGGCCGCACACGATGGTATTGTAGAAACACACGGAGCATTGAAACAATTGGCGGTTTCTTTATATAAAATTGCTCAAGATATCCGTTTAATGGCTTCTGGACCGCGTTCAGGTATTGGTGAAATTCACATTCCAGAAAACGAACCAGGTTCTTCTATTATGCCAGGAAAAGTAAATCCAACCCAAAACGAAGCGTTAACAATGGTGTGCGCGCAGGTTCTAGGGAACGATGTAACAATTTCTTTTGCAGGAACACAAGGAAATTATGAATTGAATGTTTTTAAACCTGTAATGGCATTCAACTTCTTGCAATCAGCACAGTTGTTGGCAGATGCTATGATTTCTTTCAACGATCATTGCGCTGTGGGAATTGAGCCAAATGAAACAAGAATTAAAGAATTGGTAGATAAATCGTTAATGTTGGTAACGGCACTAAATACGCATATTGGCTACGAAAATGCAGCAAAAATTGCAAAAACAGCACACAAAAACGGAACAACATTAAAAGAAGAAGCGGTAAACCTAGGCCTTCTTACTGCAGAGCAGTTTGACGAATGGGTGAAACCAGAAGATATGGTGGGAAGTTTAAAATAAATTCCCTCTATACATAATACAAACCCTTTCTGATGAAGAGAGGGTTTTTTTATTTTTTAATGAATCACGGTTTATTTGGCGATTATTTTATAATTATAAGTTTACAAAGATGCTTCGACTTTGCTCAGTATGACAATCCAAATACCTTTATTCTCTGCGCTGTCAGTCTGAGCGTAGTCGAAGATTTAGTTTCTAAAACGTATAATCAATTTTTTTTTAATTTTGAACCCAAAAAATAAAATGAACTGGATTCTTCTTGTGTTGGCAGGATTGTTTGAAATTGCTTTTACAACATGTTTAGGTAAAGCCAAGGAAAGTTCCGGAAGTGCGACTTACTTGTGGTACTTTGGCTTTATGCTGAGTTTGTTTTGCAGCATGTTCTTATTAATGAAAGCCACAAAAGTAATTCCTTTAGGAACGGCATATGCAGTTTGGACTGGCATTGGCGCAGTGGGAACGGTAATTGTCGGGATCTTGATTTTTAAAGAACCAACCACGTTTTGGAGACTCTTTTTTATTGCAACGTTAATTGGTTCAATTGTAGGATTAAAAGCGGTTTCTAATTAAATTAAAAAAGCAGGGTATTGTGTACGCTGTTTCTTATTGTTATTCTTCAAAACTTACTTGCTCAGCAAAATACTGCTCCAAAACTTTTAGGGTTTCCATATTGGTTTCAATGTCGTGCACGACTTCTCCTTTGTTCAAAACTACAATTCTATTGCAAACTTCGGTGGTGTGTGCCAAGTCGTGACTAGAAATTAAAAATGTTACTTGCTCATTTTGGGACCATTTTCGGATTAAATATTTCAGTTTAATTTGGGTGGATGGATCCAGATTGGCAAAAGGTTCATCAAGAACAATGATTTCAGGATTTCCGATAAGCGCACCTACAATCCCAACCTTTTTCATATTTCCTTTAGAAAGATCGCGAATGTATTTTCCGGCTTTTAGAATTTCTCCGTTAAAAAAGTCTTCAAATTGTTTTAAAAATAAATCAACATCCCCTTTATTTTGTCCGCGAAGTTCTCCTAAAAAATAAAAATATTCTTCGGGCGTTAAATACCCAATTAAAAAAGACTCATCGATAAAAGCGGAAACATGGTTTTTCCATTCCTCGGATTGATTTACTTTAACATTGTTGATGCTTACAAAGCCAGAACTCGGCTCAATTAAATCCAATAAAAGACTAAAATAAGTGGTTTTTCCTGCTCCATTATTTCCTACCAAACCAAATGTTTCGCCTTTTGGAATGGTTAAAGATGGGATGTTCAGCACTTTTCGCTTTCCGTATACTTTGCTTAGGTTTTCGGTTTCAATCATATTTTTAGTTTTAATTTACTTCTTTAAAAGCTTGAAGTGCAGCGTATTTTTCTTTTTTATATCGTTTTACAATAAAATTGAAAACATAATCTTTTAATAAAAACCCTATTACGCCAACAATTGCAATGGAAGCCACGCCAGCGGCAATTCCAAAAAAGTACTGAAATACTCCATAAACCAGCATCGGCAGAAAGAGTTTAGGTAAAATCAATAAAATAGATTTTAAATTAAAGGCATTTTTATCGCCCATGCTTTTGGCTTTGGAATTTAAATCGATTGCAGATTTATTGAATGCGCCTCCCAATAACGTGAGATGAGAATTAACGCCAATGTTATATAAACCTGCAGCAAGAAATGTAACGTACACTTTCCATCCAAAAAACAGGTAAAATGACGACAATAGCATAGATGCGAAGATCACCATAATCATTAACCACCATTTGGAAACCAAATATTTTTTATATGGCACGTTTAATGTCATCATCAAAGGATAGTAGGAACTGTCCCAACTTGGTACACGTTGTGCGAACATAAACATAAATCCGCCCGTTACAAAAATTCCCAAAAACATCATCATATACGGTTTTTGGTATGTTGAAGTGGTAAACATCAACAAGCCATAAAACAAAAACAAAACGCTGCTGATTATTGTACTTTGCGCGGCTTTGCTCCTTAATAACAAACGAATATCGTTATTAATGAATGTTCCAATTACGCCAAATTGGTTGAGAAATTGAATGTTTTGAGTTTTTCCTACAGTCTTTTTTGTTTCCAGTGCTTTATCCAAATAAAAATTCTCTTTAATCATTTTGTAGGCGAGAAATGCAAAAAGAAATAGCAATCCTATCGGAATTAAAACGGTTAAAGAATGGGAGTAGAGCGGATAAAATAGCGCTTCTGATATTTCTGTTAGTTTGAAAAATCCTCGATATTCTAAAAGTCCAAAAACGACGAAAATTACAGCCAGAACGTAAGGAATCCAATCTTTTCCGTTGAGTAAAATATTCAGAAAATTATTGAAGTAAAAAATACTCATCATTGCGATCAACCACAATGAAATTCCAACAACAGATAAACCAGACGATTGTACTAATAAAATGGCAAATGGAATAAAAAACAAGAGGTTTCCCCAATTAAAAAACGATGAAAATGTTTTAAGAATGGTGTACTTCACCAAAGTGCTTTTGGTGATCTTCATGCTTAAATATGGTTTTATATTTTGCGTTGGCATTTGCTGAAAAAAGTAACGAAATACCAAATCGTACGCCCAATAATAAATAAAAAATCGACTGAAAAGTTGAAGCGGATCCGTGTGAAATTTGCTTACCGCAAAATGATGCAGTGCGAAAGCACCCATAACAAATAAAGCGCCCATCGCGATATAAATGAAGAGCATTAAAATCTTCATTGCGATGCCAGTAGCAAATTCTTTGCTTCGGAAAAAGCTTTTGATTTCGAGAGAGAGAAGCTTGAAGTACATTTCTAGTTTTCATAAATAAGTATCAAAAACTAGAAAATGTTACACAAAAAAGCAACATTATGTTTACTTCATCAGTTCTTCGGCCTGTTTTTTTGCAGCATCAGTAATTTCTGCACCCGAAAGAAGTTGTGCAATTTCAACAAGTTTTTCGGTTTCGTTAAGTGCAATAATATCCGATTGGGTTTTTCCGTTGATGTCCTTTTTCACTACTTTGTAATTGTAATCGCCTTTTGCAGCCACTTGGGCAAGGTGTGTAATTACAATAAGCTGTAAATCTTTGGACATTTCCTTCATCACTTTTCCCATTTCGTTGGCAATTTTTCCAGATACGCCGGTATCAATCTCGTCAAGAATTAGGGTTGGAAGCGCTGTATTTTCAGCCATTATTTTCTTTACGGCCAACATAACCCGTGAACGTTCACCACCTGAAATTGCGGAATGAATTGGTTTTAAAGGGAAACCACTATTCGCTTGAAAAAGAATTTCAATACCTTCTTTTCCAAAGGGTGTAAAATCGTTTCGATCGGAAAGTTGAACTTCAATTTTAGCTTTTTCTAAACCGAGTTGTTGAAGGAGTTTTTCCATTTTCTTTTCGAAAACAGGAATACCTTTTACTCGATTTTGATGAAGTTTTTCTGCAAGATCATGTAACAAATCTGCCTGCTTTACAATATGGGCTTCGGTTTCTGAAATTAAAGTATCAATCTCTTCAAAACTATTTTGTTCGCTTGCGATTTCATCGCGAATAACGATTAATTCTTCTACCGTAGAAACTTTATGTTTTAATAAAAGCGCATTAATTACGTTGAGTTTTGACGAAAGTGAATCTAATAATTCAGGATCGGTTTCAATTTTTTCGGCTTCATTTTGAATTTCAAAAAGAATGTCTTTTAATTCAACAAAATGTTCCTCCACTCTTTTGTTTAAATCAGCAAAATGGATGGAAAGATCACTGATTTTCGACATTCGGTTTTTTACCTCCAAAAGCGAATCCAAGATACCAATTTCCTCTTGATCGAATCTTCCTAAAATATACGAAAACTGTTCTGAAATTTGCCCAACATTTTCTTGCAACGCGAGTGTATTCTGCAAATCTTCTAAATTCACATCATCTAACTGTGCTTCTTCAAGTTCGTTGAAAAGAAATCGTTTATACTCTGAATCTCGATCGCCATCTTGTTTTTTGGCTTGAAGATGTTCTAATGTTTTCTGTAGTTTCTTATACTGTTGAAACTCGGATTGAAATTTTTGAACCAACTTGTGGTTTTTACCAATGCCATCAATAATGTTGAATTGATAGGCTTCATCAAAAATCTTTGATGTTTCAAATTGCGAATGAATATCAATTAATTGTGCCGCTAATTTAGAAAGCACATCCAACGTCGTGGGTACATCATTTACAAATGCTCTTGATTTTCCGCTGGGTAGAATTTCTCTACGGATGATGGTTTGTGCTTCAAAATCCAAGTCATTTTCTTCAAAAAAAGTTTTTAAATGTTCCGACACCTGAAATTCAGCTTCTACAATGCTTTTATTCTCGGAATTTGAAATTGATTTTACATCAGCTCTCTCTCCTAAAATCAACCGTAAAGCCCCGAGAATAATTGATTTCCCAGCACCTGTTTCGCCTGTAATTACTTGCAAGCCCTTGTGTAAATCGATTTCTAAAGAATCAATTAGTGCAAAATTTTGTATAAAAATCCGTAACAGCATAAGTAAAAAAGCTTTAAGCAAAACACTTAAAGCATTACAAAAATATTGGTTAAATTTTAGATGAACAAATGATCGTTATTTCCATTTGTGCCATTGATCGGTATTTTTAGGCACAAAGGTGGTTAGCATTGTTTTTAAGTCAGAGATTTTAACACCTGCGTTGGATCCCATATTGAAAATCTCATAGATTTCCGTTTTTTTAGCATCAAAAAACACTGTTAGCGGGGTGTTCATTGCAAAATTGCTTTCGTATGCTTTCAGTTGCAAAAGGGCATCCGCAATGGTTTTCTTGGCTTGTGTTTGATCGGTTTTATACAAATTATCTAAACCAGAACGATGATAGGTGTAAAAAGTGGTTCGCAGCGTATTTTGTTCAGGTTTCAAAAGGTTATCCACCAAAGAACCTCGGGTTCTAATACCTTCCATTACGCTCCAGCCTGCATAATTTTGGTTTTGAGAATTTTGAGAAATTTTCTGTGCTTTTTCAAACCACGCTTGTCCACTTTTTAATTTAAAACTGTCCGCATCATATCCTAAAATCATATACACATAAAAACTCACTACATCAATTAAATTCTTGCCTGAAAATTGACGTTCGTTGAAAATAAGATTTTCATTTTCAGCATATTCGAATGCGAAAGCGTTGTCTTGCCAATTGAGTGTTGGTGTGGTATAGGTCGTATTATAAACAGGGCGATTCGCTTGTACAATTAAACTCGCTTTGTATGAATTGCCACTTCTTTCGGAAACGATAATCCCGAAACTGCAATTGATCTTCTCAAAGTTTTGAAGCTTTTTCCCGGTCCAACTCGTGTTATTGATGAAATCTCGCAACGATTTTTGCAGCGCATTGATCATTTGGGTATTGCTGCCTTGAACTTGACTGGCGTTAACGGTTACTTGAGCCAACAGTTCCTGAGCATTCGTGCTTGAAATGATAAAAATTGCAAAAAGTAAAGTAAATATTTTCTTCATTATTGATTAAAAAAATAAAACGGAATTTATAACTATTTATTTCGTTGAAAGTTCTTCCATCACGTTTAAAATGTCTTGAGCAACGTTGTTTTTGGATTTTAAGCTGAATGTTCTGGTTTCTTCCTTCGTAATAATTCTCACTTTATTCGTGTCCTTTTGAAATCCAGCACCAGGATCGCGAAGCGAGTTCAGTACAATCATATCCAGATTTTTCTTTTCCAATTTCCCTTTTGCATTTTCAGCTTCGTTTTGGGTTTCCAAGGCAAATCCTACCAAAAATTGATGCGATTTTCGTTCTCCCATCGTTTTTAAAATATCTGGATTTTTTACCAATTCGATGGTTAAATTGTCGTCGTTTTTTTTGATTTTCTCTTTAGCTACTTCTTTTGGAGAATAATCTGCAACTGCAGCTGCGGCGATTGCGAAATCAACGTTTTCGTAATATTGAAATACCTCATCGTACATTTCTTTTGCCGACGTTACGCGGTGAATTTCAATAGCTGAATTTTTCGTTTGAAGAGCACTTGGTCCTGAGATTAAAATAACTTTTGCACCACGAATTGCTGCTTCTTCGGCTAATGAAAATCCCATTTTACCCGAGGAATGATTCCCGATAAAGCGCACAGGATCAATTGATTCATAGGTTGGTCCTGCTGTGATTAAAATGGTTTTTCCAGATAATGATTTTTTTTGATGAGAAGAAAAATGCTGTTCAATGGTGTTGAATATTGTTTCCGGTTCAGCCATTCTTCCTTTTCCTACTAAACCGCTTGCAAGTTCACCTTTTTCGGCAGGAATGATTGTATGTCCAAAATCTTCAGCCAATTCAAGATTTTGTAGCGTTGATGGATGTTGATACATATCCAAATCCATTGCTGGAGCAATGAAAACAGGACATTTTGCCGACATATACGTGGCAATTACTAAATTGTCGCAAATGCCGTGAACCATTTTTGCTAATGTATTTGCGGTGCAAGGTGCTACCAGAATAAGGTCTGCCCAAAGTGCCATTTCAACGTGTGAATTCCACGTTCCATTTTGATCAAAAAATGTAGAATATACCTGCTTTTTGGAGAGTACGGAAAGGGTAAGTGGAGATACAAATTGTGCAGCATTTGGTGTTAACAGAATTTGTACTTCAGCTTCATTACGGATGAAATCGCGAACCAGCGAATTGATTTTATAAGCGGCAATGCCACCAGAAATCAGGATTAAGATTTTTTTTCCTGAAAGAATCATTCTAAAATTGTTTGCACGAATTTAGTTAAAATATTTAAACTTAGCGCGTGTTTGAAATTTTACAGAGCATTTTTAATTCATAGCAAAAACGACTTTTAAAAATACAATTTAAACACGCTTATACAGAAAAACAAAAAAGTCAGAAAGCTCCGTTTTCTGACTGTATTTTTTGTAGATCTATGATATTTTAGTTACGGTCTTCCGTTTTTCTAAAATAAATTTCATCATCCAACCATTCTTTTATCGCAATTGATGTTGGTTTTGGTAATTTTTCGTAATGTTTAGAGATTTCAATTTGTTCTCTGTTTTCAAAAACTTCTTCTAGAGAAGAGTTGTGCACTGCAAACTCGTCGAGTTTATTATGAAGTTCACTTCTAAGCTCTGCATTAATTTGCTCTGCTCTTTTCCCCATAATTACGATTGCTTCGTAGATGGATCCTACTTTATCTTCGATTTTATCTTTGTCGTAAGTAATAGTATTTACTTCCGCTTTGGTATCTTTTACACTCATTTTCTGAAGTTTATTAACGGTTTGAAGTTTGCAAAGTTACAAATTATCATTTAATCTTGAAAGTAGCAGCGGGAATTGGGTTGGAAGCGTTAGCACTGTCTCTCGCAGTTTGTTTCGCTTCTTTAATCGCTTGTTCTGCTTCGTATTGTTGCTGTTTCTTTTTCAATTCTTCTTTTCGGGCTTCCACATCTTTTTCAACTTTAGCAAAATGCGCTTTCTCCTTCAATAATTTTTCACGAAGGTCGATTGCTGTTTTTGAATATTCAGTATTAGGAAGTTCTGTTTCTACTTGTTTTGTAAATGCAAGTGCACTTTCAATACGATCTCTTTTTAAATCGTATATTGAATTTGTGGCCAAAGCGTATCTTGATTTCATTATGTAATCGTAGATATTCGGACGAAGTTTCGTGCTCGGATAATCGTTAAGAACATTATCAAATGTTACGTTTGCAGCTCTATAATCCGCCATTTTGTAGTATTGTTTGGCGTTTTCGTAAGCTTTAAATTCTAATTTATAAGAAAGTTCATCAATTAATTCGTTGATGTTTTTTCCTCTTTCAGAATTGGGATAGTTATTTAAGAAGTCTTGAAGTTCGTTAATAGCAAGCTCAGTACTGCTTTGATCCAAGTTATAATCTAACGATCCTTCATAGTAGCATAATGCGGACATGTACGCTGCTTCTTCTTTTCTTTCATCTTGTGGAAAGGATACCGCGAAGTTTTTAAACTGATATCCAGCAAGCTTGTAATTTTTGTCGTAGTAATTCGCGTAAGCCGAGTTAAACACCACATTTGGAGCATCATCGGTACCCGCAACTAAGTTTGAAAGTCTCTCGTAAAGAGCCAGTGCATCTTGCCATTTCTTCTTTTCGAATTTCTCGTTGGCCACCCGCAGCATAAAATCTTTGTCTGCACTCTGTAACGCAAGTTGTTGCTCGGTTTTACAACCAGCTAAAAACAACATTCCTGCAAAAATTAAAATGTACTTTTTCATAAAAACCCGGGCAGCAAAATTCTATACTTCAATGGATTTCTGCCCTACAGTTTGCAAAAATAAAACTTTTTTGCCAATCCATTTTTTTTTATGATACTTTAACTTTTCACGCTTCAGGATTATAGCCTAAAACAGAAAAAATGGTGACTAATAAATTCCCTCTAATTTTCTTTTCGGCTTCATCTAGATAGCGATCATTGCTCCCTGGAACATACATTTGGTAAAAATTTTGATTGCGCACGACAAATAGGGCGGAGCCAATGATAATGGTAATTAAATCTTCAGGATTTGGTGCATTGGTAAAAACGCCTGTAGCAATGCCTTTTTTCACCACATCATCCAGCTTAAAAGTGAACGTGTTGTAGAAATCCATCAATTCCTCCTTCAAATAATCGGTGTGCCGAAGTTCTTGCGTTACAAACCCATGAAAGTAGTTGTATTTAAATAATTGATTTACAACGTGTTTTATCATTTCTTTCATTTGCATTTCCGGCTTTCCTTCTTTAATGGTTTCTGCAAATTCAGCAAAACTTCCTCTCGCTTTTCGCACACGATATTGATAAAGGTAGGACATCATTTTTTCCTTCGATCCAAAATAATACGAAATCATGGCCACATTAATATTGGCTGCAGAAGAAATATCGCGCACAGAAGTTCCTTCAAAACCCTTCTTTGCAATTAATTTCTCCGCTACTTCTAATATATGAATTTGCTTATCCGTAAACTTCTTCCCCATCTTCAGTGGTATTTGGAGTAAAATTAACATTTTTTAAGAACTTCACAAGCAAATGTTTAAAAAGCGCAAGTAGTTGTGCCAGTTCTTTGTTTATTGGAGGGCAAATTATCAAAAAGAATTCAATATGAATACCATTCAATTTTGAATTCTTTAATGAGAAACAATTTCAAAAGATTATTTTGAAAAGCTTTATTTTTGACGATGGTTTTATTTGATTTTCATTATCATCATGAGCAAAAGAGATTTGGTATTTACAATCCCAAGCACAATGAAGCGTTTCCCAACTATTCATTTTCTACTGGATTGCATCCCAAAGATTTGGATCAAAATTCCGAGCTTTACTTTGATCGAATTAAAAACGATGCGCAGTCCGATTTCTGTGTTGCAATTGGCGAGTGTGGATTGGATGCTAGAATTGATGTTGATATGAAAATTCAAGAACAGTATTTTTTTAAACATATTGAATTGGCCAATGAACTTCAAAAACCTTTAATAATCCATTGTGTACGAAAATTTGATGTACTTCCAAAGTTTAAAAAAGCGGCCAAAGTGCCGATGATTATTCATGGTTTTAATAAAAGAAAAACCATTGCAGAGCAAATGCATCAACAGGGCTTTTATCTTTCCTTTGGAAATGCGGTGTTTCACAATGTATCTTTGCAGGAAATTGTAAAGGATTTTCCGATTGAAAAACTCTTTTTAGAAACCGACGATCTTGACTTTGATATCGATCTTCTTTACGAAAAAACGTCATTATTAAAGGGAATCACCAAAGAAGAACTTTTGGAACAGATTTTAAAAAATTACGAAACAATTACAAATTTATGAGCGCAAAATGGTTGGAACGCACCGAACTATTGATTAAGGAAGAAGGACTTGATAAACTAAAAAACGCCCATGTTCTGGTGATCGGATTAGGTGGTGTAGGTTCATTTGCTGCGGAGTTTCTAGCACGAGCTGGCGTTGGAAATTTAACAATTGTAGACGGCGATACGGTGGATATTACCAATATTAACCGCCAACTTCCTGCGTTGCATTCAAGTATTGGGAAGCATAAAGTTGAGGTAGTTTCACAGCGTTTGATGGATATTAATCCGGATCTTCATCTTCACCCGATCAATCAATTTTTGGAGCCTGAAAATATGCAAGCTATTTTAGAAGGTTCTCAATTCGATTATATATTGGATTGCATTGATAGCTTAACGCCGAAATTGACTTTAATAAGAGAAGCACGCCGAAGAAAAATTAAATTAGTAAGCTCTATGGGAGCAGGCGGAAAAACCGATCCTAGCAAAGTAATGGTGCGCGATATTAGTAAAACGCATAATTGTTACTTGGCAAAACAAGTGAGAAAACGATTGAAAAAAGAAAAAATCAATAAAGGTTTTCGCTGTGTTTTTTCCTCCGAGTTGCAAGACGATGAAAGTTTAAAAATGACCGATGGAAGTAATTTTAAAAGATCTTTCTACGGAACCATTAGCTATATTCCTGCGCTATTTGGCTTGTACGCAGCTGCAGAAGTAATTAGTTATCTACGTAAAAAAAGCTAAGGTGGAAAAGAAATTTGGCTACTCACGAACAGAGAAACTAAAACAAAAGAAGGATATAACGCTTCTTTTTGAAAAAGGCAAATGGAAGTCTGCCGGTAGAGTTCGCATTATTATTTGCAAAAATGATTCTGAAGAAAATTCTGAAGAAAATAAAGTTGGCGTTTCCGTTTCTAAAAGATTTTTTAAAAAAGCAACAGATCGAAATCGCATCAAACGATTGTTAAGAGAAGTTTATCGCTTTCATAAACACGATTTTTCAGAGCACTTTGGAACGGGTAACGTTGCAATGGTTTTTTGGAATTCCAATAGTAAACCAAGCCATTATTCCCAAGTAGAATCTGAATTTTTAGCGCTTTTTGAAACAAAAAAATAGAACGTTTCGCGTTTGCATATTTTTTGTAATTTCATTTGGTCTAAACTTTTAAAAATTTCAGTATGCTCGATAATCCCTCATATTGGTCGTACGCACTAAGTGCATTTATCGGAATTGGATTGGCTGCGGCTTCAGGTTTCCGAGTTTTTTTACCAATGTTTGCCGTAAGTTTGGCTTCATATATGGGTTGGATTCCTCTTCCAGAAAGTTTTCATTGGCTTGGTGGAATTTCCACATTGGTTGCAACGGGAATTGCAATGGTTGCGGAAATTTTAGCCTATTATATTCCGTATGTCGATCATCTTTTAGATACGATTAATGTTCCTTTGGCAACGGTTGCGGGATCGATTCTTTTCGCAAGTCAGTTTACCACAATGGAAGCTTTTCCACAATGGGCATTAGCTTTAATTGCTGGTGGCGGAACTGCGGCAGCGATAAGTTCGGGATTTGCGGGAACGCGAGCAGCGTCTACAGCAACAACTGGCGGTTTAGGAAATGCTGTTGTAGCAACTACTGAAACTGCTGGAGCAGGAATTATGTCGATTTTAGCAATGGCAGCTCCTATTATTGCAGCAATTGCAGCGGTGTTTTTATTAATTATCGTTTTTGTTTTAGGAAGAAAAATCTGGAATAAATTCCGAAAATACAACACCGACGCTCCTATAGAAACAAAATCCGAATAATTTCCAGTAAGCGATTCCTCTACGAAAATGCTATTTAAAATTGGTGCGTAACTCTTTTATTTCCTGAATGCATTCATCAAAATAAGTCGTTTTTTCTGGATGCTTTTCTTTTAATGTTTCGTATGCCTTGATGCCTTTCGAATATAAACGTTGTTCCACATAAATTTTGGCTAAAGTTTCCGTCATTAAATGCGAAATATCGTCGGATTTTTCTTTGATAATAAATTCAGATTCTTCCTTAAGCTTCGAAATTTTTGGTTCGGTTTCAATAAATTTTTCGATGGCTTTTTGCTTCACCTCTTCGGTATTTTCTGTAGAAACGTCTCCTACCGATTCCGAAATAGGATCAGTTGCAGTAGATTCTTCAACGACTTCAACAGCGGTGTTTGCTAAAGGAATTTTTGAGCTATGATCCAGCTGCAACCAACTTTGCCATGTATTGATAAACTGTGGAATATTGCTCGTGTTTTCGTCTGTACTCGAATCAGAACTGTTTTCTTCAGAAGATTGTAAATCATCGTTTGAAGTTGTAGATTCTTCAATAGTTTTGTTTTCATCTTTTAAAGAAGAAACGTCCTCTATTCGTTTTTTATCAATGTTGTCTGACTTCGCTTCTCTTTGCGTTTCCGCATTTGAGTTTGACTCAACTTCAGCTGCTTCATTATTTTTATTCTGAACTTTAAGCGTTGAATCCGGTGCATTCTGCTGAAAATTCATTGGTTTCCAGCTGGAATTTCTTGGTTCTTCTTTCACTTTCTCATCTTTAATATTGGTTTGATGATGATGTTCAGAATCGCTGTCATTAATTTTCTCTGAAACTTTTGTTTCTTCTTTCGGAACAATCGTTTCTTCGTTAAGCTGTGATTCGGAGAAGTTAATGTCGAAGTTATTAACTTCCGGTTCAGTTGTTGTTTTTTGCGGTTTTGATTTCTTATTTGCCTTCATTTTGGCTTCTACTTCCGCAATTAAACGTTGCATTTCCTCTTCGTGACGGTTGAGTTTAGGCTTCGGAACTTCGTACGCTTTTTCCGTTTTTTGAACTTCCATTTTTATATTCGGAAGAAAATCATCTGTTCCGTGGAAACTCAATGCTGATGGATCTTCAATTTGTTTTTCTTCTTTTTTGATGCTGCTTTCACGAATGTTTTCCTCGCGTGTAAAAGTTTCAGCGTCCTCGGATTCTGAGTATGTTACGGAATCTTGCTCCTTTTGGATTTCTTCTGAATTTGTAGCAGTAGGGCTTTCTACAACCAAAGGTTCAACTTCTTGAAAGCTGTTGTTATCGTTGTTTTTAATTTCTGAAATGGATTGGGTGGGTAATGTTTCAGAAACGATTTCCTCTTTTGTAAAGTTTTCAGCGTCTTGCGTTTCGGCAAAACTGTTTTCTTGTTGCTGCTTTTCTAAATCATCTACAACGTCAGTATTTTTAAAATCTGTTGTATTTTCTGGATTTACCTGTGAAATTTCATTTTCAATAATGTTTGAATTTTCATCAGGAACTAAATTTCCCGAATGATCGTCAAAGTGGGAAATGTTTTCTTTTAAACCATCATCTTCATTAGAAAGATGCATTTTTTCTACATTCTCATCATATTGAGATTCATTGTTATTTTCTGTATTAAGAATTTGTAAATCAGCTTCTTCTGAATTTAAATTTTCGTCTTCTTTTTGAATATCATTTAAAGACAAATTCTTACGATTAATAAACTGATACAGAATTTTTTTATCCGTTGTATACGCCGCCGTTGTTGAAAGTTCTTTTTCGTAATTTCCTGGCTGAAAGCGGTGCGTTCCGTATAAAAACAGTGCTCGCAAACTTTGCAGGTAAGGATACTTCCTGATGTTATTTTGTAGAACATTCAGGTCGGTTGCTTCAATGGAATCCGGAGTTTTCAGGATTTCTAAAATTCTTTGATCTATCATTTTACCAATTCGCTACAATATCGTTGAAAATTTTGTTGATGATTCTTTCATTTACCACATCTACTTGCGTAGATTCAATGGTGGCTATATCCATATCGCTACTAAAAGTGGCTTCATCGGTATACGTTCTGTCAAAACCTTTTTCGGGTTCCACTTTATTTTCATAGTGAACGCGAACGCTAATGCTAAGTTTGTTTTGGGCCGCTTGTATTGTCGTATTATTTGCCCCCGTAACACCACTGGAAATGGTGGTTGGCGATATGGTATAATCTGTAATTTCGCCTTCAATTAAAATATCTGGATTTTCCGTAGTCCCTTTTAACGTGGTACGCTGCAGAAAACGGTTTTGAATATCAATTGAAAATTGCTGTGCTAAATTTGGATTATACGCTGTGTTGTTAATAAAATCGGCAATTCTTATGGTTTTGGTTTCCGGACTTAACGAAGATCCTGTAAAACTATAACACGAGTTTAAAACGAAAAATACTGCAAGTAAAAAAATACTTGTGATCGTGGATCCGAATAGTTTAGTGCTTTTAATCATTCTTATTTCCATGCAATTTTTTGCACAATGAATTTGTTGAACCTTTTTTTTTGAAAATTGAAGTATTACTCTTCGAGGTTGTATTGTTTAATTTTAC
The DNA here is from genome assembly GCA_023422635.1 of Bacteroidota bacterium. GTDB lineage: Bacteria > Bacteroidota > Bacteroidia > Flavobacteriales > Weeksellaceae > JAFAGO01. The sequence continues at coordinate 189,080 of JAFAGO010000042.1, forward strand.
GGTACAAAGTACGTTGGGAAATTCCCAATTCGTCGGCCGCTTTGTTTCTTCTTCCTTTATGTTTTTCCAAAGCTTTCACAATTAACTCTCTTTCGTTGTTTTGTAAGGAAAGCGATTCTGGTCGCGCTTCTTCAAGTTCAATATCTTCCACATTGTCATCCGTTTCATCTGGTGCAGTAATAATGGTTGGGTTTACTACATTTTGTTGTGGAGGATTTTCAAAATACAACAAAGAATTGTTGTTGGCGCTTTGTTGCGTTTCTGGCGTGTAGATTTTGTGGATTAGATTTTTTTCCTGATTACTAAATTCACCATTGCCCCGATTTTTAATTAATTCCGAAGTTAAGGATTTCAAATCATTCAAGTCGTTTCTCATGTCGAAAAGAATCTTATACATGATTTCTCTCTCCGATCCAAAATCTGAACTTCCATTTGAACCTCCCGATTTCTTTTGAATTACCGCCGGAAGTTGCGCATTCATTGGGATGTATTCTTCCAATCTTGAAGCGTTTATTTCTCGGTTTTGTTCAACAACGGTCATTTGTTCAACCAAATTTCTCAATTGTCGAACGTTTCCTGGAAATGAATAATTTTCAAGATAATGAACACCATCTTCTGTAAGTTGAAGTTCTGGCATTCTGTATTTTTCTGCAAAATCGATTGCAAATTTTCGAAATAACAAATGGATGTCGCCTTTGCGATCGCGTAACGGCGGCATATCAATTTGTACGGTATTTAAACGGTAATATAAATCTTCACGAAAACGGCCATCTTGAATTGCCGTCATCATATTAACATTGGTTGCAGCCACAATACGTACATCTGTTTTTTGCACTTGGGAGGAACCGACTTTCATAAATTCGCCACTTTCCAAAACGCGTAGCAATCGAACTTGTGTTTGCAAAGGAAGTTCGCCTACCTCATCAAGAAAAATGGTTCCGCCATCGGCCACTTCAAAATACCCTTTTCTGGTAGAAGTTGCTCCGGTAAACGCTCCTTTTTCGTGACCAAAAAGTTCTGAATCAATAGTGCCTTCAGGAATTGCACCACAGTTTACTACAATGTAAGGTTTGTGTTTTCGGCGCGATTCGGCATGAATAATTTTCGGAATAAACTCTTTTCCTGTTCCACTTTCTCCGATAACCAAAACGGAAATGTCGGTCGGTGCAACTTGTATTGCTTTTTCTATTGCTCGGTTAAGGACGGGATAGTTCCCGATAATTCCGTAGCGGTTTTTTATGGCTTGTAAATCTTGCATGTTGTACTTTTTTGTTTTAAATGAAATTTTCGATATTTAAAACAAAATCATGCAAGCAATCTTTATTTCTCACCTTTCCGGTGATGGTTAGAAGATTTAAAATAGGAATCTCACGATTTTCGAGAATGATTTTATGATGAATCTTTCCCGAAAATGGAATTGATTTTGTGTGTTGATTTTCAGTATTATAACTTAAGAATTGATGATAATTGTTAACAAAATACTCGAAATCGTGAAGCAACTGATGGGCTTCTTCGTTGGATATTTGCGACGTTTTATTTTCGAAGTCACCAATATTTTTATGTTCAATACAAAAAGCTCTTGCTGATGGGCAATTACCGATCAGCGATATTAAAATGATAATGTAAGAAAAGCTTTTCATCGTTTTTTTAAGCAACGGTTTCTCCTAAAAGTGTTCCTTGTGTGTTTCCGTGTACAAAAACAGACACAAGGTCACCAATTTGCTGTCCTTCTTTCATATCAAAAACGCAAACGGCATTTTGAGAGTTTCGGCCTTTCCATTGGTTCTTATTCTTTTTAGAAATTCCTTCAATTAAAATTTCATGAACTTTTCCCACGTAACCTGCCATCCTTTTTCTGGAGAGCTCACCCTGAAGTTTAATAATTTCGGCCAAACGGCGTTGTTTTACATCCGCAGGAATATCATCTTCTAATTTTTTGTGAGCGGGCGTTCCTGGTCTTTCCGAATAGGCGAACATATAGCCATAATCGTATTCCACTTCTTGCATTAGCGAAAGGGTATCTTGGTGATCTTCTTCAGTTTCGGTACAAAAGCCAACAATCATATCTTGTGAAAATGCAATATCAGGAACAATTTGTTTTGCTTTTCGAATCAAATTCAAATATTCTTCGCGGGTATGTTGGCGATTCATTAATTGTAAAATTCGGTCGCTTCCGCTTTGCACAGGAAGGTGAACGTATTTGCAGATGTTGTCGTGTTTTGCAATTACTTCAAAAACATCAATCGTCATATCATGTGGATTCGAGGTAGAAAATCGAATTCTCATTTCAGGAACTGCATTGGCAACCATATCAAGCAACTGCGCGAAATTAATGGCTGTTAATTTCTGCATTTCCGTAGCGTTTTTAAAATCTTTTTTCGGACCTCCACCGTACCAAAGGTAGGAGTCTACATTTTGCCCTAAAAGTGTAATTTCTTTGTAGCCATTGTTCCATAATTCTTTACATTCTTCAATAATGGAATGGGGATCTCGACTTCGCTCTCGACCTCTGGTAAAAGGAACTACACAAAAAGTACACATATTATCGCAGCCACGAGTAATGGTAACAAAAGCGGTAACGCCATTTCCGCCTAAACGAACGGGGTTGATGTCGGCATAGGTTTCTTCTTTCGATAGAATTACATTAATGGCATCTCTTCCGTCTTCTGTTTCTTTCAAAAGGTTGGGTAAATCTCGGTATGCATCTGGGCCAACCACTAAATCTACCAAATGTTCTTCTTCCAGAAATTTTGTTTTTAAGCGTTCTGCCATACAGCCCAAAACACCCACGGTAAGATTAGGATTTTCTTTTTTCTGATTTTTGAATTGAGAAAGACGCATTCGAACGGTTTGCTCTGCCTTTTCTCGAATAGAGCAAGTGTTGAGCAAAATTAAATCGGCTTCGTTTACATCCAAAGTGGTGTTGTATCCTTGTTCGTTAAGAATGGAGGCAACAATCTCGGAATCAGAGAAGTTCATTTGGCAACCGTAGCTTTCCAGGAAAAGTTTTTTGGAGTTTTCTGGTTTTTCAGCAATGGCAAATGCTTCTCCTTGTTTGGTTTCGTCTATATATTTTTCTTGCACTTTTCTACTTTTACAAATTACACTTAAAATTCATCTTTATAAAATTGGGGTGTTTGAAAGCGACTTTTAAGTTTGTGTGCAAAGATACAAAATCTTGTGACAGAATGGCAGAATTGAAAAAGGGAATAAAAATTCCCTTTTTTGTTATTGATAAACGATGAAATATTTAATTTGAATTTACATGTCTGCCACCACAGACGAAAAATTCATTTTAATAAGCATATGAGAGCTTACGGGTTTGCCATCGCAAATTGCTGGCCTCCAATTTTTATTTATTTGTCGCACCACGTAATTCATATCTTCAAAAAACGCTTTGCTAAACATTACTTTAGGAGCGCCTTCAACTTTCGTAATTTTGCCTTTTTCATCAATGTTTAACGTGAAGGTAAAATCGCCATTTAACGAGTAATAATCTGAATTTAAAAACTCAAACATATACTTGGAAAGTAAAGCTTTGTATGCTTGTGCACCACCATCAAAAGAAGCCGCCTGAAAATCTGTACAACCTTTCGATTTAATTTGATAAAAAGGCATTTTAATATTGAAACTTAAAATGTTTTTATTGTTTTCAAGAATAAAAGAGTCATCTCGATCTTCGATATCCATGCTTTGAGCCAACCCAAGTCCTGAGATGCATAATCCCAAGAACAGAAACATACTTTTCATGACTAAAATAAAGGAGCAAAGTTACAAAACTTCAATTTGATTTTTTAGTAAATCTTCGAATTCATCGCGCTTTCTAATAAGGTGCGCTTTGCCATCCACAAACAAAACTTCTGCTGGTTTTAGTCTGGAATTAAAGTTCGAACTCATTTCAAAACCATAAGCACCTGCGTTTCGGAAGGCTAAAACGTCGCCTTCTCTCACTTCATGGATTTTTCTGTCCCAAGCAAAGGTGTCGGTTTCGCAGATATTTCCAACCACCGTGTAAATTCTTTCTGCACCTTTTGGGTTAGAAATATTATCGATGATGTGATAAGAATCATAAAACATTGGTCGGATAAGATGATTAAATCCTGAGTTTACGCCAACAAAAACGGTTGCTGTTGTTTGTTTAATCACGTTGGCTTTAACCAATAATGTTCCGCTTTTGCTTACCAAAAATTTACCTGGTTCAAACCAAAGTTCGAATTTTTTTCCAGATGCTTTTGAAAATTCCGCAACAGCGAGTTCCACTTTTTTACCTAGAGATTGTACATCGGTTTCCATTTCGCCTTCTTGAAAAGGTACTTTAAAACCGCTTCCCATATCCAAATATTTTAGGTTAGGGAATTTTTCTGCTAATTCAAACATGATTTCCAAACCTTGAAGAAACACATCCGGATCTTTAATTTCGCTGCCCGTGTGCATGTGAAGTCCTTCTACATTCACATTGGTGGTTTTTACCACGCGTTCGATGTGGCGAAGTTGATGGATGGAAATCCCGAATTTTGAATCGATATGTCCGGTTGAAATTTTATAGTTTCCACCTGCAAAAATATGCGGATTGATTCGTACAAAAACGGGATACGAATCTCCGAATTTTGTTCCGAATTGCTCTAAAATGGAAATATTATCAATATTGATGTGTACTTTGTGTTGCATTGCTTCTTCAATTTCAGCAAAGTCGACACAATTGGGCGTGAAGAGAATTTTTTCTGAAGGAAATCCCGCTTTAATTCCCAATTTAACTTCATTTATCGATACACAATCCAAAGATGCGCCCAACTGCTTCACATATTTCAGGATATTGATGTTGGTTAATGCTTTTGCAGCATAGAAGAAGCGTGTTTGTTTGGAGAATGATGAGGTAAGTTTTTCATATTGCTCTTTGATGCTTGCTACATCGTACACATACACGGGTGTTCCGAATCTTTCGGCTACTTTTAGTAGATCTTTGTTAGTCATAATATTTCTTGATATTTAGATCAATGCTTTCCTGATTAAGCATTTACGAGGGTGCAAAATTAATAAAATTGCGCCAACTATTTTGGGAGTTGATTGATTTCTACCTGATTTTTGAAAAGCGCGAGCATCATGTCGTTTTCCAAATCTTCTCCGGCGTATTTCAAATCGATTTTTAATTTATCAATTTTCCCTTTTGATTGTATTTGATTGTAAAATTCGTAGAAACCAAAAGAAGTAGGTTTTCCATTTTTAATGATGATGAATGTTTTTTCGCCCAACGTTCTTCCGGGAACCGTCCAAATTTCATTTCGTTTTTTCAAACTGACCGCTTGCTGAAGAAGGTTTTCATCTTTCCATTGTGGTTGCGTTTTGAGATATTGAAGCGCTTTTAAACCTTGTGTAAAAGATTTAAATTTTAAAATAGGTTCTACATTCTTATTCAACGTGTTTTTTTCTACATTGAAATTCCCATTGCGGAAGTAAAGCCCGAAAGGCAAACGCGTTGTTTTTTTGAATCCTTTTGATCGTAAAATCATTTTGGCTACCAAATCATTCCCTACGATTTCGTAACTGATCTTTTCGGTATTTTGTTGAATGAGTTCCAATTTTTTTGCTTTCGAATTGAAAACTTTCTTGGCGAATTTATTAATGTCGTCTACATCATCACTCATTAAGATTTTACCTTCTTCATTTTGAAAATAAATAATCCCGCGTTCATTTGGTAAATCTTGAGTGAGCGTTTTTATTTTATTAATGTAGGTTTTGGCGTTGGTTTCTTCAAATTGTTTTTGAATAATTTCGCTGTCGGAATCTTTTGCAATTAATACTTTTAAAAGTTCCAAAGTTGCACGTGCGTCGCCTCCAGCGCGATGTTGATCGACTAGTGGAATGCCAATGGATTTTACCAATTTTCCTAATGAGTAGCTTTCTGCATTAGGAATAAGCTTTTTTGCAAGCGGAATGGTATCTAAGGTGTTGATTTTAAAATCATATCCCAATTCATGGAAAGATTGACGCAACATTCGATAATCGAAATCGATATTATGCCCAACTAAAGTAGTTCCTTGTGTGATTTCGATTACGCGTTTTGCCAGTTCATGGAATTTGGGAGCTGTTTTTACCATCTTGGTCGTAATTCCCGTTAATTTTTGAACGAACGCTGTAATGTCGGCCTCGGGATTAACCAAGGAAATAAACTGATCAACAATTTCGTGACCATCATATTTAAAAATGGCAATATCAATAATGCGCTCTTTTCGATAGGGCGCGCCATTGCTTTCAATATCTATAATAGAATACATTTCTTTTTCTTTTCTGGAATGTTTATCGTCTTCTTGTGGATTTTAATCCAAGCATTCCAAGGATTGCTTTTGCGCCTTCTCGCATTATGGTATTGGTAAAAGTTCGGCCTGCGCTGCTTTTCATTACTTGTTCAAACATTCCAGGTTCTTCTTTTACGGGTTTAGTTTTTCTTTGTTGTTTAGGCGCTTCTTCCACAGCTTGCTGCATTCTCGCGCTTAAAATTTCGTAGGCAGATTCTTTATTTACGGATGTTTCGTATTTGGCAACTAATTTAGAAGATTGGGTTAGTTGTTGTACTTCCGCTTCTGAAAGAACATCCATTCTGGATTCTGGAGAAATTAAATACGTTTGAACCAAAGGAGTTGGAATTCCTTTTTCATCGAGAGCTGTGATAAACGCTTCGCCAATTCCTAAATTTTGAATAAGGTTAGCGGCATCGTAAAATTCGGTAACGGGATAATTTTCTACTGCTTTTGTGATTTCTTTACGATCTTTTGCAGTAAAACCACGAAGGGCATGCTGAATTTTAAGCCCTAATTGAGAAAGTACATTTTCTGGAACATCGCCTGGAATTTGAGTGATGAAATAAATTCCCACACCTTTGGAACGGATGAGTTTCACCATGGTTTCAATTTGAGAAAGCAACGCTTTTGAAGCTTCATTAAAAATAAGATGCGCTTCGTCGATAAACAATACCAATTTTGGTTTTCCGGTATCACCTTCTTCTGGAAACGTCATGTAAATTTCTGCGAACAATGAAAGCATAAAAGTGGAAAATAGCTGAGGTTTGCTTTGGATATTCCCTACGCGTAGAATATTGACAACTCCTTTTCCATCTCGGGTTTGAAGCAAATCTTCAACTTCGAAACTGGGTTCTCCAAAAAATGCGGTGGCACCTTGTTGTTCTAATGCTACAATCGAGCGAAGAATTGCACCTAACGATGCAGGAGAAATAGAACCATAATCTGCGGCTAGTTCTGCTTTCCCTTGTGGATTGTCGGTAAGATATTGCAGTACTTTTTTTAAATCATCTAAATCGATTAACGGAAGTCCTTTATCATCAGCATATTTAAAAACGATAGAAATAATGCTAGACTGCGTATCGTTGAGATCAAGAATTTTACTTAAAAGCACAGGACCAAATTCTGTAACCGTCGCCCGAAGTTTTACGCCTTCTTCTCCAGAAATAGTCATTAATTCTACTGGAAAACTTTGCGGTTCGTAAGGTAGGCCTGTTTTCGAATAGCGTTCGGTAATAATTGCATTTTTAGAACCTGGTTCCGCAATACCGGAGAAATCTCCCTTAATATCTAATACTAAACTTGGGACACCTGCGTGCGAAAGCTGTTCCACAAAAACTTGTATGGTTTTGGTTTTTCCTGTGCCCGTGGCTCCTGCAATTAATCCGTGGCGGTTAATCGTTTTTAAAGGTAAGGATACGTTAACTTCGGGAATTACCTCGCCGTTAAACATTCCTTTTCCAAGTATAATGTGCTCGCCTGCAGGGCTGTAGCGATTATTTAGCTCCTCAATAAATTGTTCTTTATCTGCCATTTGGAATTTCTTCTTTTTAATACGACTGATAAAGGTAATATTTTTTGTTAAAAGTGAAAGAAAACCACGCTTTAGAAAAATATGGTCGGTAATCGATTTCGAATATCTATCTTTAGCCAAAGTAGCGATGAACGTTGTATTCGAAGGGAAATATTTTGTTTTATGAAACGTTTTTGTGGTTGCTTGAACCTTTTGTAATTAATGTTACAGAGCAACTTATGCTTTCTAACTATTTTTGTTGTAATGATCAATACTTAACGGAGTGGAATTTTTAGGTTACTTTTTTGCGATTTTTATTGGGTTCCTTATGGGGCTTATTGGCGGCGGTGGAAGTATTTTGGGTGTTCCTGTTTTTGTTTATTTATTTGGTTTTGATGCGGTAACTGCAACTTCACTTTCTTTATTTGTAGTGGGAATTACCAGTCTTTTTGGTACAATTGATTTTTTAAAACAAAAGAAAATTAATTACCGAACAGCGCTGTTGTTTGGGGTTCCATCTGTTTTGGGTGTTTTGTTTTCAAGGAGACTTGTGCTGCCTAATTTACCACATTTCATTATCAATCGATGGGGAATTACGCTTACAAAGGATTCTTTTTTACTCTTGCTTTTTTCAATTTTGATGTTGATTTCTGCATGGAACATGATTAAAAAGAAGAGGCGAGAACGTTTTCGAGCAAACGAAGAAAATAATTACACACTCCTTGTTTCTCAAGGTTTATTAGTTGGGATTATTACGGGATTGGTGGGCGCTGGTGGCGGATTTTTAATTGTTCCGGCATTGGTAATGTTGGTGCGTATGCCGATAAAAGAAGCGGTTGGAACATCTCTTTTTGTTATTGCTGTTAATTCGCTGATAGGGTTTCTTTCTTCTTTAGATAAAGTGGAAACGGATTGGTGGTTTTTATTGAAATTTACGTTGTTTTCTGTTATTGGCGTATTTATTGGCGTGTACGTTGGGAAAAAAATTGAAGGGAGTAAGTTAAAGCCTCTTTTTGGATGGATTATTTTGGTAATGGGAATTTTTATTATTATCAAAGAACTGGCGCTTGGCTAGTGTCATTATAGATGTTTACTATCGATTTTGTTACTTTTGTTACAACTTATATTAAATTAAAAGGTGAACTTTGTCCCCGATCATTATTAAGACAATGAAAATAGAACAAATTTATACCGGATGCTTAGCGCAAGGTGCATATTACATTATTTCTGATGGCGAAGCTGCAATTGTTGATCCTTTAAGAGAGGTTCAACCGTATTTAGATCGCTTGAAAAAAGACAATGTAAAATTGAAATACATTTTCGAAACACATTTTCATGCGGATTTTGTTTCCGGTCACCTAGATTTGAGTCAGAAAACGGGTGCGCCAATCGTGTACGGACCAACTGCAAAACCCTCTTTTGAAGCGATAATTGCAGAGGATGGACAAGTGTTTGAAATTGGTAAAATCAAAATAAAAGTTCTTCATACGCCTGGTCACACCATGGAAAGTTCAACCTTTTTGGTGATTGATGAAGAAGGCAGAGAAACCGCTATGTTTTCTGGAGATACTTTGTTTCTTGGGGATGTGGGGCGGCCAGATCTCGCGCAAAAAGCGGCGAATATGACACAAGAAGAACTTGCCGGACTTTTGTATGATAGTATCTATGAAAAAATTCTCCCACTGAACGATGAAATTGTTGTTTATCCCGCTCATGGTGCAGGCTCAGCTTGTGGAAAAAATATGCAGAAAGAAACGGTAGATACTTTGGGAAATCAAAAGAAAACCAATTATGCTTTAAATCAACCCACAAAAGAATCTTTTGTGCACGCAGTTTTGGATGGACTTGCGCCGCCACCACAATATTTTGGAATGAATGTGGCCATGAATAAAGGAGGCTACGAAAGCTTTGATGAGGTAAAGGAAAAAGCATTAACCCCAATCAATGCTCAAGATTTTGAAGCTGTTGCAGAGGAAAGTGGTGCATTAATTCTGGATACGAGAAGTGCTGCAGAATTTCATAAAGGATTTGTACCCAACTCGATAAATATTGGTTTGGGAGGTGATTTTGCACCTTGGGTGGGTGCTTTAATTATCGATGTTAAGCAACCCATTTTGTTGGTAACCGATTTAGGGAAGGAAGAAGAAACGGTAACTCGACTTGCAAGAGTTGGATTCGATCATGTAGTAGGGTTTTTACAAGGTGGATTTGAATCTTGGAAGAATTCAGGAAAAGAAGTGGATTCCATCAATAGAATTACTCCAGAAGAGTTTGCGAAACAATATCGCGAAGATTCACTTGTTATTGATGTTCGAAAACCCACCGAGTATAATGCCGAACATATTGCCGATGCTTACAATCGACCTTTAGATTATATCAACGAATGGGTTGGTGAGATGAATAATGAAAAACATTTCTTCATTCATTGTGCGGGTGGATATCGAAGTATGATTGCAAGTAGTATTTTGAATTCCAGAGGAATACGGAATTTCACCGAGATTGAAGGTGGATTTAATGGAATTAAGAAAACAGAAAAGGTGCCCGTAACCGACTTCGTATGTCAGACAAAATCTTTTAAATAATCTTTAAACGATAGTGTACTCAAGTATGGTTAGTGTGATGGCTTTTTTCGAGAAATATAAACATTCACTTTTGGGAATTCTTATCGGCGGGATTGTAGGATTTCTGTATTACAGAATTGTAGGTTGTAATTCAGGAAGTTGTGCTATTACTTCCAATCCGCTTTATTCAACATTATACGGAATGTTTATGGGTTATTTATTGTTTTCAGTGATCAAGAAAAGTCCTCAATCCAAGAGTAATGAATAGATTAGTAACATTGATTTTAAAATTTTCAGTAAAAAGGTTGCTTTATTTTCTTGCAGGAATTCTTTTTGTAGCAATTGCTTTTATAGATGATGTTTGGTGGATGGCTATTTGTGGGCTGTATTTTATTTTGATGTCCATTTTTAAATTGGGATGTGCATCGGGGAATTGTGGCGTAAATTTTGAACCTTCTGATGTTAAAAATAATTCAAACAAATCTATATAAAAATGTCACAAAAATTTCAAGAACTAATACAATCCGAAAGACCAGTGTTGATAGATTTCTTCGCCACTTGGTGTCAACCTTGCAAAGTTCAATCTTCTGTTTTGCATACCGTAAAGGAAAATATTGGCGAAGCAGCCAGAATTGTAAAAATCGATATCGATCAGTTTCCACAAATAGCTGCAGAAAACAGCGTAAGAGGCGTGCCTACGCTTGCTATTTTTAAAGAAGGAAAACTCCTTTGGAAACAAAGTGGCGTGCACGATGTAAATACGCTAACCGACTTGTTGAAACAATATTCTTAAATAGAAAAAGAAGCATTTTCGAAAACGATGCTTCTTTTTTTATCCATTAATAATGGGTTCTATAGCATTAATGTAAGAAGAATTTAAAAGTTGATCTCGAATCCGTCGCGGTCTTTCAAAAAAGGAAATTTACTTCGAAACTGTTGTAATTGAGAAATATCGATATCTGCATACACCAGCTGTTCTTCGTGTGCTGAAATTTCCGATCCATCGGCAAAAAAACATCTGGAGCTTTCTTCGTATTCCAAGTTGTTTCCATCAATTCCCAAACGATTTAATCCAAAAATGTAGGCTTGATTTTCAATTGCTCTGGCTTTTAGCAAATGTTTCCAAGCTTCCACTCGGCTTTTTGGCCAATTTGCGACATAAAGGGCAACGTCGTAATCATCATTATTTCTACTAAAAACTGGAAATCGCAAATCGTAACATACTTGCAAAAGAAATCGTATTCCTTTGTATTCTACTACTTTTCGAAATTTTCCTGGATGATAAATTCGGTCTTCTCCTGAATATGAAAATAAGTGGCGTTTATCGTAAAATTCAAAATTTCCATCCGGCTTCACAAAATAGAAACGATTGTAAAAAAGGTGAGCAACTTTTACAGAAACACTTCCTGCCACTGCAAATTGGTGTTTTGCGGCCAAATTTTTCATCCAAGCTAACGTTTTTTCTTCATCATCAGCAATTTCTTCTGCATCCATGCAAAATCCGGTAGAAAACATTTCTGGAAGTAAAAGTAAATCGGTTTTCAAATCGATTGCTTTTTGTTCTATCCAATCGAAATTTGCTTTCTGGTTTTTCCATTCAATATCTTGATTTAAGCCCGTGATTTGGAAGTTTGCCGTCATTTTTAATTTTTAGAATTATTACAATTTTTTATATTAATTTAAGATAAAGAACGTTATTGTAGTAATTATCTTATTTTTGATTCAAATTTGAAATTATAAATAAATTTATGAAAAAGATTTTAATTGCAGGTGTTGCATTGGTTATGAGTAATTTAAGTTTTGCACAAGCGTGGGAAGGCAACGGCGACCAAAAGGTTCAGTTTGGTTTAAGTGCTTGGGGAAATGGAGCGGGAATTACCGGAACATATGATTATGGAATTAGCAATATGCTTTCGGTTGGTGGAGGTGCCAATATTTACTTCAGCAATTATAAAGATGATGACAAAAATAATAATTTCTTTATTTTCGGTAGACTAAATGTCCATTTGCAAGATGCTTTAGGTTTGGACGATCGTTGGGATGTTTACCCAGGTCTTGATGTCGGCGTTATTCGCAATACGTTTGGATTAGGTGCCCATATTGGTGCTCGTTATTTCTTCACCGATAAATTGGGTGCTTTTGTGGAAATAGGGAATAACGGAAGTTTAGGAGTTTCCATTAATTTGTAAAAACATTTAAAAAAATAGATTATGAAAAATGTACTTACTGTTTGCTTACTATTTTGTTTAAGCATTGGTGTTTCCGCTCAAGCATGGAACGGAAAAGGAGATCAAAAAGTTCAAGTTGGGGTTAACGGATGGGGTTACGGAACAGGAATTACCGGAAGCTACGATTATGGATTGGGAAATATTGTGTCATTAGGTGTGGGAGCAAATGTGTACTTCGATGGCTATAGAGATGATAATAAAGATAACAACTTCTTTGTTTTCGGAAGACTTGGTTTCCACTTGCAACAACCTTTGAATTTGCCTTCAAAATGGGATATTTATCCAGGAGTTAACCTTGGAGTTTTAGGGAAAGATTTCGGAATTGGTGCACATTTAGGCGTTCGCTACTTCTTTAACAACAATGTAGGTATTTATGGAGAATTTGGAAACAACGGAAGCTTAGGTGTTTCTTTCAATTTCTAATTGATTTTCCACATAATATAATACTCAAGCAGATCTTCTTCTGAAGGTCTGTTTTTCTTTGGCATAGTTTTGATAATGCTTACATTTGCAAAACTTTAAATTTTAAAAAACCTAAATGGAATTATTACTCAAGATATTTCAGTTTATACTGAGCATCTCAATACTTGTAGTCCTTCACGAACTTGGTCACTTTTTACCTGCCAAATGGTTCAAAACAAGAGCAGAAAAATTCTTTCTATTTTTTGATCCGTGGTTCTCTCTTTTTTCAATGAAAAAAATCAATGGTAAATGGCAATATAAATTCATATCAAAAAATTTACCCGATACTCAGGTGATAACCGAAGATGGTAAAGAAAAAGAAGTCCCAATTGATTTAAATACTTTACCAGAAGATGATTGGAGAAGACATCCCGAAAGCACCAAATATGGTATCGGATGGCTACCCATGGGCGGTTATGTGAAAATTGCCGGAATGGTGGATGAAAGCATGGATCTTGAACAAATGAAAAGGCCAGCACAAAATTGGGAATTTCGTTCTAAACCTGCTTGGCAACGCCTAATTATTATGATGGGTGGGGTAACAGTAAATTTTTTCCTCGCTTGGCTCATCTATTCTTGTTTAAGTTTTTTTAATGGTGAAACATACACCGATTTAAGCAAGTTTAAAGATGGTATTTCTGTTACTGAAGCAGGAAAGAAAATGGGATTTAAAGAAGGAGATAAAATTATCAGTATCGACGGGAAACCTGCGCAACGATTAGAAAATACTGTTATCAATACGCTTTTTAGCAATGACGTAACCGTTCTGCGCGATGGTAAAGAAGTTACCTTTTCTGTAAATGAAGATGGAGTTGCAGAGGTAATTCGTCAAAGAGAGGCAAAAATGTACCTAATTCCAAGAATTCCTGCGGTGATTGATTCCGTAGGTGTTTCCGCAAAAAATGCTGGATTGGCTGTTGGAGATCGCATTATTGCTGTAAATGGAAAACAGGCATCGTATTTCGGGCAAAGTAATGAAGTCCTGAAGAATATCAAAAATCAAAATGTTTCAGTAGAAGTAAACAGAAATGGTAAAAATGAAACCTTTAGTGTTCCCGTAAATAACGAAGGAATGATGGGTTTGAGAATGTCGAGCAAAGCGTTTAAAGAGTTCGGTACCAATCAAAATTATTCACTATTAGAATCCATTCCAAGAGGTTTTACAAGAACGATTGATGCACTAACAATGCAGGTGAAACAATTTAAAATTATGTTCAACTCTAAAATTCAGGGGTATAAAAGCGTTGGCGGGCCAATTGCAATTGTAAATGCAATGCCTGTCGATAAAACTGCTGACGGCAACCCAACCATCAATTGGCCGGCATTTTGGAGTTTTACAGCAATGTTTTCAGTTTGGTTGGCGTTTTTAAATTTAATTCCAATTCCTGGCCTCGATGGTGGACATGTTGTCTTTACACTTTGGGAAATTATTACAGGAAAGCCTGTGCCTCAGAAAGTTCTGGAAAATGCGCAGATGATTGGCGTAATCTTTTTGTTAGGTTTAATGATCCTCATTTTTGGGAACGATATTTTTAAATTAATTTTTTCTAAATAATTTTTCAAAAATATTTTGCAAGAATAAAAAAAGGTGCTATATTTGCACACGCTTAACAGGAAAAGCACATTCCTCCTTAGCTCAGTTGGTTAGAGCATCTGACTGTTAATCAGAGGGTCGCTGGTTCGAGCCCAGCAGGAGGAGCCCACAGAATCAACCACTTACAGAAATGTAGGTGGTTTTTTATTTTTGTTTCACGAACATTTCACGAACATCAGTATCTTTATTTATTGTTATATTAGCATATGTTTTTTTGATAAAAGGATATGACCGAGAATTTCTATAACATCATTTTTGTAACCATTTTACTCTTCTCAATCATAATTCCATTATATTTATCTGGAAGAGTTTGGTTTGCATTTGGCCCTTTTGCCATTAATTATTATTCCACTGAAAAAAGGAGCTGGTATAACAGTTGGAATAATGACCGTTTTTTGTTAGTCCTCTTTTTTACTGTTAGTTCCATTATTCTTTCCATATTTTGGGGATTTAAGATTCTTGCCAGTATTCTGCTGCAGAAAATAAACTTCTTTGAAATCATATCTTATTTCGTTTTACATTTTGTTTGTTTCTTCCTTTTAGAAAAAAAAATGGATCATCCCTTTAAGCCTCTTTTGGCTTTTAAAGAATTTCAGAAAAACAAGTATGATGAACATTTCATATTCAACGAGAAACCGTCGATTGATAAAACCATTGATATTCATTCCACAGAAATCAAAAAAGAGATTTCAATTAATAAGGAGTTTATTGCTGAGGAAATAAGAAAGCATACCTCTATTGCCATTGAAACGAATGAATTTGCAAGAGAAAACAACAGATTGCTTCAGTATTCGGATTTTCCTTTTGAAATAAGGAATACTGCAAATATTTTTATCGAAGATGTTATGGCAGAATTTTTCATTAGTCATAAATCCGAAAATGCACTTTTAGACTTTTTGCTACGTAAGAAAAAAACAGAGAAAATCATATTTGAAAAACTTGCTAGTAACGGAGTAAGTGTAAAACCAATTCTGGACTTCTTCTCAAAATACACCAATCTGATGGAGCTGTGCAAGGAAAAGAAGTCTTTAACACAAGCCGATGTCGTTAAGATAATTAATGAAATTGCAATCGCAAAAGACCGAAATGGAACGTTTCCCGAAAGTCCAATTGACTCCAAAAACCTATCTAGGTATCTGTCCAGACACTTTTTTGGAGAAGCGGGCGGTTCAATACTTAATGTTTAATATTGTTATTCTGCTGCTTTTCAATTGTTTAAAAGCGACAATTTATCGCTTTATTTCTTTTTTCACTAAATCAGAATAAACATAACTCCTTGTTAAAAAGGGAGAAGTTACATTATATCTTATTTTACAAGATTTTTACTTTATCGCTTTTAGTTTCTCTCTCCAACTACCAATATCTTGGCTTCATAAAAAAAATCAGAATTATGAACGACAAAGAAAGATTGGTAGCATTAGAACATCAAATTGCTACTTTAACCAGTTCACAAAAGGAGTTTACGTCTAAAGCTCTACAAATGCTGGCTCTCGGAGCAAAAACCATTTATTCCAAAGAAGAAGCGGCATTATTTTTAAATCTCGACCCCGACTATCTGTATCAGCTCAAACATCACGGAAAATTAAAAGCATACAAGAAAAAAGGTCAGAAGAAAATCTACTTTAAAAAGGAAGATTTAGAAACCTATCTTCTTGGCGATGTTCTTGACGAAACTGAGGACAATAGTTATGATGACTTCGAGAATGAGATACTGAAACGATGGAAGAAATAAAAGAAGAAAATACTTTTCAGGATCTCTATCAGTCCTCCGGAACTACAACAACCGTTTTCGATCGAATTATCAAATACATTAACGGGAAGTACCAAATCCGATACAATGAAATTGCGTTAGATTTCGAGATAAAAACCGAAAATACTGACTGGACCGAGCTTAATATAAACTCCCTGTACATCGAATTGATACAGACGGGAATCAATGTTACCCTGAGTAAGCTGGAAATTCTCATGCGAAGCCATTTAATTTA
>JAFAGO010000031.1 GCA_023422635.1 Bacteroidota bacterium
TAATCAATCCACCAATCACCACGGTGGCTAAAGGTTTCTGAACTTCTGCGCCTGCTCCCGTTGAAATCGCCATCGGCAAAAATCCTAATGAAGCTACAGTTGCCGTCATTAAAACCGGTCGAAGTCGTGATTTTGTTCCTTCTAAAACCCGTTTGATTAAATCCTTTTCTCCTTCTTTTTCCAGCTGGTTGAAGGTTCCGATGAGGACAATTCCGTTGAGAACGGCAACTCCAAAAAGCGCAATAAATCCAATTCCTGCAGAAATACTAAACGGCATTCCGCGAAGCAGAAGCGCGAAAATTCCACCAATGGCACTCATCGGAATTGCGGTGAAAATTAAAGCAGCTTCTTTAAAAGAACGGAACGCGAAATACAGCATCATAAAAATGAGCGCAAGAGAAACCGGAACGGCAATCATCAAACGTTTGCTTGCGGCTTGCAGATTTTCAAACTGACCGCCATACGTAAAGTAATAGCCTGAAGGCAATTTGATTTCTTTGTCTAATTTCGCTTGAATATCATTTACCACACTTTCTACATCGCGGTCTTTTACGTTGAATCCAACAACGATTCTTCGTTTTCCTTCTTCACGACTGATCTGCGCCGGCCCAAGTTCATAGGAAACATTCGCTACTTGCGAAATCGGAATTTGGTTTCCATTTTTGGTGGAAATCATCAAATTGCTGACATTATCAATGCTTGAACGGTGCAAACTATCCAATCGAACCACCAGATCAAAACGTCTTTCATTTTCAAAAACCTGACCTGCAATTTTCCCGGCAAAAGCGGTACTTAAAGCATCGTTTACTTCCTCAACACTTAATCCATAATTGGCAAGTCGAGTACGATTGTATTCCACATTAATCTGCGGAAGTCCGCTCACCTGCTCAATTTGTGGGGTTGTTGCCCCATCAACGCTTTGAATTGCTTTTGCTGTTTTTTGCGCATATACAGAAAGTGAATCTAAATTTTCTCCAAAAATTTTAACTGCAACATCCTGGCGAACGCCTGTCATCAACTCGTTGAAACGCATTTGGATCGGTTGATTTTTTTCAAAGAAAACTCCTGGAATGGCTTCTAATTTTTCCATAATCGCATCGCCCAATTCATCATACGTTCTTCCAGATTTCCAATCGGATTTGGGTTTGAGGATGATCATCATATCGGTAGCTTCAGGAGGCATGGGATCGGTTGGAACTTCTGCGGCTCCGGTTTTGCCGACCACCATTTTTACTTCATCAAAACTTTTAATAATTCTGGAGGCTTGCATTGAAGTTTCCAAGCTCTGCGAAAGCGAACTTCCCTGTGGCAAAATACAGTGGAATGCAAAATCGCCTTCCTGCAACTGCGGAATAAACTCGCCTCCCATTCGGCTAAAAATAACGCCAGAAACAACCAACAATGCTACGGATGCTGCGACAATCATGTATTTTATTTGAATGGCTTTTTTCAAAACTGGTTGATACCAACCTTGAAGTGTATTCATCATTTTATCGGAAAAAGTAACTTTGGTTTTTTCATTCTTCTTCGATAAAAACAAAGCACTCATCATTGGAATATACGTTAACGACAAAATCAACGCACCGATAATGGCAAACGAAACCGTTTTTGCCATCGGCGTAAACATTTTCCCTTCAACGCCAGTTAACGTAAGAATTGGAATATACACGATGAGAATAATGATCTGTCCGAAAGCAGCGGAATTCATCATTTTTTCTGCAGATTCTTCCACAGCAGCATCCATTTCGGATTGCGAAAGCAGTTTTTTATATTTTTTCGTGGCAAGCAGATGCAGCGTAGCTTCAACAATAATAACCGCGCCATCGACAATTAAACCAAAATCAATGGCCCCCAAACTCATTAGGTTTGCACTGACACCGAAAACATTCATCATTCCCAACGCAAACAGCATGGACAAAGGAATTGCGGAAGCCACAATTAAGCCGGCACGAAGATTCCCAAGAAATAAAACCAACACAAAAATGACGATCAGTGCGCCTTCTACCAGATTTTTTTCAACGGTTTTTATAGCTCGATCTACGAGGTCTGTGCGATCCAAATATGGCTCGATGACCACATCAGCAGGAAGCGACTTTTGAATGGTCGGAATTTTATCTTTAATTCGCTGTACTACTTCACTGGCGTTTTCGTCTTTTAGCATCATTACAACTCCACCAACAGCATCCACTTCGCCATTATACGTCATGGCTCCGTATCGTGTGGCATGGCCAAAACGGACACCTGCAACATCTTTAATGAAAATCGGAACACTTCCCGTTTCATCTTTCACGGAAATATTTTTGACATCTTCGAGTGATTTTACCAAACCAATTCCACGAATAAAATAGGCATTGGGCTTTTTGTCGATGTACGCTCCTCCCGTATTCTGATTGTTGCCTTCCAACGCATTGAAAATATCGGAAATACTGATTCCCATTGCTTTCAAACGATCGGGATCAATGGCAACTTCGTATTGTTTTAATTCACCTCCGAAGGAATTAATTTCTGCAACTCCGGGTGTTCCATTCAATTGGCGACGAACAATCCAATCCTGCATGGTTCGCAAATCTTTGGAAGAATATTTTTTTTCACTTCCTTTTTTAGGATGCAGAATATATTGATAAACTTCGCCCAAGCCGGTACTTACAGGCGCCATTTCGGGAGTCCCAATTCCTTGAGGAATGTTTTCCTGTGCTTGTTTCAGTTGCTCGCTAATGAGCTGACGTGCGAAGTAAATATCGACATCTTCTTTAAAAACAACGGTTATGACGGAAAGACCAAAGCGGGAAATACTGCGCGTTTCCAAAAGATCTGGAACATTGGCAATGCTCTGCTCTATAGGAAATGTTACCAGTTGTTCGACTTCCTGACCCGCTAAAGTTGGACAAACCGTGATGATTTGAACTTGATTATTCGTGATGTCGGGAACGGCATCAACGGGGAGTTTTGTGGCACTCCAAACGCCCCAAATAATCAGTATCAGCGTCATAATACCTATGACGATTTTGTTCCGGATACTGAACGATATGATTTTATTAAGCATTAAAAGTAAGTTTAATTACAGTAAACAATAGCGCTATTTGTCAGCAAAAACTTGAGGACAAACAACAACGAAATGTCTGCATTGTAGTAAATGCAGTTTTAACAATAATTAAGCTATTTTAGGCGGTTGCCAGATTCCGAAAGGAATATTTAAAAGTGAAAGATTCTGAAAATCTGGAATTTCAGCAATATGAATAACTCCCCTTTTTTCGGGAATAGGAATTTTGAAATGCACCACATTGAGTACTGTACCACAACAGTGACATGTGCAAAAAACTGAGCAAATATCATTATGTTGACCATCTTGATTGTGCTTTTGTTCAAATTTAAGCTCATTTCCAAAATCGGAATTTGCATCATTACACGGAACTGTAATGAGGACTGCAAAAAACAGCGATAATAGGAGAGCAAAAATTTTCACACCGCAAAAGTACGCATTTTAGATTTGCAATACTGTTGCAAATGAAGAGGATTACAATAATGATTTCAAACCACTTTTATATTCACCCGCAAAATAAAATCCTATATCATATTTAAAAAATCTTATAATGGGAAAATAATATTGCAGAATTATCTTTACCAAAAATAAACACTAGATTTATGGAAAATCAGAATGATAGATTGCAACTTTATGGGTATGATGACTACACCGTTGTAACGAATTTTGCCACTTACGACGACGCTGTTGCGTACGCCAAAGAACATAATGGTGAACTTATTGAAGTGGGGTTTACCGATGGATCCGACAATCCAATGCCTGATGATGATGAAAAATTAATGGAAACAAAACGTGTCTTTGCAGTTCATCTTCCGGAACATGAAGATTACGAAATTTTATATTCGGATAGTGAAGGTTTTCAGGAATGGGCGGAAGAAGTTCAGAGTTTACAGAAAAAATTGGATAATGATATTGCGCCAGAAGATTGGCTTTCCGATCAAAATATTGCGCCAAGTGATCGCATTATTATCATCGATAACGGCAAACTCAACACCGTAACAACCCGAGAAAGAATTAAATTCTTGATGCAAGGTGATTTATATGAACTTGCTGTAAAAGTTTACAATAAAGATTAATAAATAATCCAACTTCAATCGTTGAGTTGAATTGAGAAAACCTGCAGAAATTCCGCAGGTTTTTTCGTTTACTTTACAATTTTAAGATTAGTTTTCAATTAAATCTAAGAATTCTTGTTCATCCAAAATGGTGATGGTTCCAATGGCTTGTGCTTTCTTTAATTTGCTTCCCGCTTTTTCGCCCACAACCAAATAATTTAAATTTTTAGAGACTGCCGAAATGTTTTTTCCGCCATGCTTTTCTACCATTTCTTCTGCTTGTTCCCGGGTAAAAAGAGATAATTTCCCAGTGAAGAGAAAGGTTTTACCCACTAAAGCATCGCTTACCACATCTTTTGTGGATTCCCCTTTTACCAGCTGGACGCCATACGATTTCAATCGTTCAATCATCAGCAAATTTTCTGTATTTTTAAAATATGCTACAATACTTTCCGCGATTTTAGTTCCAATATCTTCCACCTGACACAATTCTTCAACCGTTGCATTTTGCAATTCTTCAATCGTTGAAAAGTTTTTGACCAATTTTTTAGCAACGGTTTCGCCAACATGCTTAATTCCAATTCCATACAACACTTTTTCGTAAGGAATGGACTTGGATTTTTCAATACTTGAAATGATATTCTGTGCAGATTTTTCTGCCATTCTTTCTAAAGGCAATAATTGTTCTTTGGTTAGCGCATAGAAATCTGCAGGATTTTCAATAAGTTTTTCCCGATACAATTGCTCGATTGTTTCGCTACCGAGATTTTCAATATTTAACGCTTTTCGAGAAACGTAATGAATCATTCTACCCACGACTTGTGGCGGACAATGCAGTTCGTTAGGACAAAAGTGAATCGCTTGATCTTCAATTTTAACCAGTTCCGTTCCGCATTCTGGACAATTTTTAATGTACTCAATCGGAGATTGAAGAAGCGTTCGTTCTTCCACGTTTACGCCAACAATTTTCGGAATAATTTCTCCACCTTTTTCCACGTAAACCAGATCATGTTCATGCAAATCCAGTTTTTTAATGATATCTTCATTATGAAGTGAAGCTCTTTTCACAATAGTGCCTGCCAACAAAACAGGTTTCAAATTCGCGACTGGCGTTATGGCGCCCGTTCTTCCTACTTGATAGGTAACACTCAATAATTCGGTTGCTACTTTTTCTGCTTTAAATTTATATGCCATCGCCCATCGAGGAGATTTCGCAGTATATCCTAACTGACGTTGCTGCTGTAAAGAATTCACTTTCAGAACGATACCATCAATTTCAAAAGGAAGATGATGGCGTTCCGTATCCCAATAATTGATAAACGCTTTCACCTCATCTAAGGTTGTACACAGTTTTGCTTGATCTTCAGATACTTTAAAGCCCCAATTTTTCGCTTTCGCCAACACATCCCAATGCGTTTCCGCTGGAAATTCATCTGAAATATATTGATATAAAACCGCTGAAAGTCCGCGTTTTCTGACTTCCGCAGAATCTTGCATTTTTAACGTTCCGGAAGCCGTATTTCTAGGATTCATAAAGGGATCAAGCCCTTCTTCTTCTCGAAGCAGATTAATTTTATTAAAGTTTTTTCGGGTGAGATAAATTTCGCCACGAATGTAAAAACGTTCTGGAAAATCGCCCTTTAGCGTTAACGGAACATCCGAAATTGTACGTACATTATTGGTAATTTCATCGCCTTGAAATCCATCTCCTCGAGTTACCGCCTGCATTAGTTTTCCGTTTTCGTACAGAATAGAAATGGACGCGCCATCGTATTTCAACTCCGCCACAAATTCCACCGATTCGTTAGTGATGGTTTTTAAAATTCTATTTTCCCAATCTTCTAAATCGTTAAAGTCGTATGAATTATCCAAAGAGTACATTCGATATTGATGCTGAACGGTTGGAAAATTCTTTGTAATTCCTCCACCAACACGTAAAGTAGGCGAATTAGGATCTGCAAATTCGGGATGTTGGCGTTCCAACTCTTGCAATTCTTTCAATTGTTGATCGAATTCAAAATCCGAAATGGAAGGTTCATCCAAAATGTAGTAATTGTAATTGTGCTGGTGAAGTTCTTCACGGAGCTTTTCTATTTTCTTCTGAATATTCTCGGACATGGAACGTATTTTAAGCAAAAATAAGAATGTTTGGAGTTTAAAAAAATAAGTTTTTAAAATGAATTTTTCATATTAAAATTTGTTTACAACCGCTAAACTACTGATAACGAAACCGAAAAAAAAGTTGTTAAAACACTGTTAAAGGTTAGGTTAGAATTTATTAAAAAAACATTAAAATCCTCTTAAACACAAGCTTTACCTACAAAAATACCTTTGCACAAAAATTTTATAATGCATCGGAAATCACAACAAATTTTATTTTTAACGCTCTTGGGATGGGTAAGTATTTCCCAAATTCACGCACAGAAAAAACACACAGATACCCTAAAAACCAAAGCAATAGATGAAGTTGTAGTAACCGCGCTTGGAATTAAAAGGCAAGATAAATCTTTAGGATATGTTGCAGAAACTGTTGGCGCAGATACCTTTGAAGAAACCCAAAACAACAACTGGGCACAATCCATGGAAGGAAAAGTTGCCGGTTTGAAAATTCAGAACACAGGAGCAGGCCCATTAGGAACCGCAAGAATTACGCTTCGTGGAGAGAAGTCGATGATTATGGACAATAATTATGCACTCATTGTTGTTGATGGCGTACCGCTGGGAAATTCAACTACCGGAACAGGAACTGAAGCCTATGGCGCAGGTTCTGGAGGTGACGTTCCTGTTGATTTAGGAAATGGGCTTAATAGCATAAACCCCGATGACATTGAGTCGGTTACTGTTTTAAAAGGCGCTTCTGCTGCAGCACTATACGGATCAAGAGCAGCAAATGGAGCTCTAATGATTACCACCAAATCTGGTAAAAGCAAAAGAGGAAAAGTAAGCGTTACGCTCAATTCGTATTCGAGTTTCGATAGTGTGCTTAAATGGCCAGATTGGCAATATGAATACGGACAAGGAACCTTGGCGAAAAATTCAGCTGGAGAATTTTACTATTCCTATGGTGCGTCCGAAGACGGAGTTAGCACCGGGGGAACATCGAGTGCATTCGGTCCAAAATTCGACGGACAGTATTATTTTCAGTACGATCCAACGGTTGAAGGACAAAGCAAAACACGACAATTATGGAGGGCTTATGAAGATAATGTAAAAGGATTTTGGAAAACAGGCGCCACTTATTCTAACAATGTCGCGATTGATGCTTCTAATGAAAGTACAAATTTCAGAACATCACTTACCTATCTGGATAATGAATGGATGATGCCTAATACCGGCTTCAACCGATTTAATTTTTCAACTTCTGTTTCGCACAAATTTAACCGTAAACTGAAGGTTTCAGGTAAATTCAGTTTTAATAGAACGCAAAGCGACAATTTGCCGGGAACGGGTTACAACAACCAATCCATTTCCTATTTTATGATTTTTCAAAATCCAAACGTGAGTTTAGATTGGTACAAACCCATTTGGAAATCAGGACAAGAAAATGTAGATCAAATTCATCCCTTCAGTTCTTATATCGACAATCCGTACCTTATTGCATACCATATGCTGAATGGTGTTGATAAAAGGATGATTCTAGGAAATATCACGGCAGATTATCAATTCAACAAAAATTTTTCGTTGATGCTTCGTTCGGGAATTGAATGGTTAAATGAAGAAAGAACTACAAAAAGACCTTGGAGTTCCGCAAATTATGCACAAGGTTATTATCGTGAACAATACATTAATAATCAAGAGTATAACAACGATTTTTTAGTAACCTATAAAGGCGAAACAGGAAAATTCGGAGTGAACGTTTCCGCAGGAGGAAGCATTCGCTACAGCGAATACACAATGAATGATTACCGCGCTATTGGTTTAAAAGCAGCCGGCGATTACAGTTTAACGAATGCCTTATCGCTTATTACAAGAATTCCTGTTCCGAAGGACAAACAGGTTAACAGTTTATATGGTTTGGCAACCTTCAGCTACGATAATAAAATTTTTGTCGATGTAACAGGAAGAAACGATTGGAGTTCTACCCTGCCAAAATCAAATCGATCTTTTTTCTATCCTTCTGTGAGTACAAGTTTCGTTCTTTCTGATATTTTCGAAATACAATCGCCCATTTTAAGTTATTGGAAGCTTCGTGGTTCTTGGGCTGAAGTGGGAATTGATGGTTCCCCATATATGCTCGACAATTACTATTCGGTTAGCGAAATTTCTGGTAGTGTGCTTTCGCCAAGCAAATATTCTAATCCCGACTTAAAACCAGAAATCAATACCAATATTGAAGCAGGAATGGATTT
Source organism: Bacteroidota bacterium (assembly GCA_023422635.1). GTDB lineage: Bacteria > Bacteroidota > Bacteroidia > Flavobacteriales > Weeksellaceae > JAFAGO01. Next base: position 8,445 of record JAFAGO010000031.1, read on the forward strand.
CGGCTTTTTTAAAAATAGAATGAATTTCAATTTCACGGTATACCAAAATTACAGTGAAAATCAAATTCTTTCCATTCCGTCATTATATGAAAGTGGCTATTCTTCTCGCATTATTAACGGTGGAAAAATTAGAAACCGCGGCGCTGAAATCACATTGGATGTCACTCCTTTAAAATCGAAAGCCTTCACCTGGAAAATTGGTGCAAACTGGTCATACAACGAAAATCGAATAATGAGTTTACCAGATGAATTCAATGGAGAACCTTTTACAATGGCAAGTGTTGGCGGCGTGGTATACTATAACGCAGTTGTAGGCGGATCATTAGGAGATTTCTATGGATATAAATTAGTGCGCAATGAAAATGGAGACGTGGTGTACGGAAGCAACGGATTACCAGAACGGCCTTCAACGGTGGAAAAAGTGGGTAATGCTTTTCCTAAATGGAGAGCAGGATTACAAAACGATTTCAAAATTGGAAATTTCACGGTAAGTCTATCCTTTGACGGACAATATGGAGGTTTCGCATACTCTCAATCGCATCACAAAATGTCGGAACAAGGGAAACTTAAAAATACGTTGTGGGGGCGCGATAATGGCAACGGAATGTTAGTGGGCGTTGGCGTTGTACGCAATGCAGACGGAACGTACAGCCCTAACACAAAACAAGTAACTGTAACCTCTTATTACGCTGATTATTACCGACGAGCAAATGTAGAAACCAATACGTTCAGTACGAATTTTATAAAACTTCGCGATGCCAGAATTGCATATTCGTTCCCGAAACAAACCATTCAATCTTTAGGACTACAAAATCTTACAGTGGCCATTTTCGGAAAAAACCTTTGGATGTGGACCGATTTCCCACTATTCGATCCCGAAGTTGCCGCACTTAATGATTCCACGATTACGCCAGGTGTAGAAATGGGGCAACTACCTACTGCAAGAACGATCGGCTTTCAGCTAAATGTAAAATTCTAAACTAAAAAAACTACTCCAAAAATGAAAAAATTCATCATTACAATACTATGTACTTCTGCCATTTTCACCTTTAACTCTTGCGGGCGAGATTTTGAAGAAATTAACACAGATACCAGCCGAATTTTAAATCCATCTGTTGGAAGTTTGCTGAGTCCAATTCAATATGAAATGGGATCGTATGGCTACAACAGAGCGAATGATTTTACATTCGATCTTATGCAGGTATCTCTAGATTTTCCGAATGAAGGAAACACATATAGCCGATATTACCTTACCGAATCCAGCGGAAATGGCTATTGGAATACGTGCTACAAGTGGCTGAAACAAATTCAGGATATGAAAAAATTCGCCATTAAAGAACAAAATAACAACTACTTGGCTATTTCTTTGGTATTGAATGCGTGGATTTATTCCAATCTTACAGACGCGTTTGGTGACATTCCTTTCTCGGAAGCTTTAAAAATTGAAGAAGGAATTATGAAGCCAAAATTTGATCATCAAAAAGATATCTACGTTCAACTTTTGGATGATTTAAAAGAAGCGAATGGCCTTTTTGAAACCTCATCCAAACTTTCGGAAACGGATCTTTTCTATAATGCCAATAACGACGCGAATGGAATCTTGAAATGGAAAAAATTCTGCAACGCTTTATCTTTACGCTTGTTAACAAGAATTTCAAGTAAAAATGGCGAAGTAAATGTAAACGAAAGAATTCAAGAAATTGTAAATAATCCCACCACGTACCCCATTTTTGAAAGCAACGATGACGGTTTGAAATTAGAAATTTCGGGTATTGCACCATTTTTACCTCCTATTGCACGACCTCAAGATTTCACCAGCTATAGAGCTGCAGGAGAATTTTTTGTGCAAACACTTGCCGATAATAACGATCCCAGAATGTCGCTTTTTTTTAGCAAAGCAAAAAACCTTTCTACCAACTCCGACATTGGCTATGAAGGAGCTCCATCAGGTTATGCTTTGGGGACAGTATTCGATTATCAACCCTCGAATATGAACCAAAATTTAGCAAAAGCGCCGCTAAAAGTTTTGATTATGACATACTCTGAACTTCAATTTATTTTAGCCGAACTTTCATTAAAAGGCATCATTTCTGGAAACACTCAGAATTACTATGAAAAAGGCGTTACATCAATTATTGAAGATTGGGGACAAACCGTTCCTGAGAACTATTTCAGCAATCCGAAATTGGCATTTAATAATACATTAGAGCAAATTATGGTACAGAAATACGTGTCGTTATTCTTTGTGGATCATCAACAATGGTACGAACAACGCAGAACGGGTTTTCCTGTATTGCCCAACAACGGCGGACTAATGAACGATGGAAAAATGCCAAAACGCTTTATGTATCCTAATAATCCACGAATTATGAACACCGATAATTACAATCAAGCGGTTACCAATATGGGTGGAGATAACATTAACACCTTAGTATGGTGGAACAAACCTTAAAAAATAAAATACAACTATGAAAAAAATACTGAGCTTCAGTGCCATCACTTTTACTGTGATGTGTTGGGCGCAAACGCAAATAATTGCCCATCGAGGGTATTGGAAAACAGAACCCGCAACAGCACAAAACTCTATTGAATCTCTAAAAAATGCACAAAAATTAAAAGTGTACGGAAGTGAATTTGATGTACGCATGACGAAAGATGGTGTTTTGGTCATCAATCATGATCCTGAATTAAATGAAATTTCTATTGCGAAAACCGATTATAAAACTTTAAAAAAACAAAAACTTTCCAATGGCGAATCCATCGCTACGCTTCAGCAGTATCTGAAACAAGGAAAGAAAGATTCTTCAGTACGTTTAATTGTAGAGTTAAAATCTTTAAAAACAGAAGCTCTAGAAAATGAAATGACGCAGAAGGCAATCGAAACTGTACAAAAATTAGGAATCGAAGATCAAGTAGATTACATTTCTTTCAGTTTAAATATCTGTAAACAAATTAAAAAAATTCAACCAAAAGCAGTTGTACAGTATTTACGAGGTGATATTTCGCCTTCTGAAATTAAAAAATTAGGCATCGACGGCATCGATTATCATTACAACGTATTCTTAGAAAAGGAGAAAACTTGGCTTTCCGAAGCAAAGGAACTTGGCCTTATCACCAATGCTTGGACTGTAGATGATCCCGAAATTTTTCTAAAACTAAAATCAGCAGGAATCCAATTGATTACCACCGACATTCCTGAACAACTTTTGAACGAATAACATGAAAAAAATATTTTTTACACTTAGCATTTTTGCTGCAACACTTTCATTTGCACAACAATATGCAAAAGGTTATGTTTTTGAAGACACCAATAACAACGGCAAGAAAGATCGAAAAGAAAAGGGAATTCCCAATATTTCTGTCTCCAATGGTTCCGATGTTGTTACCAGTGATCAAAACGGATTTTACAGCATTCCTGTTCAGGACGACAATATTATTTTTGTAATTAAGCCGAGTGGCTACTCCACCAAAATTAAAGAAAATCAACTTCCTGAATTCTATTACATTCACAAGCCTCAAGGTTCCCCAAAAAATTTCAAATATAAAGGCGTTGAACCAACAGGACCACTTCCAAAAGAAATTAATTTTCCACTTAACAAACAAAAAGAGGATAATCAATTTCAAATTCTTGTTTTTGGCGATCCGCAACCTTATAATCAAAAAGAGGTAGATTATTTCCGAAGAGGAATTATTAATGAAGTTAAAAACAATAAAAAACAAGCCGTTTTCGGGATAACCTTAGGCGATTTGGTGGGCGATAATTTGAATCTTCACCCCGAATACATCGCTTCTGTTCAAGAGTTGAAATTGCCTTGGTACAATGTTATGGGCAACCACGACATGAATTACGAAGCCAAAGAAGATCAACACGCTGATGAAACTTTTGAATCTCATTTCGGGCCAGCCAACTATGCGTTCAATTATGGTAAAGTTCACTTTATTATTCTTGATGACATTCTCTATCCCGATCCGCGCGATGGTAAAAGCTATTGGGGCGGATTTCGAGAAGACCAACTAACTTTCGTGGAAAATGATTTAAAAAACACTCCAAAAGATCACTTGGTTGTTGTGGCTTTTCATATCCAAATGAATCCAGAAAAAGTAGGCGAAAATACTTTTAGATTGGAAGATCGCCAACGCCTTTTCGATGCATTGAAACCTTTCTCGAATGTTTTAATGATGTCCGCGCACACCCACAAGCAAAGTCAGATTTTCTATACCAAAAAAGACGGTTGGGAAGGACAGAAAGACTTACACGAATACAATGTAGGAACTACTTCTGGAGATTGGTATTCGGGAACAATCGATGAAATAGGCGTTCCGAAATCCATCATGCGCGATGGAACCTATCGCGGTTACTCGTATATCGATTTTGATGGAAATCAGTATAAAATTAAATACAAAACAGCAGGAAAACCAGAGGATTTTCAGATCAGTTTACATCTTCCAAAAGCAATTCCGTTCTCTTTAAAAACATCTGCTAATATTGTAGCAAACTTTTTTATGGGAAGCAAAAAAGATGAACTTTTCTACCGCATTGATAATGGCAAATGGGAAAAAATGAAATATACAGAAACATTTGATCCCAACTATACCCACAGCGTTCTTGAATGGGATTATACACCAGAATTGATGCAAGGGAGAAGACCGAATAATCCGGATGAATCCCGACATTTATGGAGCGTGGGCTTCCCAAGAAATCTTGAAAAAGGGAAACATACCGTAGAAGTAAAAGTTACCGATCGATACGGAAATACGTTTACTGCAAAAGAAGATTTTTCGGTTGAGGATGTAAAAATAATTCCATAACTATTATCTTTTCAATTCTTTTTAGATCAGCGTTTTTTATAGCGCTGATCTTTTTTTTGAAAGCATGTTGTTAAGGAAAGAAAGCAACATTTCTAATTAAAACCCTTTAAACAAAACCACCAAAAACAGTGAAAACATATTTAACAAATAAGAACCCCATAAAAAACAATGTAATTTAAAATAAAAAAATACTTTTTATAATCAGAAAATATATATTTTTGTGTGGTAAAAAAAATAAAATATGAAAATTGAAAAGCGCTGGATTATTTCTTTTATTGTAATTGCTTTGGTATCTTTTGCTGGATTATTTTGGCCAGAATCGGAAGGATTTACCCATCCGGAAAACTATCTTTCAGAGGATAAAATCGTAGGATCAGATGTAGCTTGGATTCTTTCCGCTTCTGGCCTTGTTTTACTAATGACACCTGGATTATCCTTTTTTTATGGTGGAATGGTTGGTAAAAAAAATATCATTTCTACAATGCTCCAAAGTTTTATTGCGTTAGGCGTCATTTCTATTTTATGGTTAGTAGTAGGTTTTTCCCTTTCTTTCGGCGATTCAATTGGCATCACCATTAATGGGGAACATTACGGAATTATTGGGAATCCGTTTACGTATATGTTTTTTAAAGATGTAGGCGCTTTGCCACATGTTGCAATGGCATCCTCGATTCCATTTGTTCTTTTTGCCTTATTTCAAATGAAGTTTGCTGTAATAACTCCAGCGTTAATTACAGGTTCTTTTGCAGAACGTGTTCGTTTTATATCGTATTTAATTTTTATTGTTTTATTCAGCTTGTGCATTTATACGCCACTTTGCCATATGGTTTGGAGCCCTGATGGTTTACTTACCAAATACTTCGGCGTTAAAGATTTCGCAGGCGGAACGGTTGTTCATATGAGTGCAGGTTTCGCTGCTTTAGCGGGCGCAATTGTAATTGGAAAAAGAAAAAATCCTGGTCACGAACCCTCCAACATCCCGTATGTTTTGTTAGGAACGGGAATGCTTTGGTTCGGATGGTTTGGATTTAACGCAGGATCTGCTTTATCGGCGAACGCCACAGCTGCTTTAGCTTTCGGAACCACAACAATAGCCTCAGGTGCAGCAATGATTACTTGGATTTTCTTCGATAGAATCAATGGAAGAAAAGTATCCGCTTTAGGAGCTTGCATTGGAGCTGTAGTAGGTTTAGTTGCCATTACACCAGCTTGCGGATTTGTAACAATTCCTGAAAGTTTGTTTATCGGCTTTATTTCTTCGGTTGTTTCAAACATTTTGGTAAACTGGAAAAAACTTAAAAAAATTGATGACACTTTAGATGTTTTCGCTTGCCACGGCGTAGGTGGAATTATGGGAATGATCATGACCGCAATTTTAGCTCACGGTGAGGATGCGAGTTTACTTCACGGTGGTTTTGGAGTATTTGCGCACCATATGATTGCCCTTGTTTTGGTTTCTATTTTTGCTTTCTTTGGATCAATTATTTTGTATAAAATCACCAATTTCATCCTTCCACTTCGTGTAACAGAGGAATCTGAAAGTGTTGGTTTAGATAAATCGCAACACGATGAACGGATCTGTTGGTAAAACCTTCTTCAAAAAAAAAGATTATCTATTTCCCATTACAAATTGATATTTTTGTAGGAAACAATGACCAATGCAACAGATTTCAGAACTCGGTTTACTTACCTTATTTTGTCTTTTCCTTGGTATTTATACCAATGCGTAAGATGAAAATTCAATTTACACCAACGGCGTTTACACTTTTGCAGAAAACAAAACGCAGAAAGTTTTTACCGATTGGAGTCGCATTCGCGAACAACCGTTTGTTGAAGGAAAAATGATCGATTCCATAGCATCGAATACCTTCGTTACCATATTAAAAGATACAGAAATTCCTTTGAAATTAGGAGAGCGCTCTGCCAATTGGTATCTTATATCGTATACTTCTCAAGAACAAAAAAAGCAAGGATACCTTTGGGGAGGCAATTTAAGTATTGGTTACCGACACAAAAATGGTGAAGATTTTTTATTCGGATTAGGAAAATCAGATAAGAAAATTGATGCTGAAGGCGCTTCGCAAAACATCAATATTGGAAGCATTAAAAGAATGCTCAACCAAACCACTTTGGATGAAGTTTATTTCGAAACCGGAATTGGCGAATCGTTAAGCAGCGCATCTTTTACTATTGATGATTCTCGAGGTCTTAAAAATGTTGACTTTATGATTTCTGCATTGGTAACCGGAGAAGCATGTGGAATTCCATCGTACCAAAATAGCTTTCTTTTTACTTCAAATCAAAAAATCATTCCTCTTCCACAATTGGTTAATATTGGTGATGCTGATGTTTTTTATGATTCAGAAGCGTTTATTTTTCCTGATGAAGATGGAGGAATTCCCAACACAATATTTTTAGAGAAAGAAAGAATGGAAAGAGATGACGAAGACCGCGAAATAAAAAACGGTGAGAAAATTTCGTTTTCTTGGGATGGAACAACTCTTTCTGAAGGCAAACAAATTTCTACTTTTAAAGAAAGTCCAACGCCATAATTAGAAATCCTTGTTTTTAAGAATTCAATAAACGATCGAGGATTTTTGTTACTTTATCTGCATTGGGAAGCACTTCATTTTCCAACTGAATATTGATTGGGATTGCGGGAACATTTAAGGAACCCAATGTTTCCACAGGAGCATCCAAAAATCGAAAACACGCTTTAGAAATTCTGTACGCCAAAGCTTCGGCAAAGGAATTATTCAATTGTTCCTCTGTCAAAACTAAACATTTTCCGTGTTGTTGCACGCGATTAAAAATAAAATCTTCATCTAACGGAATCAACGTTCGAATATCAACAATTTCTATTCTTCCATTCCATTTTTTAGCTGCTGCTTTCGCCCAATAAACGCCCATTCCATACGTGATTACAACAGCAGTTCTGCCTTTCTGAATTTCATCATCATTTGCCGAAAGTCCAATTGCCGCTTTCCCCAAAGGCAAAATATAATCTTCCGAAGGTTCGACTGTTTTGGCATCATCCGTTCCCAGAACTTTAGACCAATACAACCCTTTATGTTCAAGAAAAACAACCGGATTAGGATCGTAAAAAGCTGCTTTAAACAAACCTTTAAAATCTGCAGCGTTACTTGGATAAGCGATTTTAATTCCTTTTACATTGGCAAGAATACTTTCAACACTACCACTATGATACGGTCCGCCACCGCCATAAGCGCCAATGGGAACTCGAATAATGGCACTTACCGGAAATTTTCCATTGGAGAGATAACAGGATTTCGCAACTTCTGTTATCAATTGGTTAAATCCTGGAAAAATATAATCCGCGAATTGCACTTCAACGATTGGTTTTAAGCCAACGGCGCTCATTCCGATTGTGGAACCAATAATATACGCCTCTTGAATTGCCGTGTTAAAAACGCGTTTGTTCCCAAATTTTTTACCCAATGTAGCGGCCTCTCGAAAAACACCCCCAATTCGCTCCCCAACATCTTGCCCATACAACATCGCTTCTGGATGTTTATACATCAACTCTTGAATTGCATGAATTCCAGCATCAACCATGCGTATTTTTTCTTTAACGCCAAATGGTTGTCGCGTTCCCCGTTCTTCTGTAATCGAAGTCGACGCAAAAATATGATCAAGAACAGAAGTTGGATCGGGATCAATTGCCTTTTTTGCACTTTCAAAAGCTTTTTGTACTTCCAAACGCGCATTGTCTTCAGTTGATTTTAATTCCTCCTCATTCCACCCTTCTGATCGTAAATACTTTCTTAAAATAATTCCAGGATCTTTTTTCCGATGCAAATCCAAATCGCTCTTGTCACGGTAAAATTCTCTGCGAACTCCTGAAGTATGATGCCCAATCAACACTGTTTTTGCACAAACCAAAATCGGTTTTCTTTCATTTCGAACATAATTGAATGCGTTTTTCATCACGTTGAAACTTTCCATAAAATTAGTTCCATCGACACGAATTCTATTTAATCCTTTAAAACCCGAAACAAAGTCGTACGCATCAACGGTACGCGCTTCCTCTTTCCTTACAGAAATTCCCCAATCATTATCTTGAACTAGAAAAATTATGGGCAACTGATGCAAAGAAGCAAATTGTAGCGCTTCACTCACCTCACCTTCTGTTACAGAATTATCGCCCAAGCTGCAGACAACAACTGGATTTTGCTTGAATTTTTGTAATTGAAACTCTTCAATGTACCGTATTCCTTGTGCAATTCCTGTGGTTGGAATCGCCTGCATTCCCGTAGCGGAGCTTTGGTGAATTATTCTCGGAATTCCCTTTTGTAAAGATGAGGGATGACTATAATAGGATCTACCGCCTGAAAACGAATCCTCTTTCTTCGCTAAAAGCTGCAGCATTAATTGATAGGGTGTAAAACCCAAACCCAAGAGCAAACTTTCGTCTCGATAATACGGAGAAACCCAATCTTCCTCCGCCAAATGATACGCAGTTGCGAGTTGTATAGCTTCATGACCGCGAGAAGTACTATGAACGTATCGAATGTTATTTTTATTTTCTTCGTAAAGATCCGCCATTGCACGAGCAAGCATCATATGCTGATACGCCTTTTGTAAAAGATCTTTTGAAAGAGGGGAAACGAACGCTTTATCCATAGAAAACAAATATAATGATTCTGAAATAAAGACAGTTACCACAAAAAAAAGACCGCAATACTGCGATCTTCTTTTATCTATTTATACAGAAATTATTCTTTAATAACTTTCTTGGTTACCACGGATTGATCCGTTGTGATATTCACCACATAAACCCCTTTTGGAAGTTTACTTAAATCAATCGTTTGATACGATTTCGCTGCTACAGAAAGAACTTGTTTGCCAGACATATCATAAATCGCAATTGATTTTGCCCCTTGAGGAATTAAAACATTTACGACATCTTGCGTTCTTGTAGGATATACCGAAATTGCTTTTGCAACCACATCGCTTGCCGCTAAATTCGCTTCATCATAACCAGAAACGATTAACGCATAAGCTTGTTCTGCAGCTTCACCTTCATCATTTACCAAACTTCCTTTATTGGAAACTTCAACACGGTAAACTCTTCCACTTATTGGCTCATCGATTAAAACTTGCTCAACATTATCAACCAAATTATCGCCCTTCGTTGCATTCGCCATCGGATCTGCTACATTGAGTTTCCATGGGTAAAACACTTCGTTGGTTTCAGTATCAATAATTCTAAGATCAAGATCATTAATGATTCGCGAATCGTGATTATTTTGCATATCTTCATCGGATTCGAATGGCACCGCTGCTGGATCCACCCATGACAAAGACGCTTTTAAAGGCGTATCACCAGCAGTAACTAATTTTGAATAAGCGACTCCAGAAGTTAAATTATTTCTTTCAAGAATTGCTTTCTGATTGTATACATCAATAACCAATTGCGCAGCTTTAGTAGCATCTACAAATCCCCATCCGAACCAGACATCTGGGCCAGGATTCCCTGCTTCATTGGCAGTGTGGGTAAGAATAGCTTTCATCTCATCAGCTTTATAAATAAAAGCATCATTATCGGTAAGATTTCTATTCACTTGAGTTACAGCCCCTGCAACTCCTGATACAACAGGTGCTGCATAAGAAGTACCACTTCCCGCTGCATAAGAATTATAAGCGGTACTTGTTGTATAATTTGCCACCACATGCTGTGTACCTACAGCAGAAATATCTGGTTTAATTGCGCCATCTCTTCTTGGGCCTGCACTACTATAAGAAGCTTTTACCACATCTGAGCTTTGCGTATACAGGTTTCCATCTGTAGAAAGCTGATTGGTTGCGCCAACAATGATTACATTTTTTGCTAACGAACCCCAGCCTATACAATAATAACCTTCGCTACAGTTCTTTGGAGGCAAAACATCTCCTTCTTCAAAAGCAACATATTTTTCCTGATCTCCTGAATAATAATATGCATTCTCATAACTACTAGGCCCTATACCATAATAATTACCTGCTGATTTTACTACAATATGGTTAGGATTATTATAGACTACTTTATCAAATGCCTGATCTTGAGTATAATAACTTCCCGAATACGTATCTTCTGCGTTAAGACCATAATTACCAATCCAATAATATCCAACATTAGGATAGGTAGATGAGGTTGTATCTTTATAAGTCCAACCTAAATTGATTCCATACGAGTGATTAGAAACATTGGCATCAGTAGCATTTGCTAATTTAGTAACATTAGTTCCGTAAACCGTTGTTGCAAAGGAATAACTATTGATATCCACTTCAGTAAGAACACCTTTTGCGCCCTGTTGCCCATAAGGATTAGAGAAATTACCAACACCAATCGCACCAATAATTCCTGCAACGTTCGTTGCATGACTTGAATACGACCCCGAATCTTTATGGAAAATTCTTTGAGTAGTTACATTACCGTTAGTATCCGCTCCAAATTCAATATGTTTTTCAAAAACTTTACCACCATCCATCACCAAAATATTCATTCCAGCGCCAGTAATAGCAGTACCGTTAAGACCTTCCAAACTTCCTTCTTGAAGCGCAATAACATTCGCACTTCGGTTGGCGCGCATATCATCGCTTTCCAAAAATACGGGAATATTTCCTGCAAAGCCAGCAAGCCTAGCTTTCTCGTCGGCTACAACACTTCCTTTAGAATTAATATTCTTTTTTAGCAATTGCGCATCGAACTTGGCTTGGTTAGCTTGGTTTTGAGCTTCAAATTTTTCAACTAATTTCTGAGTCGATTGCCCTAAAGCAAAAAACGGAACTCCGAAACCAAATAGAAAAAGTACACCTTTTTTCATAATGTTTAAAATGATTTTTTAAAATAATCCCACAAAAATAGGTAAAAATACCCGATTCCCATTATTTACAGAAAACTTTAATACACCATTGATTTAAAATAGCTTAGGAAAAAATATTTTTAGTGTATATTATTCGTTTTCAATTTTTTTTATCTAAATTTGCACACCAAAATTAAATATAAATTAACAGGCAATGACAAAGGCAGAATTGGTAAACACAATTTCTAACAAATTGGGTACTGAAAAGAATGAAACACAGAAAGTTATTGAAGCTTTCATGCAGGAGATCAGAACTTCAATGTACAATGGCGACAACGTATACTTAAGAGGTTTCGGCTCTTTCATCGTTAAAACCAGAGCAGCTAAAACTGGTAGAAACATCTCCAAAAACACTGCTATTGAAATTCCTGCACACAACATTCCTGCTTTCAAACCATCAAAATCTTTCGTTGAGAAAGTAAAAACCAAAGTTTTGGTAAAATAAAATTGTAACATTAACCAGTATAAAAAATTATAAATTATGCCAAGCGGAAAGAAAAGAAAAAGACACAAGGTAGCGACTCACAAAAGAAAAAAAAGAAGGAGAGCGAACAGACATAAGAAAAAATAATTTTTTCTAGACGATAATCCAAAAATATAGTTGGTGATTTTTTAAAATATCTCATTAACTATATTTTTGTTTTTCGGATGCTTGATCTGTAGCACTTCGAACCTTGATTTTGGAAACACCAAAATCTTGAATTTGTATAAGAACCTAAAACACCCTGAGCAATGAAAAAAGAACTGATTGTTTCTCATGAAGATCAGCGCACAACAATTGCACTGCTCGAAGATGGAAGACTTTTTGAGCTTCACCAAGAGGAAGACAAAAAAGATTTCAATGTTGGTGATTTATTTTTAGGAAAAGTTAGAAAACTGGCACCCAACCTCAACTCCGCATTTGTAAATATCGGTTACGAGAAAGATGCCTTTTTGCATTATCAGGATCTAGGCCCAGATTTGCTGAGTTACAAGAAATTCGTAAAAGATACCCTTAGTAAAAGACAGCAATCTGCCACCCTGAAAAATTTTGAGGTTCAAAAAGAGATCAATAAAAATGGAACGGTTGATAAAGTTTTAGCAAAAGACGACGTCGTTCTCATTCAGATTACCAAAGAACCCATTTCAACAAAAGGACCGAGAATTTCTACCCAACTTTCACTTACCGGGAGATTTCTCGTTTTAATTCCTTTTAATGATAAAGTTTCGATTTCGAAAAAAATCAAAAGCGCAGAAGAAAAAGAACGTTTGCGTACGTTGATTGACAGCATTAAACCTGAAGGCTTTGGCGTAATTATACGAACAGTAGCCGAAGGTAAAAAAGTGGCAGAACTCCACAACGACATGAATTCCCTTGTACAAAAATGGGAAAGCACGTTTAAAAACATCCAAAAAAATAAAGTTCCGAGCAAGGTATTGAGCGAAGACGATAAAGCTTCCGCTATTTTAAGGGACAATTTCAACCAAGATTTCGTGAGTATCATTTGCGATAATGAGCAAATTGTAAACGAAATGAAGGACTACCTTGAAGTTATTGCTCCAGAACGTAAAAACATTGTTCATTTCTACGACTCTCATATTCCGTTAATGGAATATTATAATGTAGAAAAACAGCTAAAACACAGCTTCGGGAAATTTGTTAATATCCCAAGCTCAAAAGGCGCTTACTTGGTTATTGAACATACCGAAGCCCTACATGTTGTGGATGTAAATTCTGGCCCAAACATCGCTTCAGCAAGCACCAACAAAGAGCATGCGCTGAACGTTAATAAAATGGCTGCAACAGAAATTGCGCGACAGCTTCGACTTCGCGATATGGGAGGGATTATCGTAGTGGATTTTATCGATATGGTAAATCCTGAACATCGTAAAGCCCTGTACGAACATCTTCGCGAGGAAATGAAACGCGATAAAGCGAAACATAAAATTCTTCCTCCAAGTAAATTTGGACTGATCCAAATTACCAGACAGCGCGTACGCCCAGAAAAGCAAATCGAAACGAAAGAAGAAAACCCAAATGTGGATGGCGAAATTCTAGCACCAATTGTTGTGGTGGAAAGAATGGAAGAAGCCATTAAAAACATTATGCAAAGGGAAAAAGGTAAACTTTTTCTGCACGTTCATCCATTTGTAGAGGCCTACTTAACCAAAGGATTAAAAAGCATTCAAATGAAATGGTTCCTAAAATATAAAAAATGGGTAACCATAATCCCAAGAGATAGCTTTAAGTATTTGGAATTCCGCCTTTACAATTCTAAAAAAGAAGAATTGATGAGCTATTCTAACTAATACAAAATAAATAACCAATAAAACTGCTGTACCCAAAGTGCAGCAGTTTTTTTATGGAAATTTTGCAATTTTTTTAGCAAAAATTTAATCAACACTTTCACTAAAATCCAATATCTTTGATGGATGACGTCGATAGGAAAAGATTTAATAAAAAAGATTAAAGAAGCTGATCTTCTTGGTGAAAATGCGCACGGTAAATTCTCTCCTCCATATCGTCCTTTGCTCTCGTACGACCAGATTTTAGAACGCGATCCTAAATTCGCGGCCGTAAATATTCTTTTGTATTTGAAAGATGATGAATGGCATTTTCCTTTAATGGTGCGCAGTAAAAATGAACACGATCGACATAGTGGACAAATTTCGCTTCCTGGTGGAAAACGGGAAGACGACGATACTTCTTATGCAAAAACGGCTATTCGCGAAACGCATGAAGAAATGGGAATTGATCAACACTATGTACGCATCATTCGTGAGATCTCCCCCATTTACATTCCGCCGAGCAATTTTTATGTTCATGCGTTTATCTCGTACACCAAAAAAAATCCAATATTCAAACTGCAAGAAGCGGAAGCGGTGGAATTAATTGAATTTCCCTTAACCTCTCTTTTCAATCTTACAGAAGAACCAGAAATGATGGTTTTGCCTTCCACTCATGGCATTGAAGTTCCCGTAATTAACTTTAACAATTATATTGTTTGGGGCGCCACTTCAATGATTCTTAGTGAATTTAGCCACTTGCTGAAAAATTTGTAATTTTGCGGTCAATTTTAGTATAAAATGTCGAAGAAAAATATTTTCACCGATGCCTTTGGAACTCCGTACTTTCTTAAAAGATTAGTTATTTTCATTTTAGGAATTGTATCTTACAGAAGGTTTAATGGATTCAATAAACTGAAGATTTCTGGATCAGAAAATATCGTTGATCTTCCGGATTCAAATGTGCTCTTTGTATCCAACCATCAAACCTATTTCGCTGACGTTGCTGCAATGTATCACGCATTTTGCTCGGTGAATAACGGTTATTTAAATACCATCAAAAATCCCGTATACCTATTAAATCCTAAAGTTGACTTCTATTACGTTGCCGCGGAAGAAACCATGAACAAAGGATTTCTTACAAAAATTTTTAAAATTGCAGGTGCCGTAACGGTAAAAAGAACTTGGCGCGCCGAAGGTAAAAATGTGAACCGAATGGTGGATATGAGCGAAGTGGAAAACATTATGAAAGCCCTTGATAATGGCTGGGTAATAACATTTCCACAAGGTACAACCACCGCTTTTGCACAAGGCAGAAAAGGTACAGCAAGATTGGTAAAATCACAACGCCCAATCGTGGTTCCTATTAAAATTAATGGTTTTCGAAGAGCATTTGATAAAAAAGGTTTAAAAGTGAAAGTAACTGGCGTTAAACCAACACTTGAATTTAAAAAACCTCTCGATATCGATTACGACGAAGAAACGCCACAACAAATCCTCAACAAAATTATGGTTGCCATTGAGCAAACACAAGATTTCAACGTTCTGCACGACTATGATGAAGAGGTAAAAAACAAAGAATTAGAAAAACAAGAGAACCCGTCTTAAATACCATAATTTTGATTCAGGATTACGCGACTAAAACCCGGCTAGTTATCGCTGGGAATCAATTTCAAAATGAAGCTACCAAACTTTTGCTTCATACATTAGAATTTTCTGGAAAAGAAATCGATTTCATTACTCCTGAAAATAGCCAAATCAACGGCAACGATTTTATTCTTTTTCAAGCACAGAATACGATTCTCAACGAATACCATCCGAATATCGTGTTAATTACCGATATTCAATCCTCAATTGATTATTCCCCATTACTAGAAACTGTGGTGGATGGCGGCATCGTAATTTTTAATGAAGAAAACACCGAGCTCAATCACTTGGTTGAAAATGCGAGCAATTTTTTTCGCAAAATACCTTTCAACAAACCCGAAACCGAAGTTTCAGCAGGCGAAATTTATGTTATAACCGATTTGGGCGAAATTCCACTTCAAATTTATTCGGCCGACAATATTTCTTACATCGATGGCGTAAAACATTTAGCCCAACAATTGGGAATTATGGAGTCTGAATTCTATGAATCGCTTCTGGATTTCGAATTTTAAGAAGAAATTCTTGGAAACAAGTTTTTTAATAAAAACCTTTATCCTTCTGTTGAAAATTTGTTAAAGCAGAAATGACATTCCTTTATAAAAAGTTTTAAACCGTAACTTTCATTGCTGTTCGGTACTAAATTTCATCGTTTTCGACAATAGTAAAGTTGTAGTCAACTTCGTACACATTCCACAACTTAGACGAAAAAACGTTCTCTCAAAAATCATATTTGAGATTACAGCATTGTGCTATTTTAAAATCATTTTTCTTAGTAGGAAATGATTTGTGATGTATTGTAGTGATCATAATTGAAAACTGAGCAATATCATACCTATACAAACCTGTGAAACTGCATTTTTGATCACTCTTTGTAAAAAGAAAAATAGTACACTTTAAAAGCAATTTAAAATACTCAATTCTACGGATATAGATTCGATATTGACAATTATTGATAGTAAAATTGATTATTTAGTCAATATCTAAAAATGACTAAACTCATATTCAATTTGCGTTTTCAAATGAGAATTGTCAGTTAAAATCTCTTAATTAAAGATTATTTTTGAACAATAAGATGAAATTATGATAAACTACGTTAGCGCAGAAGAAGCCGTTTCAGTCATTAAAAGTGGCGATCGGATCTTCGGGCACGGAAGTGCATGCACCCCCAACCTATTTTACGAAGAATTAAGCAAGCAAGCCGCAAGACTGCGAGATGTGGAATTGGTTTCCATCACCCAACAAGGCAGCTTACCGATTGCTCGACCAGAATTTGCAGAAAGTTTCCGCATTAATTCCTTATTTGTTTCAAAACCGATTCGAGAAGCAGTAAATTCGGGAAATGGCGATTTCGTTCCTATTTTCTTAAGCGAAATTCCCATTCTGTTCAAAAACGGAATATTACCATTGGATGTTGCAATGATTACCGTTTCTCCACCAGATAGCCATGGATATTGCACCTTGGGAACTTCTGTTGATGTGGCGAGAAGCGCTGTAGATACAGCAAAAACCGTAATCGCAATTGTAAACCCGAACATGCCGAGAACACATGGCGACGGGATGATTCACGTAAGTAAAATTAGTAAGTTTGTGTGGAGTGAAACCGATTTACTCACCATTGATTATAAATCGCGTGTTGGCGAAGAAGAACTTCTTATCGGTAAAAATGTTGCAGAATTAATTGATGATCGCGCAACACTCCAAATGGGAATAGGAACCATTCCTAATGCTGTTTTAAGAAGTCTACACAATCATAAAGATCTCGGAGTTCATACCGAAATGCTAAGCGACGGCGTTATTGATTTAATTAAAAATGATATTGTAACCAATACCTACAAAGGAACCCATTCTAACAGAACGATTACCAGTTTTTGTTTCGGAACAAAAGAATTGTATGATTTTGTAAACGATAATCCGTCCATCGCATTTATGGATGTTCAGCATGTTAATTTCCCGATTAACATTATGAAAAACAAAAAAATGCACGCCATCAACTCTGCCATCGAAATCGATTTAACCGGTCAGGTTTGTGCAGATTCCATTGGAACAATGCAATACAGTGGAATTGGCGGACAAATGGATTTTATGCGTGGCGCTGCTCTTAGTGAAGGAGGTAAACCTATTATGGCAATTTCTTCAAGAACTAAAAAAGGAATCCCTAGAATCGTCCCTTACTTAAAACAAGGCGCTGGAGTAGTTACCACAAGAGGACATATTCATTACGTGGTTACCGAATATGGAACAGCGTATTTATACGGAAAAAACCTTCGACAAAGAGCTAAAGCGCTTATCGAAATCGCTCACCCAGACGATCGAGAAAGTTTAGAAAAAGCAGCTTTCGAAAGATTTAAAAGAGCGTAATCACAATCCCGGTTTCTACAAT
This sequence comes from Bacteroidota bacterium, assembly GCA_023422635.1. Taxonomy (GTDB): domain Bacteria; phylum Bacteroidota; class Bacteroidia; order Flavobacteriales; family Weeksellaceae; genus JAFAGO01. Next base: position 26,412 of record JAFAGO010000031.1, read on the forward strand.
CGGGATTTTTTATTTTCTTTTAAAATTGAAAAATTCAATTCAAATTCAAGTAACACACGAGTAGATATCAATCGTACAAAACAGGAAATTTGTACCTTTGGTCTACACTTTGCAAAATTGCTTTGCAGTAAAACACCATTCATGAAAAAAATATTTTTTGGCATCTTGCTCTTGCTCACATTCCAAACCTTTGTAAACGCTCAGTATGCCGTTTTAAACGAAATTCTTAACCGTTTAGAAGAACGTAAAGGCATTAATCAAAACTTGAAAGATGTTAGCATTGATGATAAAAAATTTATTCTGGTAAAAGATTTTGAAGATCATACCGAGCGGAATTTCATTGTTATTAAAGGAAATCAAGCCACTTACGTGGAAGTTTTTGATGATAAATCTTCTGGCGAAAGCACCTCGAATGTATTTAGTGGAGATGTTGTTCGAAGCAAAAACAATATCATCTCGTTGCGTTGCGATTTATTAGAAGGTAAAAAAATACCCATTCCAGTTACCAAAACTTTTCTCCTTACCAAACTTAATAAAATCCTCTATCTTGTTGATGTGAATACACGCGATCGATGGATTGATGAATCCTCTTTCGGAAAATCAAAATAATTGTAAAATTTTTGTATCCTAAACAACTAAAAAGGCCTAATACTGTAACGTTGTAGACCTTTTTTACTATGCTGAAAATCGATTACGAAGCATTTCTTGTTTCTTTAAAAAATTTCTGCACCAGTTTCAATTCAAGACTGAAATTAATACAGAAATAATACTATTTTTACATACATTTTTAAAAAAAACAACCTTCAATGATCAAAAAGATTTTTCTTGTTGCAATCTGTAGTTTATTCCTGCAAAGTTGCATGGTTTCTGTTAAACGCGATTATCAAAATTTAAGTCGCTCGTTGGTTTTTAGAAATGATCAAAAGTGGTTGATTAATTCAACGTACACCGATTTAGGATCGGAAGAGCGTGAACGATTAAACAATAGAATTTTCGAAACCTTTCAAGATTTAAGCGGACATCATGCCATCAAAATTATCGATGCACAGCAGCAAAACCTTCTTCCACACAAAATTCCATTTGCACCAAGTTTTGAAGATTTGAAAGTTTTAAAAAATAACGCAGAGTTTGATTTTTTAGTGAATAGCTACACAAAAATAGTGAGCGATCAAATTGCCAATATTGAAACGTCTTTGCCCTTGCAATACAGCAAAAATGAAGCTTTCGCGATTATTGAAGTGTATGATTTAAAAACTTTAAAAAGAATTTATTTTCAAAAAGCATCTTCGCAAACCGAAATGGAAGCTCGGAAAACCTATCCACAATATTCTGGACAAGAACTGTACGAAAACAAAGAAAAAGGAAGTGATTCAGGACCTTTTTTCAGCTATTCCGCGCAACAACTTTCTGTAAAAAACATGAAGAAAATCTTAAAAGACATCAATAAAAACGCGGTTAAATAAACACAATTATTCTTTAATAAATTCAATCATTTTTCGCGTAGCCAGTTCCAAATCATTAGGAAGTTCTGTATTTTCCCAAGGTTCTTTTGCACCAAAAGTATGATTGGCATTTGGAATTAAAAACAGTTCGGAACGCGGATTCCAATGATGTAATTTTTCCGCAGCTACCGAAGGTACAGCTTCATCCTGCGTTCCGTGAATAATGAGCATTTTCGCCTTCAATTGTTCCATCGCGAGCTCCACATCAAAACGTTTTTTGTTTTTTTCGAAATCTTCAAAAAACTGAATTTCATGAGGCATTTGCTGCTTTGTTCTTCCGTTAAGTGTGTAATAAATACCTTCTTCCTTCCACTTTTTTAAGTCGTCGTTTTTAGGAAATCGATCCAACGTTTCCACGGAAGCTAGGGTGATTAAACGATTGATTTTCTCGTTTTCGAATGCTTCAATACAAGAAATACCACCGCCGCGACTATGACCGATTAATGTAATATTTTCTGGATCAACTTCCGACTTTTGGCTGAAATAAGTAATAACCGTTTTGAGATCGGAAATCTCGAAGCTATACTTATTTTCCCCAAAACTTTTTAAATCGGTAAAGGTTTCTGGACTTGAAAGTGTTGTACCATTATGTGAAAAATTGAATTTCACAAAATAACATCCCGCTTCAGCAAATTTCCGAGCCATTATCGGCCAAGCGCCCCAATCTTTGTAGCCTTTGTATCCATGCACAAAAATAACCAATGGCAATTTTTCCTTGGATTCTGGATAGAAGGCATCTGCTAAAAATGGACGGGTTTCGGGATTGTTAATAATGATGTTGTTTTCGGAAATAATATTCATTGTATTGATGTACAAAATGGTTCAACGTGAATGCAAATTACAAAAATATCTCCCAATTTGCGTGAGCGATGATAGTGGAAATCCTTTTTTAATAGAATGGCTGAAAGCCATTATATGAAAAAAGATTGAAACGGACGTAGCGACCCGACCCGTGGGAACGTTTGGCAAGTGATACACTTGGCAAACGCGATGTTGGAAAGGGACACGCCAAAAAAAAATCGCCCTTAAAAAAAAGAGCGATTGTTGGAATTACCAAATTTTAATTCTATTCTCGGGAGCAATGTACAATTGGTCGCCGGGTTGAATATTGAATGCTTTTTGGAAGGAATCTTGATTCACCAAAGGTGCGAAACTCCTGAAGTATCCGGGAGCGTGCGGATCGGTTTTCACTTGGTTGGTCATGTATTTTTCGGTGGCTTTTGTTCGCCAAACGGTTGCCCAACTGATGAAAAAACGCTGATCTTGGTTGAAACCATTAATTTCGCCAGGATTTCCTTTGTCTTTTAAATACATTTGTAATGCGCTGTACGCCACGGCAACACCACCTAAATCGCCAATATTTTCGCCGCTGGTGAATTTACCATTTACAAAAACGCCGGGAACGGGCTCGTACTTATCGTACTGCGCGGCAAGCTGCCCAACTTTTGCATCAAAGTTTTTACGATCATCATCGGTCCACCAGTTATTGAGATTTCCATTTCCGTCGAATCGAGAGCCGCTATCGTCGAATCCATGGGAAATTTCGTGACCGATTACCGCACCAATTCCACCAAAATTTACGGCAGGATCGGCTTCAAAGTTGAAGAACGGCGGTTGCAAAATTCCAGCAGGGAAAACAATTTCGTTATTCGATGAGGAATAATAAGCGTTTACCGTTTGCGGAGGCATTCCCCACTCTTTTTTATCGACGGGTTTGCCGATTTTTTCTAGATTTTTTTGATAGTACCACTCTCCTATTTTCTCCATATTGCTGTAATAGGTTCCTCCGTTCGAAGGTGAGGTGAGTTGCAATTTCGAATAATCTTTCCATTGGTCTGGATACGCAATTTTAACCGAGAATTTATGCAGTTTATCCAAAGCTTTTTCTTTGGTTACTGGCGACATCCAATCTAAATTTTCGATGTGAACTTTAAATGATTTTTTAAGATAGTCGATATAGGTTTCCATTTTTTCTTTTGCAGCTGCAGGAAAATATTTATCCACATACAATTTCCCGAAAGGTTCGCCAAGTGATCGATTTACAACGGCCAAACCACGTTTATCCATTGATCTTTGTTCTTGCTGACCTTGCAGATATTTCGAATAAAAATCAAATTTCATTTGATCGAGTTTCTCGTCGAGATTTCCTGCATTTCCGTTCAAGAGATCGTATTTTATGTATTCTTTGATGAGCGGAATGTTTGCATTCGTCATCCACGAATCCATATTTTGGTAATATTTCAATTCGCCAATAATAACTTTATCGGTATTAACGCCTACTTTTTTTAGATACTCTGGCAGTTTAACGGCTTTCACCAATGCAGATAGTTCAGCGGTGGTTTTAGGATTGTACCTTAGATTGGCATCACGACCTTGCTCTAACGTTAATAAATCACCCGCAAGTTTCTTCTCGAAACCAACAATTTTACCCGCTGTTTCAGCAGGATTTTTATCGCCCAAAACGGTTAGCAATTGCGCAACATAATTTTGATATTCGGCTAAAGTTTTGGTGTTGGATTCATTTACTTTTTGATAATAATCTTTTCCTAAACCAAGACTTGGTCCGCCAAGATAAACGGCATTCATCACTGAATTTTTCATGTCTGGGCCAACGCGCCATCCATAAAAAGGGTTATCGCCTTCTGGAGTAACTTTAATTAAATATTGCTGAAGATCAGCGACTGTTTTAATAGAATCGATGGCATCAATTTTAGATTGAATCGGGCTAATTCCCAGTTCGTTTCTTTTGTTCCAATCGATAAATGTTCCGTATAACGCTTGAATTTTTTGACCTTCGGAATTTCCAGGATAAGTTTCTTTCAGAATAGAATTAAGAATTTCTAAAGAACGCACATCAACTTCTTCTCTTAAAATATTAAATGAACCCCAACTTGGTTTATCTGAAGGAATTTCTGCGGTTTTCATCCAATTTCCATTCACATAATTAAAGAAATCGTCTTGAGGACGAACCGATGTATCCATTAACGAAAGGTCGATTCCTTTATCTTCGGATTTTATTGGTGTTGAACTTGTTTCAACGGTATTACGATCTTGATTTGCTGTTTGGGTTTTTGCTGTGGTTCCACATGAATTCAAAAAAAATAACGCTGGAATTGCTAAGAGCGGTAAGGTGCTTTTCTTCATACTTAATTATTAAGTTTTAAAGATAGCAAAAACGTTTAGAAATCGAATTATAAAACAAAAAATCACCTCGAAAAGGAGGTGATTTTATCGTGATATTTAAAAAAGATTACCAAATTTTAATTCTCTCTGAAGGAATTTTATACAATTTGTCGCCTTGTTTTACATCAAAAGCATTGTAAAATGCGTCGGTATTTCCCAATGGTCCGATGGCACGGAAATATCCTGGAGAATGCGGATCGGTTTTCACTTGGTTAATCAAAGCTTTTTCGGAAGCAAGAGTTTTCCAGATGGTCGCCCAACTTAAGAAAAATCTTTGATTTTGGTTGAAACCACTGATATCACCGGGATTTCCATGATCTTTTAAATACATTTGTAATGCATCATAAGCAATGGTTACCCCACCAAGATCGGCAATATTTTCGCCATTGGTGAATGTTCCGTTTACATTGGTTCCTTTTACAGGTTCATATTGATCGAACTGTGCAGCCAACGATTGTGTAGCTTTTTGGAAGTTTGCTTTATCCTCTGGGGTCCACCAATCAATCAAATTTCCATCGGCATCAAATTGAGCTCCGGAATCATCGAATCCGTGTGTCATTTCATGTCCGATTACGGCGCCAATTCCTCCAAAATTAATGGCAGGATCTGCTTTAGGACTAAAGAACGGAGGTTGAAGAATTGCTGCTGGAAAAACAATTTCATTATTCAAAGGGTTGTAGTATGCATTCACCATTTGTGGTGGCATTAACCATTCGGATTTATCTACTGGTTTCCCGATTTTCGCAACATCTTTATTGTATTGCCATTCCGTAATATTCACTAAGTTCTGATACAAAGATCCCCCTTGTTGTTCGGAAAGAATCGTGAGTTTTGAGTAATCTTTCCATTGATCAGGATACGCCACTTTTACTCCAAATTTATTCAGTTTATGAAGCGCTTTTTCTTTGGTGGTACTGGACATCCACGTTAATCCTTCGATGTGCTGTGCAAAGCTTTTTTTAAGATAATTGATGAGTTCCTCCATTTGTGCTTTTGCCTCTGCAGGAAAATATTTTTCAACATATAATTTCCCAAAAGCTTCCCCAAGCGAACCATTAATTAATTCGTAAGCACGTTTGTTTTGTGAGCGCTGCTCTTGTTGACCACGAAGATATTTTCCGTAGAAGTCAAATTTTTTCTGATCCAAATCTGATGTTAGATAAGATGCACTTCCATCCAAAAGGTGGAATTTGAGATAATCTTTAATAACCGGTAAATTTTTAGTGGTAATAATTTTATCAAGATTTTGATAGTATTTAATCTCACCAATAATTACTTGATCGGCATTAACGCCTACTTTTTTAAGATAGTTAGGCAGATCGATATTTTTCACCAAGCTCGAAAGCTCCTTCATATTTTTAGGATTGTACTGAAGGGTCGCATCTCGAATCTGCTCATTGGTAAGCAAATATTTAGACACTTCTTTTTCGAAATTGACGATATTTTTTGCGCTTGCAGATGCATTTTGATACCCTAAAACATTCAGCATTGAACTGATGTATTTTGTGTATTCATTAATTGCTTCTGTATTTTTTTCGTTCTCTTTTTGATAGTAATCTCTTCCCAAACCAAGGTTTGCACTGCCAAGATATACTGCGTTCATCTTACTATCTTTTAAATCGGCCTCAACGCCCCAACTGTAAAAAGCATTTTCACCAAGTGGTGTAACTTCGGTTAAATAGTTTTGAAGATCTGCAACGGTTTTAATGGCATCCACTTTCGCTAAAGAAGATTTTATCGGCGTAATTCCATCAGCATTTCTTTTATTCAAATCCATATAGGTTTCGTACAGATTCTGAATTTTTTTACCTTCACTTCCGTCTGCAAATTGATCTTTCAAAAGTGAATTTAAAATTGACATCGCGTTATTGTCCGTTGTTTCGCGCAACATATCAAAACTTCCCCATCTCGAACGATCGGAAGGAATTTTCGCAGTTTTCATCCAAGTTCCATTCACATAGTTGTAAAAATCATCCTGTGGACGCACCGAAGTATCCATAGACGCAAGATCCAACCCATTTTCTGGATTTGCACTTCCCTTTTCTACCATATTTTCAGTGTTTTGACTGATCGATTTTGTTTGGTTATCTGCTGCTTTTTTCGCAGTACAAGATCCCAAAGAAACTATTCCCACAAATGCAAGAACAGCTATTGAAATATTTTTCATTGTTAAATTTTTACCATTAGTAGCTGAAATTGCCGTTTTGTTACCATTTTCAGCAAAAAACCACTTCTTTCGAAATGGTTCATTTTTTTTATTTGATTAATGAAAGTTTACTTTCCCGCCAGCTACTTTCTTCACATTGCGGTCATCGGGATTTCCGTACACTTCAATTCTTCCGCCAGCTCGTGTTGTAGTGTTTACAGCGGCATCTGCATAAACTTCTGCCACGCCACCAGCATTCACCGATACTTTAGCATTTTCGGCATTTAGCTCTTTGCCGTAAAATTTCGCACCCGAATTAACAGTCAAATCTTGGCTCACTGCTTTTCCTGTTACGTTTATTTCTGCACCAGAATTTAATTTCGCGGTAAGATTGGAGGTATCAATTTTCAAAGTAATTTTTGAACCTTCATTTGAAGTAAGCTTCAACATACTGCTATCGAGCGTTGAAGACGACGTAATTACGGAACCTTGACTTGCCTGAATATCGTTTAATGATGTGTAATATACCTTAATTTTTGTATCTGCACCTTGAAGAATTTTTGCGACAGACATGCGAATTTTCAACTCACCATTTTTATTTACCGTTTCCACATCGCCATCTTCGTAGCCTACAATTTCCACTTTCGCTTCTCGAGAAGGAATTAATTCTACTTGAAGGCGATCATACGTTTTCAACTTCGAAAACTCACCAACATTTCGGGTGTTTTGTGAAAAAGCAAACGCAGAAACACTCAACATTGTGGCAAAAAATATTCTTTTCATATTATTATTTTTATCTATTTAATTAAAATTAAACTGTTAACGAAAACAATTGATTCTAAAAAAATCAGCATGCTTTTATTAGAAGTTCTGTAAGGGATTGCAACACCTTTTGCGCAACGAAATCCATAAAATCATTGCGTTCCAAATCTGGAAGAAAAAGTCGAAAAGTTTTTTCAAACTCGCCAATTCTGACAGAATAAAAAACCAAACCGATTTCATTATTTTCAGCATCAGAATTGGGACCTGCAACGCCGGTGGTAGAAACAGCAACATCTGTTCCGAAAAGTTTTTGCGCGCCTTCTGACATTGCTTTTGCTACTTGTTCGGAAACCACTGAATACTGTTGAATAATTTCGGAATCTACCTTTAAAATCTGTGATTTTGTTTCGGTTTTATAGGTACAAACTCCTCCAACGAAATAAGCATAACTACCCGAAACTGCCGTTAAAAGCCTTGAAATTTGTCCACCTGTACAACTTTCCGCTGTTGAAATGGTTAGTTTTTTTTGAAGTAAAATTTCTTTTAAAATTTCTTGAATTTGATCGCCATCTTTTGCAATAATATTATCACCAATAATTGGATCGAGTTTTTCAATTTCAAGATTGAGGCTTTCTAGCAGCTCCTCTTGGTTGGGTCCAGAAGCTGTTAATCGTAATTTTATTCTGGTTCCGACAGGAAGATACGACAGCGAAATGAACTTGGGAAGCGCCAGTTCCCAATCTTCGATTTTTTTAGCAAGTGCACTTTCGGGAATTCCAACAACAGAAACAATTTTAGTAACTATAGATTCGCGATTGAATTTTTCTTTAAGAATTGGAATAATTTTATTCTTAATAAGCGGTTTCACTTCAAAGGGAACTCCAGGAAGGCAAAATACAAATTTGCCATTTTCTTCGATCATTTGGCAAGGCGCAGTGCCGTGATCATTTTGTAAAACGGTAGCGCGAGAAAGCACTTCTGCTTGATTTTTATTTAAATCCAGCATGTTTAAACGATTTCTTTTTTCCAAAAGAATTTTTAAGTGCTGAAAGGTAACTTCATCGTGAATAATTTCATCTTGAAAATATTGCGCAAAAGCGGTTTTGGTTTTATCGTCGCGCGTTGGTCCAAGTCCACCCGTTGAAATTACAATTTGTGCATTTTGCAAAGCAATTTCCAATGTTTTAACGATATCTTCTACCTCATCAGAAATGGTAAAAATATGACTGATTTTTATTCCTATATTTTTGAGTTCGTTGGCGATAAAAGAAGAATTGGTATCGATTGTATTTCCGGAAAGAATTTCATCTCCGATAACGATTAGGGCTGCATTCATGATAAAAAATCTGGGTGTAAAGTTCGGAAATATCTATTCGAACAATCGTATTTTGGTTGTTATTTTTTGTTAAAGAAACGCGCTTTAAAAATCGAACGTTTTGCCGCTCGCTTCGCTCGCGCTTTTGCTACACTTCCATAATAAACTCGGGATGAACCGCAATTTTTTGAAAGTGATGATCGATGCTTTTCAAATCCAAACCGGTAAATTGCGAGAAGGCAGGAAGAATAAGTTGCTGGTTCGAAATTGCAAAACAAGGCAGTTTCAACGTTTGTATTTTCCCTTGTTTCAAAGAAACTCCTGGATGAAAATGCCCAGAAATAACAAATTGATTCATAATAATTTGCGGTTCGTGAATAAAGTTGAAAGGCGAAATATCGAGCTGATTTTCGAAAATGGTGATTTCCAAATTATCCAAACTTTTGGTAGAAATTCTGTCGTGATTTCCTTTTACTAAAAGAATTTCGAGATTGTGAAAACGGTTTCTCCATAATCTAAAAATTTCCAAATCGGAGTTTGCTCCAGCGTGCAAAAAATCGCCAACGATGAGTAATTTTGTAGGACTAAAATATTGGATGAGCCATTCGAGGCGCAGCAAATCTTTTTCTAACACTTGAGAAGGAATTGCAATTCCGTTCTTTCGAAAATGAGCCGATTTACCAATGTGCAAATCGCTAATAATCAACATTTTTTCACGATTCCAAAAAATTGCACGTTCGTTAGCAAATTCAAGACTTTCGTTAAAAACTTTTTTGTGAAGCGTTTTAATCATAATTTGATTCGAACTTTACGCCTTTCCAGAATTTTTATTTTTCCGAAATTTTTTCTTTAATGATTCTTCTTGCATTCTGCGGATTCTGGTTTGCAAATCTTCACTAGAAAGTGAGGCGCGCAAACTATCCACTTTAATTGGGAAACTGAGCGGCGTAAAAGCATTGCCAAATTTCAGAATAATTTTTGAGTTTTCAATTCTTTGGAAAGCCGACATTAATCGAGCTTCTTCAATTTGCGAATTAAACACTTCGGTATAAGCCTGCTTTAACAATAAATTTTCTGGATCATACTCTTCTAAAACATTGAAAATTAATCCAGAACTCGACTGTAAATTTTTATTGGACTTCTGTTGACCAGGAAATGTTTGGATGACCATTCCTGAAATTACGGCAATATCTCGAAATTTTCTACGTGCCATTTCTGTTGCGTTGATGCTTGCCATTACATCCTGAATTACATTTTCTTTGGATAAAACTTGTTTTAGATTTTCTTCATTGAGCGGAATTTCTTGATTGGCTAACAATTCAAAGCCGTAATCGTTCATGGCCATTGAAAAGGTAACGGGACGAATTCTAGAAATGCGATACGCCATTAAAGCGGCCATCACCTCGTGAATTAATCGGCCTTCAAACGGATACATAAACAAATGGTGCCCTTCTCGAGTTTTAATCATTTCTACCAAAAACTCATCATCTTTCGGAATGTGCGATCGTTCTTCTTGATTGATCAAAAGTGGATGCAGAAATTTCAATTCCTGTTCAGAGGATTTCGCTTGCAAACTATCGGAAAGTTTCATGCGAAGAAATTGTGATAAGTAGGAGGTTAAGGGCAATCTTCCGCCGAGATAACTTGGAACAATGGCTTTCCCTTTGGAATTCCTCGTAAAAACAGTCATTTCCTTAATGTGGCTAACTTCCAAAACCCTTCCAGCCAGCACGAATTTATCTTCCTTTTTCAGTTTCGAAATAAAATATTCTTCAATCATCCCCACGTAACTTCCGCCTAAAATTTTTACTTTCAACATCGCGTCGCTCACAATTGCGCCAATATTCATCCGATGAAGCATTGCAATTCTTCTGCTGGTTACTTTATAGATGTCATCCTCAATCACTACTTTGTGAAATTCTTCATAACTTTTTAGTGAACCTCCGGAAGTGATGAAAGTAAGCAACCAATTCCACTCGTGGTTGGTAATTTCCTGAAAAGCATGTGTTTTTTTGATTTGCAAGAAGGTTTCATCAGCTTTAAACCCGTCGCCCACCGCTAATGTTACAAGATATTGCACCAGCACATCAAAGGTTAAAACCATAGGTTCTCGTGGCTCAACTTGGCTTTTTTTAACGGCCTCTTTCAAAGCGGCAACTTCAATTAATTCTAAAGAATGGGTGGGTACAAAATAAATTTTTGACGTTTCGAAAGGCGAATGACCGCTTCTTCCCGCTCGCTGTAAAAATCGTGCTACACCTTTACTTGAGCCAATTTGAATTACCGTATCAACCGGTTTAAAATCCACTCCCAAATCTAACGAAGAGGTAGAAACGACGGCTTTTAAATATCCTGAACTAAGATTTTCTTCAATCCAAATGCGCAATTCTTTATCGATTGAAGAATGATGAATCGCAATTTGTCCAGCAAAATCTGGATATTCGTTGAGGAGCATTTGGTACCACATCTCGGCTTGACTTCTCGTATTGGTGAACACCAACGTGGTATTGCTTTCTAAAATAATGGGCACAACTTTATCTACAAGCTTTGAACCCAGATGTCCCGCCCAAGGTAAAATTTCGACTTCGTTTGGAAAAACGGGAATAATTTCGAGTTTCTTTTTTTCTTTGGCAACAATTTTTACTTTTTTAAAATCGTAAGGAATGAGGACATTAAGCGCTTCATCTAAATTGCCAATCGTTGCAGTAATTCCCCACATTTTGCATTTGGATTGATAACTGATAATGCGCGAAATCGCAAGTTCGGTAAGGATTCCCCGTTTTGTTCCGAGAAGTTCATGCCACTCATCAACCGCGATGCATTTAATATTCTTAAAAAATTTTAGATGTTGTTTTTGTGCCAGTAGCAAGTGCAAACTTTCTGGAGTAATAATTAAAATATCCGGCATTTTCCGGGTTTGTTTGGCGCGTTCATCTTTTGGAGTATCTCCATTTCGTACGGAAACTTGCCAATCAAGACCAATTTCTGAAATCGCTTCCGACATTGCTTTTGCAATATCTTTTGCCAACGCCCGTAGCGGTGTAATCCACAATAATTTTAAACCATCTTTATACGCTCCAGGATGATTCATAAAATCGATAAGCATTGCTAAAAAAACAGAGTAGGTTTTCCCGAAACCTGTTGGTGCTACTACCATTCCGCTGTAGTTTCCAGCAAATTTCTTCCAGGTTTCCAATTGAAATCCGAAAGGTGCAATCCCTTTTTCACTCATCCAATTTTGAACGATTTGTAGACCTGGAGATGTTAAAAAATTTTCACTCATTACTCGATTGTGAAAGGATTGTTTTGAATACTAAACCTTGTGAAGTTTCTTACTAATTTATTACGTTATTGAATTAATTTTTTAATTTCTTCCAATTCATCAATTTCATCAACGCTTTTATCTCTCCGCCAGCGGACAATTCTTGGAAATCGCAATGCGACACCACTTTTGTGGCGTTTGCTATAACCAATTCCTTCAAAAGCAATTTCGAAAACAAGTTCTGGTTTTACGGTACGAACGGGACCAAATTTTTCGATTGCATTTTTATTCACAAAACGGCTAACTTCCATAATTTCTTTATCGGTTAAACCCGAATATGCTTTGGCGATTGTCACCAGTTTTTCACCATCTTTTACGGCAAATGTGTAATCGGTGTAATAACTGCTTCTGCGGCCACTTCCCTTTTGAGCATAAATTAAAACAGCGTCAATGGTGAGTGGATCGACTTTCCATTTCCACCAATCGCCCTTCTTTCTTCCAGAGTGATAAACCGAATCTTTGTGCTTCAACATTACCCCTTCTGAATTTTTTAGACGTGAATTTTCGCGAATTTCGGGAAGCAATTCCCATTTCTTAGCGACAATAATCTCAGAAAGATGAATTTTTGAATTAGGATTTTGTTGAAGAATTCCCTCTAAAAATGCTCTTCTTTCTTTTAAAGGGCGCTCTCTAAAATCTTCGCCTTCTTTTTCTAAAAAGTCGTACACAAAAACTTCTATAGGAATTTCTTCCTGCATTTTTTTGGTGATGTTTTTACGGTTTAAGCGTTTTTGCAATTCATTAAAATTGAGAACTTCACCATCTTTTACTGCGAGAATTTCGCCATCGATTACAAAGTTTCCTTCGAATGTTTGCAGCACTTCTTCAATTTCCGGGAATTGTTCGGTAACCAATTCTTCGCCTCGCGACCAAATAAAAACTTCATTATTTCTTTTAATCAATTGACCTCGAATGCCATCCCATTTGTATTCGATTTGCCAATCTTGAATTTCACCAAGCTCTTCAATTTTCTTTTCTAAAGGATACGCCAAACAAAATGGATACGGTTTGGAATTATCGGGATTGATGTTTTTGCCTTCAATTAATTCTTCAAAGGAAACCTCATCAAAATTCCAATTCCCCATGATAGAATGCATTAAAGCGGTTGGTTCTTGATGAGAATATTTGGCGACAGCATTAATTAATAATTTCTTTGAAACGCCAATTCTGAAGCTTCCCCCAATCAATTTATTGAAAATAAAACGCTCTGTAAAATCCAGTCCGTTCCAGCTTTCTAAAACGTACGTTTTTTTTTCATCCTCGGATTTTTCTCGAAGTGAAATCAGTTCATTCATCCATTGCGAAAGTGTTTTTTCAATGGAAAAATTGGGCGGAGGCAATAAGAGTGAAATTGTTTCGCCCAAATCGCCTACGGAAGAATAACTTTCTACAAAAAGCCATTCAGGAATTTGGGTAATTTCCAAAACCCATTGTTTCAGAAATGTTGTATTGATTGGCCGTTTTGGTCTTTTCCCTGTGAAAAGCGCCAGAAACCAAAGTTTATCCGAATCGGGAGCACGCTGCAAATACTCCACAATAGCATCCACTTTTGCATTGGTTTTATTGGTATTTTCGAGAGCGGATATTAATTCAGAAAAAAGTTTCATTCAATTGTGATTCGTAAATAATTGATAAAATTAGGGCAATATTTTTTAGAATAAATTCTTAATAAATTAATTAAATTTACAGAATTCAAACCTTAATTATCAATATGAAAAAAACAATACTCTCTTTATTACTGCTGAATTTGGCGTTTTCGCCTTTGTATGGACAATCCGAACAGATTTTTGCTACAACTGATAAGCAAAGCGCCGAAAAGCTTTTAAAAGAATTTCCTAGTGAAGTTTCGATCCTGAAAACCCATGGAAATTCTGCTGCGATCCAAGTCACTCAAAATGCAGCAAACTACCTTCACGAATTTGTGGATACTCATGGTCCTGGCTATGTTTATAAATCGAGCGAAAATGCTGCCGTTGCCGCGATACAAAAAGTGGCAGCGAACAAATCTGTATTGAATTTCACCATTACCGAAGAAGCTTGGGTAAATGCAGCGATTAACCAAGTAAGTGAAGAAAATATTAAAAATCACATTCAAGTTCTTGAAAACTACGGTACAAGAAAACACAACACTCAAAAGGCGCAAGATGCAGCGAATGATCTTAAAACAAAATGGGAATCTTGGATTACAGCTTCAGGAAGAAGTGATATTTCCGTTCGCCTTGTCGATCACACCGGAACGCCAATGCCATCGGTTATTTTGACCATAGATGGTGCAACAGAACCGGACGATTATGTAATTGTTGGTGGGCACTTAGACTCCACAAGTTGGAGCTCGCAAGCGCCAGGCGCCGACGACGATGCTTCGGGAATTGCAACCATATCCGAAATGATTCGCGTTCTTTTGGAAAGTAATTTCAAACCATCAAAAACGGTCGAGTTTATGGCTTTTGCAGCAGAAGAAATCGGTTTGGTTGGATCCAATGAAATTGCCGAAGAATATGCAAGTGAAAACAAAAACGTACTTGCCTTTGTACAATTCGATATGACCAATTATAAAGGATCCAGCAAAGATGTTTACTTGGCAACAGACACTTATGTAAGCTCGGATCTGAATGTTTTTCTAGTTGAATTAATGGAGCACTACAATGCTTCTGGATCGCATATTTTTACCTATGGGAACACAATTTGCAATTATGGATGCTCCGATCACTACAGCTGGGCAGAATTTGGATATAATGCTGCTTTCCCATTTGAAGCGACGTTCAATGATTCCAATCCTTATATTCATTCAACCCAAGATAAACTTGTTAATATGGGGAATAATGCGGAGCACGCCACGAAATTCGCCAAGTTAGGATTAGAATTTATTATTGAAGCGGCAAAATCTACCGAAAGTTTGGCGGTAAAATCAGCAGAAAATTCGAGTAGTAACATCTTCACAAGTGGTAAAAATTTGTATTACGATTTTAAAGAATCTTCTGCAGCACAATTGCAAATTATCGATAGCAGTGGAAGAATCGTTGTTGAACAGAAGCTCCTTCTAAATAAAGGAAACACGAATCTTCAGACTTTAAAAAAAGGGATGTATGTTGCGGTTTTCAAAATGAAAAATGGAAAAGTACAATCCAAGAAATTCTTAATCGAATAACACGTTTTTAAATTCTGTTCTTAGAAGAAAATTGATAAATTGAGAAAAAGACTGCTGGCTTTGCAGTCTTTTTTCATTCATCAACGTGATCTTCTTGAGCTTCTTCATCACCAAAAACAGTGGTTACTGGTTCGGCATGAATTCCAATTTCATTTAAATATTTCGATAAAACTTCTGTTTTTCCGTGGGTAACGTATATTTTTTCTGCTTCAGTTGCTTTAATGGTGTTTAGCAATCCATGCCAATCCGCATGATCGGACACCGCAAAACCTGCATCTGCAGAACGCCATCTTCTGGAACCTCGAACTTGCATCCAACCGCTACAAATTGCCGTTGCTCTTTCAGGAATCTTTTTAATAACGTTGCTGTCTAAAAGAGCAGGTGGAACAATAACAATTTCTCCCTGAGTTTTTTTCGCTTCTTCGTGAAGATCAATATTTTGATATTCAGGAAGTTGAATACCTACACTTTCCATTCCTTCATTTAAACGAGCAATGGAGCGATGCACATAAATATTGCCACTGCCTTCAACGGCTTTCATAATTCGTTGCGCTTTGCCTAAAGAATAGCCAACGAACACAGAAGTTTTGCCATTTTCACGATTTTGAGAAACCCAATTTTTCATTAAATCGGCATACTCCGAAACGGGTAACCAATTGTAAATAGGAAGTCCGAAAGTACTTTCTGAAATAAATTCATGGCATTTCACCAACTCAAATGGTGTGGAAAGTCCATCATCTTGAACTTTATAGTCGCCGGAATACACGATAATTCTTCCTTTATATTCCATTTTGATTTGAGCGGAACCCACTATATGTCCGGCAGGAAAAAAGGAAACTTTAACTCCATTGATGAGAATTTCTTCTGCATATTTAACGGTTTGAATTTCAATATCTTCACCAATTCTGAGTTTCAAAATAGGTTTTGTAAATTCATGACACAAGTATTTTTTCATTCCCCATCGTGCATGATCGCCGTGACCGTGGGTTATTAAAGCTAAATCCACCGGTCGCCATGGATCCAAATAAAACTTGCCGGGAACGCAATAGATTCCTTTTGTGGTAAAACGGATGAACGACGTATTATTTTTCATAAACTATCTACCAAAACGGAAATATTCAGCCAAAGGATGTAATTTATTCTGCAGAAAGCTCGACACCATTTCCATTCCTGTCGCGGAAAACGTAATTCCATTTCCACCAAAACCTAAAACAAAGTACGCATTCGGAAATTTAGGATGTGCACCGATATAAGGCAAGCCATCTTTGGTTTCTCCGAACGTTCCCGCCCACACAAAATCGGTATACATTTGATAGTGTGGAAACACATTTTTTACCGCTTTTTCAATATTCGCTTTCTTCTTTTTTAAAAGTGAATCGCGAAGTTTTTCATTTTTAAAGTTCACATCTCCACCACCTACCAAAAGCCGTTCGTCATCAGTAGTTCTCATGTATAAATAGGGAGAATCGGTATTCCAAAATAAAGTATTTTCTTGCTTGCGAAATTTATCCTTATCGATTTCACTCACGATGGCATAGGTACTCAACAACTTTACAAAGTTTTCATTGATCAATTCTTTGCTTTCGTAGCCATTGCAATACACAATTTTGCTTGCGGTTATGGTATGATTATTTTCGAAATGACCTTCAATAAAACTCCCTTTATTTTCTGTTTTTAAAAGTTTTGTTTTATCAAATATTTTTAAGCCTTTTTTCTGATTGAAACTCAATAATTCATGAGCAAATTTAAAGGCGTCAATACTTCCACCTTGTTCAGAGAGAATTCCACCCAACGTATTTTCGAGCTGAAAGTTTTTAAAGATTTCATTCGGCTCAAGCCAAGACACTTTAAATCCAGCTTTTTTTCGAGCTTCAAATTCCTTCTTCAGCCATTTCAAATCTCTTTTGCTGCTGGTAAAGTACAGTGAATTTTTCTTCTTAAATCCTGCTTTAGAGTTGATTTCTTTGGAAAGTTTTTCAATCACATCAATGGCATCCGAACATGATTGATAGGCCTTTACAGCACCTTCTTCACCAATCATTTCCGAAAGCTTATACAGTGGTTCGTCGATTTCATATTGAAGCATCGAAGTTGTTGCCGAGGTACTTCCATTACAGATTTCGCGTTTATCCACAAGGATGGTTTTAAAACCATCTTTCACGCATTGATGCGCTATTAAGCTACCTGTAATTCCACCACCGACAATTAAAATATCACACTCTTCATTTTGTTTTAAAGAGGGAAAAGATTCGATTATTCCGTTTTTTATCAGCCAGAAAGGTTCATTTGAAGTTAAATCCATCGTTTATTTTTTAAACGAAATTAGAGAACATCAATCCTTTCCACAAAGCATTTGAGGAATTTTATAAAAGAAAAAATTTAAACTATAACCTACTGGAAATTAGTGAATGTGTTTTTCGGCGTGATACGAACTTCTTACCAAAGGTGAACTTTCCACATGTCGGAAACCAAGGCTTCTTGCAAAATCTCCAAATTCTTCAAACTCTTCAGGTGTAATAAATTTTTTTACAGAAAGATGTTTGGTTGTCGGTTGCAAATATTGCCCGATGGTAATAATGTCGACATTCGCATTTCGAATATCTTCAATGGTCTGGAACACTTCGCTTTTTTCCTCACCTAATCCCAACATTACTCCGGTTTTGGTGCGTCTTTGTCCTGCTTCTTTCAAGTATTTAAGCACTTCCAAGCTTCTTTCGTATTTGGCTTGTATCCGAACTTCGCGCGTTAATCGCGCTACTGTTTCCATATTATGAGATATTACTTCTGGAGCAGCTTCTACCATTCGGTCCAAATGTTTATGAATCCCTTGAAAATCAGGAATTAAAGTTTCCATTGTGGTTCCTGGAGAAATTCGACGAACGGCGTTAACTGTTTCTGCCCATAAAATTGAACCCATATCTTTCAGATCGTCGCGATCGACAGAGGTAAGAACTGCATGTTTGATTCTCATGAGCTTGATTGAACGGGCCACTTTTTCAGGTTCGTCCCAATTCACATCTAAAGGTTTTCCTGTTTTAACGCCACAAAATCCACAACTTCTGGTACAAATATTACCAAGAATCATAAAAGTTGCGGTGCCTTCGCCCCAACATTCTCCCATATTGGGACAGCTTCCGCTTTGGCAAATGGTATTGAGTTTATATTTATCCACCAAAGAACGCAATTCTCTGTAATTCTTACCTGTAGGTAATTTTACACGAATCCATTTTGGTTTTGAAGTGCTCACTGGCGCTGAGATTTGTTCCTTTACTTCGCTCATCATTATAAAAATCTGTTCAAAATTAAGGAATATTTTACAAGTGCTCTTCAATTATTGAAAGATTCTATAAATCGCAGCTTTGCTTTATAATCACAGTCTCAATCAATTATTTAGAATTATTCTATATTCCTATTTTAATGAAATTCAAGTCAAAACACAACAATAAAAAACATTTTTTACGATTCATTTTTACTATTTTCTCAACAAAGACCCAAAACCAATTTAAAATTTGTAAATTCGGCAAAAAAAATTGATATGAAAAAATTTTTACTAACGCTTTTAGCTGCCGCACCCATTCTAGGATTCTCCCAATGGAGCAAAGTGGAATCGGTATCGCAAAGAAAGGCAACTCCACAACATGAAGGGAAAAGCTATTCCACCTTTTTTAATCTTAATATTGAGAAATTAAAATCTCAGCTTTCCAGCACAGCGAAAAGAAGCGCCCATCAAAAAGGCACGCTAATTACGTTACCAAACACGCAAGGAAATCTTGAACAATTTGAAGTTTGGGAACACTCAAATATGTCGCCTGCGTTACAAGAAAAACATCCAGATATTCGTTCTTATGTTGGTAGAAGTTTAAGCGATCCAAGTGCTTATTTACGCTTTAGTGTTTCCCCACAAGGAGTGTCTTCCATGGTGATTCGCTCTGGAACATCTGAATATATTGAACCTTTTACAGCTGATAAAAAAACATATGTGGTATTTGATTCTTCGCAAAAAAGAAAAGATGCCAGCGAAGAATTTATCTGCAATGCTATTGGTGAAGCCGAAGAAGTAACGGATGCAGATATTAACAGCAAAGCAATAGGAAGTAAAACCTTTCGTCTAGCACTTTCTTGTACTGGAGAATATGGATCTTGGCATTTAACGCAAGCAGGAATCCCAAGTTCTGCTACCGATGAAGAAAAAAAAGCAGCAATTCTTGCCGCTTTTAATGCAACATTAACAAGGTTGAACGGTGTGTATGAAAAAGACCTTGCGGTTCACTATAATTTGATTGACGAAACTGAATCCCTCATTTTCTATAATGCCGCAACCGATCCATACACTTCTGGAGGACCCAATTACGCGAATACCGGAATTAATGCTACTTTAGGCGATGATTCCGCTTCACTATTTGATTTAGGGCATTTAATGGACCGTGAATCTGCCAATGGTGCGGCGTATTTAGGAGTAGTTTGTAATCCATCATATAAAGCTGGTGGCTGGACGGCACACCTTGTTCCTGTTGGCGCAACCTACGATATCGATTACGTAGCACATGAAATGGGACATCAGATGGGTGCAGGACACACTTACACATTCTATTCAGGACAATTGGATCAAAAAGTGGAACCCGGTTCTGGCAGTACCATTATGGCGTATACGGGAATTGTGGGAAATTTAGATGTACAATACAACTCTCATGACAACTATCACTACAGCAGCTTAGCACAAATAAAATCAAGAATGAATGCTGTAAGCTGTGGTGAAAATGTTCCTTTCGAATTACCAGCACCAACGTTAAATGCAGGTGCGGATTATACCATTCCAAAATCCACCCCATTTAAAGTTTCTGCGACAACTTCAGACACAGACACGAACGCTTACACGTATAGTTTCGAACAAATTGATCAAGCTGCTACCGCACAAATCGGAAACAACTCGGTCGCCTATCCAACAAAACCAACAGGGCCTAACTTCCGAGCATTTGCTCCAACAAGTGAACCATACCGCTACTTCCCAGAGTTTTACAAAGTGCTTACTGGTGCACTGAGCGCACGATGGGAATCAGTTTCTAGCGTTGGTAGAAATTTAAACTTCGGTGTAGTTCTTCGAAATAACAATCCAACCGAACCCAATATTGCGACCGATGCAATGAAGGTTACCGTAAACGCAGATGCAGGACCATTTGCTGTTACAGCTCCAACATTTGGAGAAGGATTGGTTTCAGGAGAAAATTTTGAAGTAAAATGGGATGTTGCCTCAACAGATGTTGCACCTGTTAACACTCAAAATGTTACGATTAAACTTTCTACAGATGGTGGATCAACGTTTACAACCATTGCGGAAAATACACCAAATGATGGTAGCGAAGTTGTGACCATTCCATTAAATTCAACTTCTGAAAACTCATTTATTTTAATTGAAGCGGTTGATAATATTTATTACGCTGTGAGTCCAAGTTTTGTAATTGATTATACCGTTGATGGAGAAACTTGTGCAACTTATACTACAACAGGAACTGCAGTAGCGATTAATGATGGGCTTGGAGGTTCTGGAATTTCTTCGCCAAAAGTGGAATTCCCACTTGAAATTGCTGATGAAGGCGTAATTACAAAAGTTACTGTACATCCAAATATCACTCACGGAAACGTTGGTCAATTATCTTTCGGTGTTGAATCTCCAGTCGGTACATCTGCATTGTTAATGCATCACCAATGCTCAACTTCTGGAATTGATGCCACTTTTACAGATGATTCAACAACAGCAACATGCAGTTCACCAATTTCTGGGGAAAGAAAACCTTTTGAATCGCTTTCCGTTTTCAAAGGTTTAAATGCTGCGGGAACTTGGAAGTTATTTGCATCAGACAATAATTTAGGTGTGGTAGGAACCATTAATTCTTGGGCGCTTGAAGTTTGCACAAGAAGCACTGAAACGCTTGGCGTGAACAATGCAAACGTTCTTTCCAACGATATTAAGATTTATCCAAATCCATCGGATGGTAACTTCTTCGTGAAAACGAAAGAATTAACTGGAAAAGTGGAAACGAGCATTTTTGATATGTCGGGTAAATTAGTTCATCAATCCTCTTCTACACAAAGTGGAGAACAAACCACAAAATCTTATCAATTGCAATTGCCTAAAGGTGTTTACGTTGTACATGTAAAAAGCAATGAAGGAAGCTACAGTCAAAAACTGATTATTAAGTAAGCATTTACTTGTGAAATAAAAATTCGGCATCGAGAAATCGGTGCCGAATTTATTTTTATATCATTTTCGTGAAGAAAATAGGTTTCTATTCTCCATCGAATTCATTATCTTTAAGCAATTGCGCAAGCACTTTTTTGGCGCGCATAATTCTCACTTTTGTATTGGAAACTGAGATTCCCAATTCTTCTGAAATTTCTTTTATGGATTTTTCTTCAAAAAACCTCAGCTTGATGATATCTTGATAATTGGAATCCATCGACTCGACAATAGACTGGATTTTCTGCTGATCTTCTTCTGATATTAAAAGTTCTTCGGGAGATTTCGCAAATTGATTTTTATATTCTTCAAAATCGTTCTCGGACTTTTCAACTTCTTTGCCTTTTTTTCGCCAGTAATCTATAATGGTGTTTTGAGCAATGGTAAGAATCCAAGTTTTAAATTGAAATTCAGAATCGTATAAATCTAACTTAGAAAGCACTTTCGAAAAAACATTTACGGTAAGTTCATCTGCTGTGTTTTCATCCTGAACTTTCTTCAATACGAAGCTAAAAACATCTACCCAAAAAATATTAATGAGTTTGGTTTGCGCTTTCTGATCTTTATTTTTCGCCGCTACAATTACCTGTAAAAGAAGTTCCTTCTTCATACTACGCTTTAAAAAACTCCATTAAATCCATGTAGTTCTTTTGGTTAACGCCATGGCCACTCATGTATTCCCGAAAGGTAAAATAGCAACTTTTCTCGTATAAAAGGTCGGCACCTTTCCTGGCCCACTCCAATGGAATAACCGCGTCGTCCGTACCATGCGAAATAAAGAAGCGTAAATGCTCCAGCTTTTTCTTTTCCTTTACCATGTTGCCAAGCAACTTCTCTTCAGGGTACGTGCTTAAGCAAGCCACTTTTGTAAATAATTCGGGATACGAAAGCGCCAAAGCATAGGTAAGAATCCCACCTTGACTAAAACCACAAATATGCGTTTGATTTTCTGTAAGTCCATACTTCTTTTTTACCTCAAGCATACTCTTCAACAGCGCGTTTAAAACCTCAATGGCTTCGGGAACATCGATGAACTTATCTGCATTATTAAAATCAATACTGTACCAACTGTAACCACCAAAATCAGAATTTCTCGGTGCTCGGTAGCTTACCACAATCCAATCTTCGGGTAACGTGGGAAGAAAAGAGAAAAGATCTTCCTCATTACTTCCGTAGCCGTGCAGCATAAATAAAATTGGGGTTTTTGATGTGATGTTTTCGGGTTCGCGAACCAAATATTGTAATTCCATAAATACAAAGATAATTGCTTTTCGGAATTGCAAAAATCAATCCATTGAAAAAACAAGACAACTCGACCACATTTTAAGATATAAAAGTCTGCAGTTTTTTCGAATTGCTAAAAAAATTGAACATAAAAAAAACCGGCAAAAAGCCGGTTGATATTTGAATTGAGCTGAATTACAAAACTCGTAAAATGAAATAGTTTTTCTTTCCTTTCTGCATCAGTAGATATTTTTCTGCAATTAAATTGCTTTCTTTAGCTACAAAATCTTCAGCCACTTTTTCTTTATTCACTGAAATTGAATTTCCTTTTAATTCACGTTGAGCTTCACTTTTAGATTTCAGGAAACCAGATTTATCTGAAAGCAAATCTACAATCCCGACACCAATTACCTCATCTTTTGGCAATTCTTTTTGCGGAACACCATCAAAAAGATCCAAGAAAACATCTTCATCCAAATGCACTAAATCTTCGGCTGTAGATTTCCCGAAAAGGATTTCGGACGCTTTTACTGCTTTTTCGTATTCCTCTCTTCCGTGCACCCAAACAGTTACTTCTTCAGCGAGTTTTTTCTGTAATCTTCTTTCGTGAGCGACCGTTCTGTGTTCATCAATTAGGTTTTCTATTTCTTCTTTGGTTAAGAATGTATAGAATTTTATAAATCGTTCTGCATCTTCATCAGAGGAGTTTAACCAAAATTGATAAAAACGGTAAGGTGATGTTCTTTTTTTATCGAGCCAATAATTTTCGCCACTTTCAGACTTTCCGAATTTTGTACCGTCGGATTTCGTAATTAACGGAACAGTAAGTGCAAACGCCTCTCCTTGCGCCTTTCTGCGAATAAGTTCGGTTCCCGTGGTAATATTTCCCCATTGATCAGAACCACCCATTTGCAATTTAATACCGTTGTTTTGGTACAGATGAAGAAAATCGTAACCCTGAATTAATTGATACGTAAATTCTGTAAAGCTCATCCCTTCCGCACCACCTTCGCCGGTAATTCTCTTTTTCACTGAATCCTTCGCCATCATATAATTTACAGTGATATTTTTACCAACATCACGAATAAATTCTAGAAAACTGAAATTTTTCATCCAGTCGTAATTATTCACCAAAACCGCTTTATTCGGTTCAGAACCTTCAAAGTCGAGAAATCGTGCCAATTGATTTTTAATGCACTGAATGTAGTGATTGAGCGTTTCTTCGTTTAGAAGGTTTCTTTCCGCAGATTTCCCTGAAGGATCGCCAATCATTCCCGTTGCTCCTCCAACCAACGCATACGGTTTGTGACCATGACGTTGAAAATGCGCCAAAATTTTTATCGGAATTAAACTTCCAATATGTAAAGAGTCCGCCGTTGGATCGAAACCGATATACGCCGAAGTCATTTCTTTATTCAGTTGTTCTTCCGTTCCCGGCATCATATCTGCATATAATCCTCGCCATTTTAGTTCTTCAATAAAAGCGTTCATAAGGTGATTTTTTTGAAGGGCAAAGATAAGAAAATGGTTCTGAAAGAAGCGGAAAATCGGTGTTGAATTTTAAAAATGCTCAGTATACTTTTCCATTAAAATAAAGAGTTTAAATGCAGATGAATTAATTTACTCTTCAGATATTCTATATTCAATTGTAAGATTCAAAAAAAAAAGGAAAATTCAATCGGTGAAGATTAATTCTAAAAAACTTGTTGAAATTTGGCATCTGAATGTACCTTTGTGAAGAAATCTCAAATCAAAAAAAATTAGAAGCGTTGCTCACCGAAAACCAGAAAGAAGTTCCCAAAGCAGAACGGCACAGCAAAGAATTTTCCCGCATAAAATTGGGGATTTTCTTGACTGGACTTTCCGTTTTTGCGCAATTGTATTTGTTCCAGCCTTTGCTTCCGGAACTTACACGATACTACAACATCACGCCAGAACACAGTAGTTTTTCAGTTTCTGCAGCAACAGTGGGAATGGCTGTTGGACTTTTTATTTTTGCTTTTGTGGCGGATCGAATTTCTAGAAAAAAACTTATGGTGAGTTCCATAATAACGGCCTCCCTTCTCACTATAGTTTCTGCATTTTCTCCCGACTTTACTATTCTTATTTTATTTAATTTTTTAAAAGGAATCTGCTTATCTGGAGTTACCGCAGTTGCGCTCGCCTACCTTGCAGAAGAGGTTAATCCTGCAGCGTTAGGCATTGCGATCGGCCTTTATTTAAGTGGAAATACAATTGGTGGAATGTCGGGTCGCGTTTTTGCTTTACTGATTTCTGGTTATTTAGGTTGGCATTATGCAGTATTAATTCTTGGAGGAATTTGCCTTGTTTTGGGAATTGTTTTTGCGAAGATTTTTCCAGATTCGAAACATTTTAGCCCTCAGCCGGTTCACTTTAAAAATAAAATAACACTAATGCTAATCTTTTTAAAAGATCATTATATGCAAGGCATTTACTTTATAGGTTTTTCGGTAATGGGCATTTTTGTTAGCATATATAATTATTTGGGATTTCGCTTGGAGGCGCCTCCTTTCTCATTTCCCCACAGCATTATTGCGTGCATCTTTTTGATGTACATATTTGGAGTTTTCGGATCGATGGCTGCAGGAAAATTATCGGATAAACTTTCGTCCAAGAAAATCATTTGGAGAATGGTTGTAGCACTTATTATCGGCCTTTTATTAATGCTCACCGAAAATACTTGGATTACTATTTTTGGTTTGGGAATGATTACTTTTTTCTTTTTCGCATCGCATACTCTGGCAAGTAGAATGATCTCTCAACGTGCTGTAATTGGGAAAAGCATGGCCACTTGTTTGTATTATTTGTTTTACTACATTGGCTCCAGCATTGTAGGTTCCTCAACGGGAAAAATGCTTTCTCATTTTGGTTGGACAGGTTTTGTAATTGGATTAATTGCGCTTGGTTTCGTAACTCTTTTAGTGGCTTTATGGATTCGATTTCATCGCCCAAAGAATTTACATTTATATCAAATTCATAAATAAATTTTAATATAACCCTGATTCTTTAATCAAACTGATTCGGAAACTGAGTTTTTAGTTCATCTACAGTTGAAAGCACTTTTTCTTTCAAAGTATTTTGATAGTTTTGAAGCTTCGCTGAAATATCTGGATCGCTGCATCCTATTATTTTTGCCGCCAAAATACCGGCATTTGCTGCTCCATTTAATGCTACGGTTGCGACTGGAATTCCAGAAGGCATTTGCAAAATCGATAATACGGAATCCCAGCCATCGATAGAGTTACTGGATAAAATCGGAACACCAATTACGGGAAGCGTTGTACAACTCGCCACCATTCCTGGTAGATGCGCCGCGCCTCCAGCACCTGCTATAATTACTTTCAAACCACGTTGCTTTGCAGTTTGCGCATATTCGAACATTCTTTCGGGCGTTCTATGTGCAGAAACTACTGTTAATTCAAATGGAATATCCAAAGATTTTAGAAAATCTGCTGCTTTTTCCATTATCGGCAAATCACTTTGACTTCCCATTATTATTCCGATCATTGCTTTTACTTTTTAAGATTTTCAAAGATAAAGAATGAAAATGAGATTTTATTTTTCCAACTCTAAAAAAGAAAATTCATCATTGAAGTATGATTTTTGATAAAAGTGTAATTTGAGCATAATTTTTGTTACCTTTCATCCGTTAATTTATTATGTAATTTTAAATAAAAACCAATGAAAAAAATCGTATTTTTAGTATCAGCAATCGCATTAATCGCTGTACAATCTTGTAAAAAAGAAAACACCACCATAGTTACCGATGGAACCGATACCCTTGCGGTAGAAACAACAACATCTGAAGTTGGACCTGAATTAACATCTGAAGAAGCTAAAGCAAAAGTAGATCAAGCGCAAGCTGATTTGGACGCGGCAATTAAAAGAGGAGATCAGAAAGCACAAGATGCTGCTCAAAAAACATTAGATGATGCGAAAGCGGCTTGGGAAAGAACAAAAGTTGGAGTAGATAACGCTGCAACTGATGTTAAAACTGGCGTTAATGATGCTGTAGATGCTACAAAAGTGAAAGCTGAAGAAGTGAAAACAGATGCAAAAAATGCAGCGCAAGATGTAAAAAACGCTACTGATAAAGCGGCTACCGATGTAAAAGATGCGGCTAAAAAAACATCTGCTGACGCAAAAGAAGCATACAACAACGCACTTGAAAAAGCAAAAGCAAAATAATTGCTGACTTAAAAATCAGTGATAAAACACAAAAATTGGGCTCTTCATGAGCCCAATTGTATTTAAGATTTCACCTTAACCATTGCTTTTATCGCAATGAGTTTTTCTAAAAGTTCCGCGCGAGAATCGGCAAGAACATTAATGTGTCCCATTTTTCGCCCTGGCTTAGTTTCGGTTTTACCGTAAAGGTGAACATAGGTTTTGGGCAGCTGTAAAACTTCATCCAAACCTTCGTACACCACTTTTCCAGAGTAACCTTCTTCACCAACCAAATTCAACATTCCTGAAAAACCAAAAGCATCAGTATCCGCCAGCGGAAGATTTTTAATAACACGATAAAATTGCTCAAATTGCGAATTGGCGTTGCCTTCCTGCGTTTGATGTCCGGAATTATGCAAACGTGGCGCAGTTTCATTTACCCAAACTTTTCCGCCTTTATCCAAAAACAATTCAATTGCGAAAAGCCCGGGAGAATCTGCATTTTGAATAAATGTTTGTGCAATTTCATCAATTTGAAGCTGCGTATTTTCTGATATTTCTGCGGGACAAATATTAAAATCCAATAAGTTTAGTTTTGGATCGGCAACCATTTCTGTAACGGGAAAAGTTCGAACTTCACCACTTTCGTTTTTAGCTACAATTACAGAGAGTTCTTTATCAATATCGACTAATTCTTCAATTACAGATTCTTCTTTCCATAATTTTTTATAGTCGTTTTCTTCTTTTAAAACCTGCACACCTTTCCCATCATATCCTCCAGTATTGAGTTTTTGAACAAAAGGAAGTGGCGTAATTAATGGTGTATCACAACTGTACATTACTTCAAATTCCGGACTTGGAAGTTGATTGAATTTGTAAAATTCTTTCTGTAAAATTTTCTGTTGAATAACTTTAATAATCGATGGTTTTGGAATCACTTGCACCCCTTGATATTCAAGCTCTTCTAACGCTTCAACATTTACATGTTCAATTTCAATGGTAAGTACATCTTTATTTTTTCCGAAAGCAAGAACATCTTCATAATTATTAAAATCGCCTTTCGTAAAATGCGAAATACCAGCACAAGAGCATTCTGGATTGGGATCGAGCACAAAAAATTCATCATCATATTTTAATGCATTTTGGATGAACATTCTGCCAAGCTGTCCTCCTCCTAAAATTCCGATTTTCATTTTATTTTTACTTTTAGATATTTTCGTTTTCGGTTGTTAACTGATTTTAAGGTATCCGATTTCGGCGTGATTTTGCACGTCATTTCGCTCCGATTTCATCAGTTCAATTGCAAATTTTTCCTTTGAAATTGGAGAAAGTAAATCGTGAATTGCATAGATATCGTCGATATCAACGCCATGTTTATTATCGACGTGACTCACCGCCCCTTGAAATCCCATATTTTGGTAAAAAGGTGTTTTCTTCACGCGTTTAATAACTTCCGACATTGAATTTCCCACCATAATATGTTGTTCGTGGAACTCTTCGAAAAAGCCAATTTTGTAACCACCAAGATTGATAAAAAACAACTGCGAAGGATTGCTTTTTTCTGAATTTCTAGGAACAACTTTAATTTCATAACTATCAACGAAATCAAGCGTTTGCCAACAATCGATATGAACTTTAGCGCCTTTCCAAAATGCTTTTATTTCTGGAAAAAGATCTTCAATTTTTTCTGCAATTCCGAAAAAAACATCGTGCTGTTCAATGTTTCTGCCTTTTGGCGTAGCTCCTACAATAACATAAAATAACTTCACTGCCTTAGTTTCTCACAAATTTACTGTATTTTTAACTAAAAAAAATTCATGTGGATATTTTACCTGATTATTTCAGGATTGCTTTTAGTGGCAACTCTTTTACCAAAAATTCCAAGCTCGCATTGGGTGTTTCGAACTGCAGACTTTGGGAAAATTCAAATATTTTGCATCAGTTTGCTTGTTTTTATCAGTGGATTTTTCTTTTTCAAAACCGAACATTTATTTTGGTATGTACAAAGTGTTTTAGCACTGATCCTCGTTTTTCACGGAATTACACTTTTTAAATTCACTCATTTCTATCCCGTTGCAAAATATACGCTTAGCAATAAACACAGTAAAGAAATTCATATTATTTCTGCAAATGTGTATCAATTCAATACCGATTATAAGCGTTTTATTAACCTAATCAACCGTTACAAACCCGATGTTTTTCTAACAATGGAAAGTAATGAAGATTGGGAAAATGCTTTAAAAGAACTTGAAAAAGAGTATCCAAATTTTGAAAAAGTTGCTTTAGAAAACACATACGGAATTCATCTTTATTCCAAATTAAAAATTATTCGAAGTAAAGTGCATTATTTTGTAGCAGACGACATCCCAAGTATTGAAGCTGAATTGGAAACCGAAGATGGCTACCGATTTGTTTTCTTTGGTGTGCACCCACCTCCACCAAGTCCCACCGAAGAAGAAAATTCTAAAGAGCGCGATGGCGATTTATTAAGTGTGGCAAAACGCTCCAAAAAGGTTGATTTACCGAAAGTAATTATGGGCGATTTCAATAATGTTGCGTGGTCCAAATCTTCAATTCTTTTCAGAAAAACAAGTGGTTTAATCGATCCTAGAATTGGACATGGATTTGTGTCGACTTTTCATGCGAAATATTTTTTCTTTCGATTTCCTATCGATTTGCTTTTTCATTCTGAAGATGTATTTGTAAAAGAACTAAAATCTTTGGAAAATTTTGGTAGCGATCACTTCCCCGTTTACATGTCTTTCGTAATTGATCCAAGAAATAAATCGCAGGAACAAAAAGTAGAAAATGCAACTTCCGATGAAATTGAGGATGCTGAAGAAATGATTCAAGGAGGAAAAAATGAAGATGGTGAAAGAGATTCTGTGGTTACAGAAGATTAGCTACATTTCGTAAAATTCAATGGGTAATCCATCGGGATCGGAGGTAAAAAAGAACTGTTTATTTGTAAATTCATCAATTCGAATGGGTTCACATTCCAAACCTTTTTTGATAAGTTCGGTTCTTTTATCCTCCACATTTTCCACCGAAAACGCTAGATGTCTTAATCCACAAGCTTCTGGACGAGATGGCCTTGCTGGAGGATTCGGAAAAGAAAAAAGTTCGATTAAATATTGATCGCCAATTCCCAAGTCTAATTTATACGATTGTCTTTCCTCACGGTAGACTTCACGGATGATTTGCAAACCTAAAATCTGGGTATAGAATTTTTTTGAAGTTGTATAATTCGAACAAATCACTGCGATGTGGTGAAGTTTCATATAAATTTTTTATTTTTAGCAAATATCAATAAAAAAGAGCAGAAAAAAAATCTCTGCCCTTAGGTTACACTTTCATCAACTGTATATCAGTCGTACAAATGTAAGCTGCCTTTTTTAAAAAATTGTATAAAAACGACATCTTTATCAATATATGTCTTTTCAAATTATTCCAACGCCAAATGTATTAAGTTCGCATATTAAATTTGCGTGGATGGACGATTTGAGCACGTACCAGACCGTTAAAAAAATTAAAATTAGTCGATTTGCCGAAAATTTTCCTAGACTGTTCTATCTCTGTTTAGATCGTGATTTATCGTACACCGACGAAGCTCAAAAACCTATTCCATTAGCACATTTGAAGGGAATTGATTCTGGAAAATCGATTGTAAATGTACAAACCCATGGAGTAATGATTGGGATTTGTTTTTACCCGTATGCGATTGAAAAAATCTTCAATGTGAGCATGAGCGAATTGAATGAAAATCGAATTGATTTGCAAGAAATCAACCACGGAGAATTAACGGAATTGCTTAAATATGGAAGTACGCCGATGGAAAAAGTAAACATTCTTTTTGAATATTTTTACCGTAAACTCGATCGATTTTCAGAATATGAAATTTCAGATCCTGTATCGTATTTATTACAAAACAATCTGCTTTCTCACGCCAAATCTCTTGATGAAACCACCAATGAAATCGGAATTTCACGGCGCCATTTCGAAAGACTTTTTAAAGATAAAACAGGAATATCTCCCAAAAAATATCTTTCAATTTTAAGGTTTTAAGAAGCGCTTCGCACGATCCCAAAAATGCAATCGCTTACTGATGTCGCGTACTTTTTAAATTACGCAAATCAATCGCATTTTAATAAAGAATTCAAAAAATACTCCGGACTTTCTCCCAAAAAATATTTGGATTTAACACTGTTGAGCAATTTCGAAAGCATCATTATGCAATCGCCCGACAATTCAGATGAACTTTTAAAATAATACCTTTACAATCGGAATTTAAAAATGCATTACATCTTTTACAATGCCATTATTTTGCGCAAAAGGAAGCAATTCTGATGTAATAAAACTTTGAATTGAATCTGAATCTTTATCGTTTGGAAATAGTAGATGAACATTTGCACCAGCATCTAAGGTAAAAAATAGGGATAATCCCGTATTTTTACGAAATTCCCAAATTCTATTAATGACTTCAACGGTTGCAGGTTTCATTAAAATAAACGCAGGATTACTCATCATCATCATGGCGTGCAGCGTTAACGCTTCATGTTCAACAAGGGTAATAAAACCTTCCATATCGCCTTCTGACAATATGTTTTTTAATTTCGAAAAATTGATGTGTGCCTCCTCAAATCTTGTTTTCGCGTACGGATTGGTATTCATTAAACCATGACCAACCGTAGAACTCACCGATTTTTCACCTTCGTGAATCAGCAAAACCCAATCATTAAAATTTCTGAAAATTGGCTGAATTTCTTCTTTAGGATAAGGCACTGCATATAGATCCGAACTTCCCAAAACTTCATCGGTTTTCCCCCAAACAACTAATCCATTGTAAAGACTTCTGCAAGCACTTCCGCTGCCTAAACGCGCTAAAAAACTTGCTTTTTGAGTTTTAAAATCATCATCTAAAACGTCGGAAAAAATGGAATCTAAATTCATTAAACATTTTGCAATGGCACCAAATCCAGATGCTGAACTGGCAATTCCCGATGAATGTGGAAACGTATTTTCAGTCTGAATTGTATATTTCCCCTTTAGAATCCAAGGCAAATACACTTCTATACTTTTGAAATATTTTTCAATTTTGGCTGCAAATTTTTTTTCTTTTTTTCCTGAAAGAAAAGTTTCTACCGAGAACGATTCGGAGGGATAAAATTCTAATTCGGTATTGGTTTTACAATGTTGCAAAGTATAGCTGATGCTGGGGTTTGCAGGAATTTGATTTTCGTATTTTCCCCAATATTTAATTAATGCAATGTTAGAAGGGCAACTTGCATTCACTTTTTGATGTGAAATTGAATATTCTTTTTTTCCGTAAAAAACGTTATCCATTTTTAATTTTTGTACTTAATGATGATACATATCTTCAATCTGCGATTCAAACTTTTTGGCAACGATATTTCGTTTCACTTTTAAAGTCGGCGTAATTTCTCCACTACTGATTTCGAATTCTGCTGGTAACAAGGTGAATTTTTTCACTTTCTCAAATCCGGACAAATCTTTCTGAATGTCCACAATTACTTCTTGATAAAGGGTTTTCACTTTTTCATTCTTTACCACTTCTTCCCAATTGGTAAAGGGAACATTAAGCGTTTTAATCTTTTCTTCAAGTGCTTCAAAATTCGGAACAATTAAAGCAGAAACGTAAGGTCTGCCCTCCGCAACTAACATAATTTGCCCAATCATATGATTATCGGAAAAGAGATTTTCAATAGGTTGTGGCGCGATGTATTTGCCGTTGGACGTTTTCATTAAATCTTTAATTCTATCCGTAATGGTAAGATTTCCCGCTTCATCGATAAAACCGGCATCACCAGTTTTTAGCCATCCATCGTCGGTAAAGGTTTTAGCGTTTTCTTCAGGTTTTTTGTAATAGCCCTTCATAATTCCGCTCCCTTTTACTTGAACTTCATCATTTTCACCAATTCGAATTTGAGTATCGCCCATTGGTTGACCTGCAGTACCATGTTTGTAATGATTTAACGGAAATGCAGTAAGCGTTGCCGTGGATTCCGTCATACCATAACCCACCGTAATATGCAAGCCCATAGCATCGAAAAACTCTGTAATATTTTCAGAAAGTGATGCGCCTCCACAAGGCAAAAACCACAATTTACCACCGAGTTTCGCTTTAATTTTACCAAAAACTAAAGCATTAGCGATTTTATATTTTAGGCCTAAAAGAAGAGGGACGGTTTGTTTTTCGCAGTTGAATTTTGCCACTTGATTTCCGATCCCGATTGCCCAGTGAAATATTTTTTGTTTTGCACTGGATTCTCCATTAATGGTTTCGGTAATTCCATTGTAAATTTTTTGATAGAATCTTGGCACAGCACACATGGTTGTTGGTTTCACTTCTACTAATGTACTTGCGATTTGCTTTGGATTTTCAAGGAATGAAACCTTTGCACCAAAGGTTAGACACAGCAAAGTCCAACTTCTTTCGAATACATGACTTAGCGGAAGAAATGCTAAAGAATGCTCGTTTTCAAAGTTTTTAAATTTAAAGAATTGCATGTGTGCATCGAACGCATTTGCAAAATTGCCGTGGGTTAGCATGACGCCTTTTGGAACCCCGGTGGTTCCGGAAGTATAGATAAGCGTTGCAAGATCGTCTTTATCTCGAGGAACAATTTCAAAAATATCTGTTGCCTTTTCTATAAAATCCTCCAAATATTGGGATCGATCTTTTTTAATCCAAACTGCTTTTTTCGCAACAATTATTTGCTGAAGAAAGTCGCTACTTTGCAAGATATCATAAGCTGCATCATAATGTTCCTGGTTTCCTGTAAGTATTATTTTAGCTTCAGAATCATTTAAAATATAACCGGTTTGTTCGGGATTATTAGTTGCGTAAATAGGCACACTTACAGCGCCAAGCGATAAGGTAGCCAGATCAAAAATGATCCATTCCGCAGAATTGTCGGAAAATATTGCCACTTTATCATCCGCCATTACTCCGGCGTCACGCAGTGCATTTGCCGTTTTAAAAACCAATCTTCTAAAGTCTTTCCAGTTCAGTGATTTCCATTCGTCTTTCTTTTTAAATCCAACAGCAGGATGAGTAGAAAACTTTTCAGCATTGGTATTTAGAAAATGGGTAATGTTCATTATGTAGCGTAAATGAGAATTTTAAAAAAGGTGATTTAAGATGTTTTTACATCCTTATTATAATTTTCCAAGTGAAAAGCGATGCTTTCTTTAATTGGAATAAAATAATACGAAAGTTCTTTTGTAACTTTTTCGTTCGAAATGGGGTTAAATGTTGTTACCGCCGCAATATTAGATGAGTTCGCCCACTTGAGTTTTGGAATTAGCCATCCCAAAAGTCGATTCATCCATAATCCAAAATAAAGAATTTGGTTTGATATAATTTTTGGCGGAGCAAGACCAAAATTTCTACGGATTAACGTGCCAACTTCTTGATAAGAAAGATTTTCAGAAACTGCTATAAAAGCTTCACCGAAAGCATTTTTATCCATCAACTGAATGCTAATTGTAGCTACATCTCGCACATCAACATAAGCTGTTCCTCCAGAAAATGTATACGTATTCTTTTTAAAAGTTTGAAATAAAGTGCCACTACTTTTACTCCAATTTCCAGAGCCAATAATTACTCCGGGATTGATGATGACAACATTTAAACCTTCAGCAGAGGCCCGCCACGCTTCCATTTCTGCAAAATGTTTACTAATCGCGTAGGGAGAATGGTTGAGTTTTGGATTATAATCGCAAGTTTCATCAACACTTCCACTTTCGTTAAGTCCATCAAAAACGGCAATGGAACTGATAAAGCAAAATTTCTTTACCTGCGTATCCTGACAAGCATATAAAAGCTGTTTTGTACCTTCAATATTGGTATGGTACAAAACTTTTCTATCCTTGGGATCAAAAGAAACTTTGGCGGCAGTATGATACACCTCGTCGATGTTTTGCAATGCCACTTCAAGTTGATCTTGATCGAAAAGATCAACATCAATCCATTCAATTTTTTGAAACCACAGCTCAGGATTGTCCGTATAAAAACGAAAGCTTCTTTTCACCTCTTCTACATTGCTTGTCGATCGTTTTGCAGCGCGCACCTTCTTCCCACTTTTTACAAGCTGAAGTGCGATAATTCTGCCTAAAATTCCGGTGGCGCCGGTAACTAAAACATTTGACAAAGCAACTGAGGTTTGAAAGGTGTAAATATACGCAAACACAACGGAATATCCGGAATTCCGATGGTAGATGCGATTTTAAATTCTTGTTTTTATTGGGCGTTGAGAAAATCTTTTACGGCTTGATTGAAATCTTTTGGATTGTCTGCCTGAACCCAATGTCCTGCTCCAGAAATTTCAATAATTTTAGAATTTGGAAATTGCTGCTTTACTTGAAATTCATCTTGTGGTAAAATGTAATTGGATTTCTGACCTTTAATGAAAAGCGTTTCACCAGAGAACACTCCAAATTTAATGGCATTGGAAACAAAATCGTTGTAATGTTCAGATAATGTTTTCAAATTAAATCGCCACGCCAATTTTTTATCTTCCGTCCAATACAGGTTTTTGGCTAAAAACTGAATTACCGATTTCTCAGGAATGTATTGCGCTAAAACGTCTTCCACTTCTTGACGAGAATTGACTTGAGAAAAATCTACAATGTCTAACGCTTTTAAAATCCCTTGATGATGAGGAGGATAGGCTTTCGGGGCAATATCAACCACAATAAGCTTATTTACTTTGATCGGATATTTTATTGCAAATTGCATTACTGCTTTTCCTCCGAGAGAATGGCCGAGTAAATTTGCTTTCTCTATCCCATGAAACTCCATATAATGCAAAATATCGTGCGCAAGATCATCATGTGCCATTTCGTTTGCCCAAAAACTTTTACCGTGATTACGCATATCCAATAAATGAACAGGAAAATATTCGCCCATCTCTTTACCGAAACTTCCCCAATTATCCAACATTCCGAGGAATCCATGAATAACGAGAAGTGGAGTTCCCGATTGATTTTCTCCATATATTTTTGAATGCAAAATCTGCTGATCTCCCATAATAATCTTATTTTAAATTTTAGATGTTTGCTAATGCGTTTAACAAGTTACCATTTAGCTAAACGTTTCAAATACGCTTGAATAGTATTTTCCAAGCCCAAATATAAGGCTTCTGCAATTAAAGCATGACCAATGGAAACCTCTAAAAGATTGGGAATTTCATCGGCGAAATATTGTATATTTTCCAAACTAAGATCATGCCCTGCATTAATTCCCAAATTATAATTTGCAGCTTCTACGGCGGTTTCATAATAGGATTTTATGGCATTTTCTTTATCGATTGGATAATTTTTAGCATATGCTTCGGTATACAATTCAATTCGATCTGTTCCTGTTTCTGCGGCAAATTTCACCATTTCAGGATCTGGATCTAGGAAAATTGAAGTTCGAATACCTGCGCTTTTAAATTCAGAAATAACACTTTTTAAAAAGTCCTGATGCGTTTTGCAATCCCAACCCGCGTTCGACGTAATTGCATCAACGGCATCGGGAACTAATGTTACTTGTTCTGGTTTTACGTCTAAAACCAACTGTACAAATTCTGGTTGTGGATTTCCTTCAATATTGAACTCTGTAGTAACCAATTTTTTGAGATCATAGACATCTTTTCTGGTAATATGTCGTTCATCTGGTCGAGGATGAATGGTAATTCCCTGTGCTCCAAATCGTTGCACATCTACAGCAATTTGTGTAACACTTGGAACATCGCCTCCTCTTGCATTTCGGAGCGTTGCTATTTTATTGATATTTACGCTAAGTTTTGTCATTTTTTCTATTCTATTAATTCTTTTTACATTTTTATACTACCGCCAGGCACCTGCATCACTTGAAGTTGAAAGGCCTTTGCTGCCACGAGAAGATGATCGAAAATATCCGCTTGCACCCGCTCATAATCTTGAAGATCCGGAAAAGTGGTGAAACAATAAATTTCAAGTGGCATTCCTTGTGGTGTTATATCGAGTTGACGAGTTAAAACGGTGTCGTTTTGGTCGATATTAGGATTATTCTTCAAATACAGTTCCACATATTTTCGATAAACCCCAATATTGGTAAGTTTTCGATAGTTTAAATCTTCATTTTCGTTTCCAATGATTTCTGGAGCATCCAAGCGAATTTTATCTTTCATGGAGTGCATGTAGCTTCTTATCAAACTAATTTTTTCCAGTTTCTCAAATAAAGGTTCTTCTACAAATTCAAAGGAATTGATATTAAATGTAATTGATTTTTTAATTCTACGTTTATTCCCAATCCGCATCGATTCGTAATTTTTCACCTCCGTGTTCAGTAAATCGTAGGTCGGAATTGTAGAAATCGTATGATCAAAATTTTTAATTTTCGTTGTTAAAATGGAGATATCCATAATGGTTCCTTCAAGATGGTATTTATCAATCCCCACCCAATCGCCAACTTTATATGCGCGCTGTGTTGCAATGTGCATGCCGGTAATAAAAC
Organism: Bacteroidota bacterium; assembly: GCA_023422635.1. Lineage (GTDB taxonomy): Bacteria > Bacteroidota > Bacteroidia > Flavobacteriales > Weeksellaceae > JAFAGO01. The sequence continues at coordinate 63,941 of JAFAGO010000031.1, forward strand.
CTAAAATGAAATCTCTGAAGATTAAAAAGAACACCGCGGTAAACGCACTGATGTAACCAAATATAACGGAACCTTTAATTCCAAAGAGGATACTTAATCCGATAATTGAAAAAATAACAACCCCAATTGCGCGAACGGTTTGGGAAACTGCACGAAGCGCAATCACCCGATAATGGTCGGATTTTAATTCGTAGAAATACTCAATTGCTTTCAGAAATTTATACGCCAAATTCGCGCTATAAACAACGATTAAAAAAAGTATCGTACGTTCAAGAATCGTTAATGTTACCGGATGATTATCAAAGAAAACAGAAGTAATTGCCGTTTCGCAAATCATTAATGCTAGAATTCGACTGACCGAAATTGCAGAACCCGCTTTGTACAATGAACTTAAAAATGGGAAACGCTCTTTTTCATCGAAAACACGACGTAAAAGGACATCCACTATTAAATTGAAAACTAAATAAAAAACAAGAAAGATGAGAAACAGAATTCCCAATTTGGAAAGAATCTGAAAAACCAACACCAAACCATCAGGAAAATGATCGCGAATGAATATGTGCGCATATTCGCTAACGGTTCTCAAAAGATCTTGATTTTGCTTCATTCCACAATCATTTTGGGCAAAATTACAAAAAGCTTCTCTTTATCAATTTCAAAATGTTTACTTTTAACTGTAATTTACGATTATGGATCACTATCACCTTATTTCTTTCCTAAGTTTAATTATTATTGCAATTGGAATATTAGGAACCTTTTTGCCGGTTTTACCAGGATTAATTTTAAGTTTTGGAGGATTATTGCTTTATAAATTTGGGACAAATGCGGATTTACCAATGTTTTACATTTGGATTTTTGGAATCTTAACTTTAGCCTCTGCCATTTTAAATTATGTAATTCCCGCAAAAACCAATAAAAAATACGGAGGTACACGTTGGGGAAGTATAGGCTCCGTACTTGGGACTTTAATTGGATTATTTTTTTTCCCACCCATTGGATTCTTCTTCGGAATGTTGCTAGGCGTATTTATAGGTGAACTTTTGCACGATTTTAACGACAAAAAGAAAGCTTTTAACTCTATGAAAGGAGCATTTTTCGGTTTCCTACTAGGAACTGGATTTAGTTTTGTTGTTGGATTGGCAATGTTTTTGGTGGTTTTAATCAATATCTTTTAACTCTTTAAAAATAATATATGTCATTTAAATTTCCACTTTTAGCATTGGTACTATTACTAAACGTACAATGTAAAACGCAAGGCACTAGCACGAAACAACAACCTTCAAAAACGACTTCCACGGAAATGCAATCTCAGGGAAATGAAGAAAATACTTCAAAACTTCAAACTATTCGTATTCAGGAAGGAAAAACAGAAACGTTTTCCGATTTAAAAATGAATATTACCATGCGGTCAATTAAAGAAGATAGTCGCTGCCCAGAAGGTGTGCAATGCGTTTGGCAAGGTGTTGCAGTTGCTGAAATTGAATTTATGAGTGTTCATGCACGACCAAGGACAGCAGATTTAGCAACTTTGAATTTAGAAGCCAAAGGCTACAACAATAGTTTTTTGTATGACGGCAAGGTTTTTACTTTGAAAAGTATAACGCCATCAAAAGAAAAAAGAACAGAGAAAACACCCTACGTTGTTGAATTGACAGTCGAAAATTACAACGGAACGCAAAAAACCACGACCAATCCTGCATCTTCCAGGGGAACGAGTGTTAAATAATTCGCTTCCTAAAATGGATTCTTATACCCTTGCTGACCTACTGATAATCATAAAGTTTTTTTTTGGGGGATAGCTATAATATACCACTAAAAAAATGGAAATTTAAAACGTATAAAACATTCAATCTAATAAAGAATATTAGACCAAACAGCAAAAGCCATCGTTATCTTTGAAAATGTCATTAAATACTAGACCATTCTCTTTATTAAAATTAATAGATTGAGATTATAAACTGAAGTATCATTTTTTCTATTTCGTTTTGCTAAGAAGGAGGTTAATTGTAGTTACGCGTTCAGGTATAGACATAAAAAAACCTCATACATTTGTGTATGAGGTTTGAAAAAAACTGGCGGCGACCTACTCTCCCGCTTTCGCAGTACCATCGGCGCTGGTGGGCTTAACTTCTGTGTTCGGAATGGGAACAGGT
>JAFAGO010000039.1 GCA_023422635.1 Bacteroidota bacterium
CTTTCTTCTGCTTACCATAACCAATAACAACAACTTCTTCAATTTTTTGTTCTTTGGCAACGGTATCATTACCTGTGGATTGGGCAGTAAGAAGTGCTGCTGGGAATAAAGCGAGCGAGAAGAATAACGCTGCTTTATTGGGGGTTAAAGAAAAATTGCTCATAATTTATAAAATTTGGGATTTGTTTACAATTTTTTTTTAGATGTGCATATTCACAATCGCTTCAAAGAGTTCTTGCTTACCACTTTTTGGTGTTGGCTCTCCGATTTCGTGTGCAATCTTTTGAAGATCTTCTAGGCTTAGTTTGCCTTCTTCAAATGCTTTTCCGTTACCTTGGTCAAAAGATGAATAGCGTTCTTTGATTAGTTTTGTGTAATCTGATTTTTCGAGAACGTCTGCTGCCACCAAAAGTCCTTTCGCAAATGCATCCATTCCAGAGATGTGGGCAATAAATAGATCTTCTGCATCAATTGAATTTCTACGAATTTTTGCATCGAAGTTTACACCACCATTTCCTAATCCACCACCTTGTAGAATTACTAACCAAGCTTGTGCGAGTTCTAAATAATCGTTCGGGAACTGATCGGTATCCCATCCGTTTTGATAATCGCCTCGGTTGGCATCAATACTTCCTAATAAACCTGCATCAATGGCAGCTTGTAACTCATGTTCGAAAGTATGTCCTGCTAAAGTTGCGTGGTTCACTTCAAGATTCAGTTTAAAATCTTTATCCAAACCATAATGTCTTAAGAATCCGATTACTGTTTCTGCATCATAATCATATTGATGTTTAGTAGGTTCCATTGGTTTTGGTTCGATAAGGAATGTTCCGGTGAATCCTTGCTTTCTTGCGTAATCTCTAGATATGGTTAAGAATTTTGCTAAATGTTCTTTTTCACGTTTCATATCGGTATTAAGAAGACTCATATATCCTTCTCTACCTCCCCAGAACACATAGTTTTCTCCACCAAGAGCTATGGTTGAATCAATGGCATTTTTAACTTGATTTCCTGCACATGCAACGACATCAAAATTTGGATTTGTTGAGGCGCCGTTCATGTATCTTTCATTTGTGAAAACGTTGGCTGTTCCCCAAAGAAGTTTGATTCCCGTTTCTTGTTGTTTTTCTTTAGCGTATTCTACAATTGCTTGTAGATTTTTTTCGTATTCAGTCCAAGTATTGGCAGGATCTACCAAATCTACATCGTGGAAGCAGTAGTGTTCAAAACCAATTTTGGTCATAAACTCAAATCCAGCATCCATTTTATATTTTGCTTTAGAAACAGCATCGTTACCAATATTCCAAGGATGATGAATTGTTGCACCACCGAAAGGATCCGTACCATCTGCACACAAGGTATGCCACCAAGCCATTGCAAAACGCATCCAATCTTTCATTGGTTTACCGTAAACCACTCGTTCCGGTTGGTAATATCTAAAGGCAAGGGGATTTCTGCTTTCTAGACCTTCGAATTGAATTTGATTGATTTTGGAGAAAAATTCTTTTGTTCCCATTAAGACGTTCATAATAAATTATTTTTTATTGTTTATTTAGATATATTGATATGCACTTTTCTCAACCTCTGGTGCGTTCATCACCATTTTTAGATAGTTTTTCCATCGATGGTAAGATTCCAGATGCTGCTCTCTTTTTTCGTATTCAGGTTCGATAACTGCAATTTTTTCTAATGCAGAGAATGCTTCTTTGGAATCTGCATAAAAGCCGACGCCCATTCCTGCTGCCCTTGCCGCTCCTGCCGCGCCATCGGTGTCGTAAAGTTCAATTTGTGCATTGGTAACACTCGCTAAAGTTTGGCGGAAAAGTGAACTTAGAAACATATTGGCATTGCCCGCACGGATCACTTGAATATTCATTCCCATATTGCGCATAATGTCCATCCCAAATTCATAAGAATAAACAATTCCTTCCTGTGCGGCTCGTAGTACATCGCTTTTAGAATGGGTGTTAAAGTTAATTCCGTGTAAGGAGCAGTTTACTTCTTTGTTTTCAAGAACTCTTTCGGCGCCGTTACCAAAAGGGATTACACTTAATCCTTTTGAGCCGATTGGCGAAAGAGATGCTACTTCGTTCATTTCTCCGTAAGAAGGTAAAGAGGTTGCAAAGTTTTGTTTCAACCATGAATTCAGAATTCCTGTTCCGTTAATGCATAAAAGAACGCCCAATCGAATTTGTTCTGGAGAATAATTAACATGTGCGAAAGTATTTACTCTCGATTTTTTATCGTAATCCAATTGATCTAAAACGCCATATACAACGCCTGAAGTACCGGCTGTAGAAGCAATTTCTCCAGGATTAAATACGTTAAGTGAAAGTGCGTTATTGGGTTGATCTCCCGCTCTGTAGGTAATCGGTGTTCCTTCTTTTAGTCCTAATTCCGCTACAGCGTTTGCAGAAACCTGAGCTTGTATACCGAATGTTGGTACAATTTCTGGGAAAAAACTTTTCGCAATCCCAAAATATTGAATTACATCTTCGGAAATGGTATTGTTTTTAAAGTCCCAGAAAATACCTTCAGAAAGTCCTTCGATGGTAATGCCAATTTCGCCAGAAAGTTTCATGGCAATATAATCGCCTGGCAACATTATTTTATCGATTTTCTCGTAAACATCTGGTTCATTATTTTTTACCCAAGCTAATTTTGAAGCTGTAAAATTTCCAGGTGAATTGAGAAGGTGAGAAAGGCATTTTTCTTCACCGATTGCTTTAAATGCTTCTTCGCCATACGGAACCGCTCTACTGTCGCACCAAATAATTGATGGACGTAATACGTTCTGATCTTTATCAACCATTATCAAACCGTGCATTTGCCAAGTGATTCCGATTGCTTTAATTTCTTCTGCATCAATACCCGATTCTTTCATTACAGATTCGTGAGCAAGCTTTAAATTCGTCCACCAATCTGCAGGGTTTTGCTCTGCCCAACCTGGATTTTCTGCATGAATTTTCATTTCTTTTTTCGGAGAAAAATCGGTTGCAATAATTTTTCCGCTAGAAGCTTCGATTAAACAAACTTTAACCGACGAACTTCCGATATCATATCCTAGCAAATACATAGTATTTTATTTTATAAGTTTTGTATAATTCTTTTTATAAACTTTTGCATCAAACTTGTAATATCTGGCTGCACGATGCGCTACATTCACCTCAATTTCGTCTAGCGGAATAATGTAGTTGAAGGAAGATATTTTTTTATGAAAATTTTTGATATCAATTTTTTTCTCGCTTAGCGCGCAGTACAATTGATACAATTGGCGAATTGTAAATTTTTTGGGTAGCAATTCGAAAATAATGGTAAAATCGGATTCAATCCATCTGCGAATTTCAATAAAGGATTCTTCAATAATTTTTTTGTGATCGAAGGGCAGATACGGAAGTTGATCAATTGGGCACCAATCTACGGTATCGTATTTTGAGCTATTTAATTTGCGGTCGATTTTACATAAAGAAATAAAGGCTACAGTAATAATTCGATCGATGTTGTTTTTGTATTCTTTAAACATCCATTTCACATCTTCAGAATTACTTGCTCTTTTAGGATCGGCGAAACATTTAAACTGTTTCAGTACCATTTTTTTAATACCAGTAAGCTCTTGAAGTACACGTTGCGCTGCATCGTCCACATCTTCGTTTTGATAAATTAAACTTCCAGGAAGTTTACGTTGTCGATCCAAAGGAACATCATCTACATGACGCTGACCAAGCAGAACATTCAACTTATTTTGATGATCAAAACCGAAGACTACACAATCGACGGAAACGTACGTATGGATAAAATTTGTTGACATAGGGATTTGTTAACATTTACGTAACAATACAAATATAAAAATATGAACGAAATAAAAAAATAAAATCGCTATTAATTACTATATATCAACACTTTACATATCGATTTTATATGATAAGATTATTCTCTAATTTATGATAAGGTGTAAGATTTTAACGATTTAAAAGCAAATGAAACATCCATATATTAAAGCAGATATGCTATACATGACTAAATAATTAATACATGTATTAGCATTTCAAAATATGATAAGAAGTTTACATTATTTGCACATGATTTTTTATAACTGCATCCAAATATGCCTTAACTTTAACATAATTTCACTCGAAAAAACTAAAAAAAATTAACCAAAAGTAGAACCAAACGCTGAGCAAGGATACATGCTATTCACCTACATGGTGGATAATTTCACCGTAAAGCAATTACTATGTCTAAACGATAAGTGGGCAATAACGTGTTAACAAAAACTTAAAAAAACTATTTAGTTACTATTGCATTTAGCTAACAAACAAAGAATCTAAAAATGAGCACATTACAGATTTAATAATGAAAACTTAAGCTAACAAAAACATCTAAAATGTCGAAAAAAAGCACAAAAAAAACCACGGAAAAAATCCGTGGTTGCAAATACAATTTAAACGTAGTTTATGAAGGAACTTTTCTCGATTTTTCTCGCTCCCAGATTCGGTGTCCTTTCATTGCAGTAATAAAATCTTTAGCTAAATCGTTTTCCGATTCTAAAATAACTCCTTTATCTATTTTAATCGCGGTATTGTTCAGCAAAACTTCTGCGTCTTTGGCAAAAGCAATGGCTTTACAATGTCGAAATCCTTCATTGAGGAATTGAATATAATCCGGATTATCTTTTAATGCTTCAACAGAATCACCGCTTGGCGTGTAAAATGCATCGTAAAGAACCGAAGCATCGGTAAGATATGAATGCATAACTTCCTCACTTCCTCCCTCTTTATAGTTGAGTTTACCTACGCGCGATGAAATAAGAACGGCTTTCGCACCTTCATTTTCTAATGCTGCTTTCAGTTCATCAACAGAAGCTTTACTAACGCCTTCATCGACCAAGAACGCAACTTTTCGTGTCTTAATAGATCCTTCACCTGGAGCGGTTTTCATGCTAAGCGCTTCAGATTTGTCAACTTCTGGTTTTGGCGCTTTAATGGGATATTGAGGATGATTTTGCCTTGCAAACTTCAAGGTTAATTCATCTAAATCTTTCGGCGGTTTCTGACCAAGATTATCACCCACTTTTTCTGCCAGCGTACTTTCAATTTGATTTAATATAGCGAGTTCACGTCTGCGAACATCAAGATCATCCACTTTAGAAAGTTCAAAGCTAATGGCATTAATTAAATGCTCTTGCTCTTCAGGACTTTGCGAGTTGAAAAATAACCGTGCTTGCGTAAAATGATCTGCAAAAGATTCTGAACGACCACGAACTTTAGAGGCATCAATTTTCTCTTTATGAGATTGGTAACCTACTTCTCCCTTCAGCATGGCATGGTACGGACATCCTTCAGCTTTGCTATTCGGGAAGTAGCTTACTTCACCCTTCGGAATATCCATTTTGGAAAAGCCATCTTTTTGATTATTATGTTTTCCGTTAACTGGTCTATTAATCGGCAATTCGTGGAAATTTGGACCTCCAAGACGATAATTCTGGGTGTCCATATACGAGAATATTCTGCCTTGCAATAATGGATCATTAGAAACATCAATACCTGGAACCAAACGACCTGGATCAAATGCTGCTTGCTCAGTTTCCGCAAAGAAATTTTCAGGATTACGATTTAGCGTCATTGTACCAATAATTTTTATAGGAACTACTTCTTCAGGAACTAACTTCGTAGGATCCAAAAGATCGAAAGAATACTTCAATTCATCCTCCTCGGGAATTAACTGAACACCCAAATCCCACTGTGGAAAATCCCCTTCTTCAATCGCTTCCCATAAATCTCTTCTATGAAAATCGCCATCAAAGCCTGAGATTTTCTGAGCTTCATTCCAAGCGACAGAATGTACCCCTAATTTTGGTTTCCAATGAAACTTAACGAATGTAGCTTTCCCTTCATTATTCACCAATTTAAAAGTGTGTACACCAAAGCCCTCCATCATCCGTAAACTACGCGGTATCGCTCTGTCGGACATTACCCACATCGTCATGTGCGCAGCTTCTGGCATTAAGGAAATAAAGTCCCAAAAGGTATTATGGGCTGATGCTGCTTGTGGAATTTCATTATTAGGTTCAGGTTTTACTGCATGAACTAAATCGGGGAAATTCATAGCATCTTGAATAAAAAAGACTGGAATATTGTTTCCCACTAAATCATAATTTCCTTCTTCAGTATAAAATTTTACAGAAAATCCACGAACATCGCGAGCCAAATCACTACTTCCTTTAAAACCAGCCACTGTAGAAAAACGCGTAAAAACAGGTGTTTTAGTGCCTTTCTTTAAAAAAGCTGCCGTTGTGTAATCGGACAAATCCGCAGTAGCCTCAAAAACGCCGTGTGCTCCAGAGCCACGCGCATGAACGACTCTTTCAGGAATTCTTTCTCGGTCAAAATGCATTAATTTATCCAAGAAAATATGATCTTGCTGCAGAGAAGGACCTCTTTCGCCTGCCTTCAACGTATTGTTATTATCGTAAATAGGAACGCCATCATTGGTCGTCATCACTTTATCTTTCCCATCGGAGAGATGTTTGTCGATTTCATCAATTTTTGATTTTTTTTCGGGAATTTTCATAATTCGAAAATTTTTAATTAAATGATTATTTCTACTTATATTTAAAGGTTAAACGCAGTAAAAAGCACCTCAAACTGCAATCACATACGAAGACAGTTTATAACCGTACTTAAAAATAATTTCTAAATTTGGTGAATTCACATTATAAATCTTTATAACTTTTCAAGTTTTATTTAAATAATATTCAGTTAAGAAAAATTATTGTATCTTTGCAAAAGAATAAATGAATTAGGCCACTGCCTTTGCTTTCTGTACCAGTATATAATTTCTATTACTTTACATTCAGTTTTTGCTTATCCAGCTGCCATTTTTAATTTTTTTCGCCTCGAATCAATGTGGTCGGCAGTTAACAATATCTAAAGCAACAATCAATATAGTACAATTCTTAAGATACTCGGCAAATCAAACAGCGCTTAATGCACGGTTTGTGTTTTGTAGTATACGAACTAAAAATAATTATTAATATTTAAAAACAATACATCTATTTATGGCAGATTCTTCTTCAAAAAAAGAAAACTCTAAGAAAAAAATCCAAAAACAAAAAGAAAAAGCCCTACGCAGGGAAGAAAGAAAGTCCAATAATAATAAGGGAAAAGACCTTGAAGACATGTTTTCTTACGTTGATCAATTTGGTAGACTAACTTCTACTCCACCGGAGGAAACGGAGGAAATTAGCATTGAAGATATACGTTTGGGAGCTGCACCTATTGAAGAGGAAGATCCAAGAAAAACGGGCTTCGTGACCTTCTTTAATGATGAAAAGGGTTACGGATTTATTACGGAAAATAATTCTAAAGAAAACGTATTTTTCCATACCAATAATTGCAAGGAGCCTGTTAAAAAGGGCAATAAAGTTTCTTTTGAGAAAGAAAAATCCGTTAAAGGGTTTTCAGCCATCAATATCGAATTGATAAAATAACATTTTTTTAATACCCATTACAATGCAACAAGGCACAGTAAAATTTTTTAACGAAACAAAAGGTTTCGGATTTATTACTCCAAGTAACGGAGGAGAAGACATTTTCGTACACACATCTGGTTTAAAATACAGAAATGTACGTGAAAACGACGTGGTAACCTACGAGGTCGAACAAGGTAAAAAAGGTTTAAATGCAGTTAATGTAAAATTAGCTTAATCCTAATTCAACAGTCAATATTGTATAAGCTCCTTCGGGAGCTTTTTTTATTGCTAAACGAGGCAATCAAAGGAAATTTCCTATTGATACCAATAGAAACAATCACGAAAGAAATTGCAATGTGAGACAGTAGAAAGTTGTGTTTAGAAATGAGCTGGATAATAAGCAATAACGAAAACTAAAAAACAAAAAAACAGCTTGTTACACCATTACCTTGTAGGAATTACAATAATCACATTACAATTGTAAAAACTAAAATTTAAATCTTCTCTCCAATATGAAAGCGAGAAAATTAAAGTATATTTCCGTTAAAGTATGGACATAAAAAAACCTCATACATTTGTGTATGAGGTTTGAAAAAAACTGGCGGCGACCTACTCTCCCGCTTTCGCAGTACCATCGGCGCTGGTGGGCTTAACTTCTGTGTTCGGAATGGGAACAGGTGAGCCCCACCGCTAAAACCACCCTAA
>JAFAGO010000025.1 GCA_023422635.1 Bacteroidota bacterium
TATTTCAAACCTTTATTTTCGTTGTAATTCAAGGTTGGAGCAAGATAGATTTGAAGATCAAAACTTCCAGTATTTTTGAATTCGATATCGTATTCCAACGAAATATTGTCGGTTTTAGTTGGAGTCAAATTTTGAGGAAAAGTGGTTACGCCAGATTTGGTTTTTCCAAAATCAGGAATGATTTCCCATTTGATTTTTGAAGATTCATTTTTACGGGCAAAATCTTCTGCTTCAATCGAAATATAGCCCTCATTTTCAATGAATGTTTTAGATTTTGGACTATAAGACTTTTCATCCACATAGTTCACTTCTGGCAGAACGTCATTTTTTAAATCCGACCAACTTTTGTACCCGATTTTCATCTGATCCATCATATGAATCCATTTTCCACCTGCAATTTCGTGGTTGTATTTATTCGCTAAAAACGCATCATATTTGAAATCGGCTTTTACACGATCCGCGTATTTGTTGGCTTCTGGATTGTTTTCTGCGAACAATTTTTTATTCATTGCTTGTGCAAAATACATATCGTAGAGATTGCTCATCGCATCAACTGGATACAAAACCAATTGAAAATAAGCATCTTTATATTTCGGATTGATTTGATTGTAAATCCTTTGCGCATCGAGATTTACGGATTGATATTCTTGTAAAACTCTACCGAATTCGTTGTAATTTTCAAGACTATATGTTTTGCTATCCAACATTTCACCGGTAACTCTTCTGTTGAATTTGGTGTATTTCGTTAAAATATCTCCAATCGCCTTTGAATAGGTTTCCCCAAATTGTTGCGCTGCCCAATTATCCGTATATTCTTGTAAGTTTCCAGCATTGAAAGATTTAGGATTCCAAGCCATATCCAAAAAGAAAGAAATTGGAAATTCCATCGGTTTTAGATCGCCGACATTTACTATCCAAACTTTGTCAACACCGTGTTCGTAACTCAAACTCATTTGTTCCCAAATTCTTTGAATTGGACTGATGTTAATCCATTTTGAATTTCTTGGCGCACCCACATAATCCACGTGATAATACATCCCGTAACCGCCTTTGTGCAAAGGTTTTGATAAATCTGGAAGTTTGCGAACATTTCCCCAATTGTCATCACAATACAACAAAATCACATCATCTGGAACGCGCATTCCTTGATCATAATAATCCTGAACTTCTTTATATAACGCCCAAATTTGCGGTGTTTTATTGGCTTTTTTGCCCGTCACTTTTTGAATGATTCTACGCTGTTCTGCAACAATATTTTCAAGCAAATGGATATTTGTATCTTCTTCCATTGCTTCATCGCCATCACCTCGCATTCCGACCGTTACCAATTTATCCCAATCTTTTGCACGCTCAATTCCTTTGGTCCAAAATTCATCCAAGACTTTTTTGTTTTTAGAATAATCCCAAACGTTCGGAAGATTATTCGCTTTGATGTAATTATGCCAATCTTGCTGTGCCTGCATCATTGGTTCGTGGTGCGAATTCCCCATCACAATTCCCATATCATTCGCCAAAGGTCCACTCAAAGGATCTTCGCCATAAATGGTTTTTCCCCACATTGCAGGCCACAAATAATTCCCTTTCAAACGAAGAACAAGTTCAAAAACTTTTTCATAAAATTTAGAATTAATTCCCCCAAAAGTAGCTCTTGCCCAACCTCCCAAAGCAGGTTCTTCATCGTTCAAGAAAATTCCGCGATATTCTACAGCAGGTTCTCCATCGGTATATATTCCTTTTTTGAAATACAAATTTTCTTGTTGCACAACAGGAACATCTGCCCAATAATACCAAGGCGAAACGCCAATTTGCTTGGACAATTCGTAGATTCCGTAAATCGTTCCACGTTTGTCGCTTCCTGCAATTACAATTGCTTCCGAAACTCCAGAAATAGGATTTGAAACATTTTGAATAATGAATTTTTCATTCTTTCCTTTCAGAGAATTTCCATCTATTTTTTTGGATTTAATTAAAGCATCAATCGTTTTGTTGTTGCCCATTTCACCAATGATGATAACGGTTCCATTTAATCCATAATTTTTAAATAAAAGATTTGGTTTTGTTCCTGTTACTCGCTCAAAATCGGATTGTAAATCGTTTGTAGCACGAAGAATTCCTTTGTCGGAATTGGAATCGGTTAAAATGGTTAGGTTTGAATTCTTCTCTTTCAACGCCACCGAATTTTCCGACTTGGAAAACGTGATGAACGGTTCTGCTGCTTTCGCAAAACCTGCAAAAACGAAAATTATTAAGATTGAAAAAATGTTTATTAAAGCTTTCATAGTTGATTTTTTTAATGAATGACAAATCCACCGTTTGGTTGAATTTCAATTTTTAGTTCTCCATTTTTGTTAATGGAAATCGTTTTTTCTGAGGTATTTCCTTTAGAATCATCGTTGATTAATTTCAAGGATTTTCCAGCGAGCATTGGAAGTTTCAACGTTAATTTTTTGACGAATTTTTCTGCATTAACAGCAGCGATATACCAATGATCGCCACTTTTTCTGCCAATCACCGCATATTTTCCAGGATAACCATCGATAAATTCTGTTTCATTCCATTGTGTTGGAACATTTTTCATAAAATCCAACTGAAATTTCGGAGCATCCGTTAAATTATTCGGCATTACTGCAAACATTTGCACCGGATTTTGAAACAACACTGCAGTCGCCAATTGAAAAGCATCTGTGGTGTATCTTTTATTTTTATCGGAATTGGATTTGGTTAAATATTTATTCAAGAAAGTTCCGCCAAATTCCATACTTCCAACCGTATTTCTGATGAACGGATGAAGCGATGCAAAAAACGCTTCCTGCTTGCGAATTCCTTCCACAAAATAAAGCATTTCCGAAGCCAAAACCGCTTCACTTCCCGCATAATTCGGATACATCACTTCCCAACCTCTTGGAAGCGTAGTTCCGTGAAAAATAATGAACAATCCATAATCATTGGCATCAGATAGAATATCTTCATACAACTTCATCGTTTCTTGCTTGTCGCCACCGAAAAAATCAACTTTCAAACCTTTAATTCCAATTTGTTTGAGCCATCTCATTTCGGCTTTTCGGGCAACAGAAGTGTCCATTTTGTTTCTTGGCGTTTGTGGTGCATCGTTAAAACCTCCATTGGAATTGTACCATAACATCACGCCCACATTTTTGGATTTTGCGTAATCCACCAGTTCTTTCAAACGCTCTTTTCCTATATTTACATCCCACATTGCATCCATCAAAATAAATTCATATTTCAAGGAAGCAGCGAGATCGATAAAGTTTTTTTGATCGTCGTAATTCATACTTTCATCCTGCCAAAGAATCCAGCTCCAAGTCGATTTTCCAAAATTATATTTTTGAGAAGCTTCGTATTTGGGTTCCACAACATCAAAAGGAATCGTGGTTTCAACAATAGGTTTTAAAGAATTTCCGACGGTAATCGTTCTCCAAGGCGTTTTTCCCGGAAGCGAAATTGCTGCACTTGAACTTCCAAAACCATTATTTTCTGCTTGATTTGGATACGCAACTTTATACACGTTTTTTTCCAACGTTGTATCTAAATGTGAGGCAACAAACTGACTGTCAACTCCCGTTTCTGAAAGCAAAACCCAACCGTTTTCACCAACGTGAAAAAGTCCAGGAAAAACATATCCAAATTCTGATTTTTTGCCGAGTTCTGCATCGGCTTCGTAACCGCTTTCATAACTTGGAGCAGTTCTGGCAAAACCTGTCATCGGTTTCATCGTACTGGAAAGAAAAGTGCTGGTTCCATTTGGAAAATGATAACCAGTGGATTCTTCCGTAATCACGGCAGACAAAGTTTCGCCTTGATTTGGAATTAAATATCTAAAAGCAACATTGTTATTGCTCACTTGAAATTCAATATCAAATTTCTTCCCCGAAATTGTTTCGTAGGAATAAATCGCAGTATTTGCAGTGTATTGAATATTGGATTTTTTAATTTTTTCGTTGGAATAGTTTTTACTGACTTTGTCCGTTTTTGAACTGACAAATTTGATTCCTTTCGTAAAATCTCCAATATTCGAATTAAAACCCAAAGG
>JAFAGO010000003.1 GCA_023422635.1 Bacteroidota bacterium
TTTTTTTTTACTTTGTTATCGGCGGATTTTATTTTTATAAAACAGTTTTTTCAATTTAAAATAGCTGACTTGATCTTTCAGGATTTCTTCGGCAGTTTCACCAGTTTCCATCGGAATTCGTTGAAAATTTCGATAAAAACTATCGAGTTTTATGCCTGCAGAGCCGAAGCTGCAAAACAACGAACGCTCTTCGAAAATCGTTTTAAAAAATTCATTTTTTACTCCAAAATCGGTAAACGGAAAGGCAAAACATTCTGGTTGAAACCCGTTTTCTTCCAAATAATCCACACTTCGAAATGTTTGAGAAAGTTGTTCATCGCACGAAAGTTCAAAATAGAGAGGGTGATCCCAACTGTGTGCTCCAAAGCCAAAGCCGCGTTCGTACAGCGATTTCATTTCCATTTCTGAAAGATAAGGTTGGTAATCGTTCAAATACTTGCCGAAGTCGATTTCAATTTTTAAAGAAAGTTCATCTAATGTTCCCTGATCCAAATAATTAATCAGATTTACTTTTTTAATGAGTTCTTTTTCGGAAGCTTTTTTTAATCCAAAATATTCGGTTACAATGGGTTGAATTTGTTTTCTAGCGATGATGGTATCGATAATAATACTGGTTTTTGCACGAAACATCATGTCGCCGTTGTTGATGAATTTCGGATTAATGAAGTTTATTGCATAAACGCCTTTTCTTTCAAGAATTGGCGCAATAACATCATAGAATTCTCGATATCCATTATCGAAAGTCAGCAGCGCAAATTTCTCTTTGAAGTGAATTTTTCCAGTAATGGCATCTTTAAATTCATCCCAGTTCACAAAGTGAAAATACTTCAGCATTAGGTCTAAATCATCCTCAAATTGCTTTTTATTTTTATAATTGATAATATGTTTAAGATGCGGTAAATGTTCATCAGAAACAGTATGATATACCGGCAAGCAGTAATCAATAGGGTAGGAATTGTCGATTTCGTTTCTATCAAATCGTGAAGAAAAATGGATGATTTTTTTCTTGAGCGACGTATTCAAGATGGTGGATTTTGTAAGGGTTAAGGGGGTTGTATTTTATATTTTTGCGCGATCGTATTGATGTGGGAAAAAGCACTTTTCTTCAAATTTAAAAGAAGATAAAACAGGCAAATACGGATTTCTTAGCAATGCTCGGCCAATAAAAATTGCATCTGCATCTCCGTTTTGTAAAATATTTTCGGCTTGTTCCGCAGTTTTTATTAAACCTACTGCTCCTGTTTTTATACCCGTTTTTTTTCGAATTTCAGAAGAATAGGGAACTTGGTAACCGTCAAAAAGATTGATTTTTGCATTGTGAATGTTGCCGCCGCTGGACACATCAATTAAATCGACATGATGTTCTTTAAGAATTGTAGAAAGCTTCACCGAATCCTCGATACTCCAACCGTTTTCCGCATATTCTGTTCCTGAAATCCGAACGAAAAGAGGATGATTTTCATCTAAAACAGGGTTTACTGCATCGATAATTTCAAGGAGAAAACGAATACGATTTTCAAAACTTCCACCATATTCATCGGTTCTGATGTTGGAAAGCGGAGAGAGAAATTGATGAATGAGGTAACCGTGAGCGGCATGAATTTCAATAGCATCAAATCCCGCATCAATAGCTCGTATGGCTGCATTTTTAAAAGCGAGTACAAGATTTTTAATTTCTTCGGTTGTTAAAACATGGGGCAATCTTTCGCCTTCTTTAAAAGGAATTGCGCTTGGTGCAAGCGTTTCCCAACCTTCTTCTATCGATACTTGATTTCCGTTCCATGTTGATCCTTTTCTTCCTGCGTGCGCAAGTTGAATTCCAATCTTCGAATTTGAATTCTGATGTACAAAATTTACAATTTCGGATAATGCATTTGCCTGTTCATCGTTCCAAATTCCCAAACATTTTTGTGTGATTCTGCCTTTTGGTTCAACGCCAGTAGCTTCAATCATAATTAAACCAACGCCGCCTTGAGCGCGACTTCCGTAATGTACATAATGAAATTTTTGAGCAACGCCGTTTTCTGCAGAATACATGCACATTGGCGACATTACCCATCGATTAGGGATTTCTAAATTTCGAATTTGAAGAGGAGAATAAAGCATTCTTTTTTTCTTCAAAATTACTGAAAAACAACCGTAAAAGCGAAGGTTGAATTCTTAAAAATAAGTGAAAATAAAGTTAAAATTTTAGCAAAATAATTCCGTTTTTGAAAATAGTAAAAATGCGTAAAATTCACGATTGAGTAAACTTTTAAATTAGATTAAAATTGCTATTGTAGAAATTAAGAAAAGTAGTATCTTTAACTCCCTTTTTTAATCTATGGAAAAAGAGTATAAAATTGCATATCAGGTATTTTCTGGAAGAGATGATCTCAACGAAATCGAGCAGAAGTTATATGATATGGCATTTGCCATTCGCGAGAAAGCGTACGCTCCTTATTCAAACTTTTATGTGGGTTGCGCCCTTCTATTGGAAAATGGCGAAATCATAACAGGAAGTAATCAGGAAAACGCTGCTTATCCTTCTGGATTATGTGCGGAAAGAACCACTATTTATTGGGCTTCTGCCAACTATCCAAACGTTACAATGAAGAAGATATTTGTAATTGGTGCACCAAAAGAAGCAGTTACATCTACACCTGTTTCGCCATGCGGCGCTTGTAGACAAAGTATTTTGGAATATGAAGCCAAGCAGGATTCGGAAATCGAAATTTATTTTGCATCGATGAACGGACCGATTTACAAAACGAATTCAATGCGAACGTTATTACCGTTTTCGTTTGACGCAAGTTATTTGTAGTTCGAAATCAAAGCACCATTTTTGTTGAAAATCATTTTTACCACGTGAAAATGGTACTGCTTCATTGTTTCTATTTTTAACTTCGTTTCAATCTTTTTTAGCGGACAGTTTTTTAGTATATTTGCCGTAATTCGGAGTCAGGGAATTTGGTGAAAATCCAAGACAGACGCGCTGCTGTAAATCTCGAAATAGGCAATGCAAAAATCCACTGTTACTTTGGTAATGGGAAGGTGCAAATGCTGAGACAAGTCAGAATATCTGCCCGAATTGTAGATGAACTTCCGCGGAACGAAGTGTAATCAGATGTAATTCCAAATCCTTAATCTGCAGCTCATTGCAAAAAATTAGGGTGGATTCTGGTTTTTTCTGTTCTCGGTTGTTGCATACCAAAACCATGATGGGAACAAAATTGTACACTTTACCGGCAATCATTATTTTGGGGTTCTTCCCAACGCATCTTCTTTCTCAGAAATCAGATAAAGATAGTTTGCGAACTTCAGAAATTCAACAAATTATCCTCAATAGAAAGTTTCAAGAACAGGGCGTTATTCCTTCGCAAAAGCTTCAAGGTGCGGAACTCGAACAAATGAACAGCGTTTCAGTAGCCGATGCAATACGTTATTTTTCAGGTATTCAGTTGAAAAATTACGGAGGAATTGGAGGTATGAAAACCGTGAATATTCGAGGAATGGGAACCCAACATGTTGGTGTTTTTTACGATGGAATACAAATTGGAAATGCCCAAAATGGAACCGTCGATTTAGGACGTTTTTCGTTGGAGAATTTAGAGTCTATTTCTTTGTATAACGGTCAAAAAAGTGAAATTTTTCAATCGGCGCGCGATTTTGGATCTTCAGGAAGTATTTATTTGCAAAGCAAAATTCCTTCATTTAAAAATTTTAAAAAGACCAATGCACGTATTGGCTATCGTTCCGGATCATTCGGTTTGGTAAATCCTTCCTTATTGTTGGAGCAGAAAATTTCAAATAATATTAGTTTTTCTCTAAATACAGAATATATAAATGCGGATGGCAAATATAAATTCTATCAAAGAACTGCGCTTCCTGATGGCGCGATGGCATGGGAAAGAGAAGGAATAAGAACAAATGGAGATGTTGAAGCTTTTCGAGCGGAAGCTGGAATTTTCGGAAAAATCAACCGTGGAAACTGGAATTTGAAAGCATATTATTACGATTCCGAACGAGGGATTCCAGGGGCAATTACGAAGAATTCAGATATTTTTTCGAGTCGACAATGGGATCGAAATTTCTTTGTTCAAGGAAGTGTAGAAAAACAAATTTCATCAAAATATACTTTCAAAATTAATGCGAAATTCGCCGATGATTATTTGCATTATTATAACGATAATCCCGGTGGAACACCTTTTTTGATCGACAATACCTACAAACAAAAAGAATTGTACTTTTCCACCGCGCACCAATATTCTATTTTAGATTTTTGGAAGGTGAATCTCTCTGCGGATTATCAATACAATACATTGGATGCGAATTTGCGGGATTTTGCATACCCAGAACGAAATACGGAACTTGTAGCTTTGGCGACTCAATTGGATTTGAAAAAGTTGATGTTTCAAGCGAGCGTTTTAGGAACTTTTGTTCAAGAAAGTATCGAAAATACAAAATTTTCTGTTCCTCAAAATAGAAACGAATTTACACCCGCGGTTTTTGCCTCCTATCTATTGCTTCCAAATTTTAAACTTCATGCATTTTATAAACGGATTTTTAGAATGCCCACGTTTAATGATTTATACTATACCGAAATTGGAAGTTCTCAGCTGAAACCAGAATTTACCAATCAGTACGATCTTGGATTTTCGTTTACAAAAGACTTTGAAAACGGCGTTCTGAAAAGCTTTAATTTTCTTGCTGATGCCTATTATAATGAAGTAACCGATAAAATTATCGCCTATCCAAAAGGACAGCAATTTCGATGGACGATGGTGAATTTAGGAGAAGTTCAAATTAAAGGAATTGATGTTTCTACGCAGGCGGTATGGTTGCTTGCTCAAGATCTGCTTTTCAGTACAAAATTCACCTATACTTTTGAAGAAGCATTGGATGTTACAAAGTCTAAAGTTACCAGTTATTACCGAAATCAAATCCCCTATATTCCCAGAAATAGTGGAACTGCGCTGCTTGGGTTAAACTATAAAGATTGGCAGTTGAATTACAGTTTTATTTATACCGGCGAACGCTATAATATGAGCATGAATATACCTGAAAACTACGAACAATCTTGGTATACCAGCGATATTTCGGTTTCTAAAAATTTCAATTTGAAGAATACTTCATTTAAACTCGCTTTAGAAGTGAATAATCTTTTGAATCAAAATTATAGCGTGATTCGAAATTTCCCGATGCCTGGAAGAAATTATCGAGTAACCTTGAAAATCAACTTGTAAAACCGAAATTCCATCATGAAAAAAATAGTTTATCTCCTGCTTTGCTTTCTGATCTTAAGTATGAATTCTTGTCGGGAAGATTACGATTACGTTGAATATGGCGGAACCTCAAATGGCGTTCAGGCGCCCGAAGATTTAGCTACCGTGCAAGGTTTATACATTCTGAATGAAGGAAATATGGGGAGCAATAAAGCAAGCTTAGATTATTTCGATTACAGTACTGGTGTTTTTACAAAGAATTATTATGCTGCCCAAAATCCAACGGTGGTGAACAGTTTGGGAGATGTAGGAAATGATGTTAAGGTGTATCGTGATCAAGTTTTTGCCGTCATCAATCTCTCCAATTACGTTGAAGTTATGGATGCGAAAACCGCAAAACACATCGGAGAAATCCCCGTAACCAACTGCAGATACATTAATTTTCATGGTGATTATGCGTATATCACCTCTTATGGAGGTGCGGTGGGACAATCGCAACCAGGTTATGTGGTGAAAGTGGATGTAAATACATTGAAAATTGTAGGACAGGTAAATGTGGGACTTCAGCCGGAAGAATTAGAAGTGGTGGGCGATAAATTGTACGTTGCGAACTCTGGAGGATACAGCTATCCCAATTACGACAATACCGTATCTGTAGTAGATTTGAACACTTTTAAAGAAATAAAGAAAATTACGGTAGCCATTAATTTGAACAAAATTAAGAAAGATGATAACGGTAAATTATGGGTGACTTCGCGCGGAAACTATTCGGATATTCCACCAAAAGTCTATGTTTTGGATCCTGAAACCGATACCGTTATTCAAGAAATTAATCAGCCAATCAGCGATTTTGCCTTTGTTGAAAACCGAATGTATTACTATGGCTATCAATGGACTTCATCTGGAACTGTGAGCAGTTACGGTATTATTAATACCGATACTTTTGACACAATCAGTACCAATTTCATCCAAAATAATATTGAAAATGAAATTGTGATCCCATACGGAATTACTGTAAATCCTGATAATGGAGATATTTTTATCACCGATGCTAAAGATTATATTTCTAATGGAGAAGTGTTTTGCTTAACGAAGTATGGCACGCTGAAATGGCGGGCGACCACAGGCGATATTCCTGGTCATTTTGCTTTTTTATTCAAATAAATTAATCCTTAAATATTTTATAACATGAAACATTTTTACTCAAAACTCATTACGCTAACCTTATCTGCTGCTGGATTTGTGTTAGGTTTTTCGCAGTATTCCAATGGATATATTGTGGCACACGAAGGGAATTTCGGAACCTCAAATGCAGAAATTTCGTATATCGACGAAAATAACACCGTTACCAATAATGTATTTGCTGCGGCAAACAATGGTGAACAGTTAGGCGATGTTTTACAGAATGTATATTTCAACGAAGATAAAGCATATTTGGTGTTAAATACTTCTAACAAAGTGGTTGTTGCCGATCGCTCTAGTTTTGTGAAGACGGCTGTTATTACCGATCAAATGGCATTTCCAAGATATACCACAATTGCAAATGGTAAACTGTATACCACCAATGTTGCCAATGGTTTTGCAACTTCTTATGTGTCAGTTCATGATGCTACAACATTAGAATTTATCAAGAAAATTGCTTTAGATAAATCTGCAGAAGAAATTTTAACCATTAATGGTAAAGTGTATGTTCAAAAATCGTATTTCAGTGCGGGTAACAGTATTGAAGTAATCAATCCAGAAACAGACGAAATTGAAAGTTCAATTGTGTTGAATTCTGGTTTGCAATCAATGAAATATAAGGATGGATTTTTATATGCCTTCTGTTCGAATTCCAGCGGAAGTACAATCTTCAAAATCGATCCTGAAACCAATACCGTTGTAAATTCTATAGGCAATACCGCTGTATTTTCTGCGTACAAATTTGCAGTGGATGGCGACTATTTTTTCGTAGGAAAAGGCTATAATATTTACAGAATACCAAACGATTTTTCAGAGTTTAGTGCAACACCTTTGGTAACTGTTGAAGGAAGCAATTCTTGGGCAGCCATATACGGATTGGCAGCAATGGATGGAAAAGTATTTCAGGGCGATGCAAGTGGTTTTGTGGGTGCTTCAGTACTTCATGTTTTTGATCACGAGGGAACACTTTTGAATACCTTCAACACCACAATCGGAATCAATAATGTTTACAAAAATGTATTCGAATCTTTAAAAACTTCAGAAAGTAATGTTGCAAAAGTAAGTCTGTATCCAAATCCTGTAAGCGAAACTTTATTTGTAAAAGGAGTTGAAAAAGCAACCTACAAAATATTTGATCTTAGCGGAAAAATTGTGAAGTCTGGCGTTTATGCAAATGGAATTCAAGTGTCAGGAATGGCAAAAGGAATGTATATCATTCAAATTTCTGAAAACGGAAAAACTGCTAACGAGAAATTTATCGTGAAATAGTTTCCATTTTAAATTTTAAAAAAAAAAGAAAAATGAAAAAGTTTTTAGTTCCTCTTGCCGTATTATTTTCTATAGGTTTTGCGGCGCAAACGTATCCGCCACAAGCGGGACAAGAAGGTTCTACCGCTATTCATAAAGACAGTCCGTTGTTCAAATCTTGGGCAACGGGTTGTATGGTGGTTCGCGGCCCACAACAAATTAATGGTACTGAAGGATTATACGCAACCGTAGGAACTCCCGAAAATGTAATAGGAATTCCCGATGGAGTTAATGTAGTAAGTTTGGGCGATGGTGGAACGGCAACCGTAACATTTGCAAAGTATATTACAGATGGCGAAGGCCCTGATTTTGCGGTTTTTGAAAATGGTTTTATTTCCAATTTTACAGGGAGAGCTTTTCTAGAATTGGCTTTTGTGGAAGTAAGTTCCGATGGTGAAAATTTCTTTCGATTCCCAAGTCACAACGAATATCCTGCAGATTTTGTAGAAACTACGACTGATGATCCAGGCGGTTCAGGATTTGCATCGATGGATGCGCGCTACCTTAATAATTTTGCGGGAAAATATATTTCGAATTACGGAACGCCTTTCGATCTAAGTGAATTGCCGGATTCGCCGCAGCTAGATAAACAACACATTACCCATATAAGAGTGGTGGACGTAGTAGGAACAAATCTTGAAGGATACAGAACTTACGATAGTTTAGGAAATGTAGCGATTGATCCCTTTCCTACGCCGTTTGCTTCTTCCGGGTTTGATCTTGATGCGATTGGCGTAATTAATGAAGGTGGAAATTTGGCAGTAGAAACAATTTCTGAAAGAAGTAAAATCAGTATTTATCCCAATCCAGCAAATGATTTTGTGAAGATAAATTCCGATGTTGAGGTTAATGTGAACATCTTTGATATGAACGGAAAATTAGTGAAACAAGGAAGAACGAATAATAAAACAATGAACATCACCGATGTTCCAAAAGGCGTTTACGTGCTTCAAACCGATAGTGGAACGGAGCGAAAATCGTTTAAGCTTTTGATTTCGAAATAGTTTATTTTAATTTTTAAAACCTTGTCTAAATACTCATTCAGACAAGGTTTTTTTTATTGTGTTACGTGTAAACCTAATTTTTCAGCTTCCTGAATAACGAATGTTCGGGCTTGTTCAGGATCGTTTTCAATATCTCCTTCTAAAATAGCTTCTTTCACTTTTTCTTTTAGAACTCCAATTTCTCGCCCAGGTGAAATATTGAATAGTTGCATAATTTCATCTCCAGAAATAGGCGGTTGAAAATTTCGAATATGGTCTTTTTCTTCAACTTCTTTAATTTTCTGTTGTACATATTCAAAATTCTTTTTAAAACGTTGCTGTTTCGAATAATTTTTCGTGGTAATATCCGACTTGCAAAGGGTGATTAAACTTTCTAAATCTTCACCCGAATCAAATAATAATCTGCGTAATGCAGCATCCGAAGCGTTATCGGTAACTAAAGCAATCGGTCGAGCGTGCATTCTTACCATTTTTTCAACAAATTTTTGCTCAGGGCCCAAAGGAAGTTTCAAGCGTTTAAAAATAGGTTTAATCATCTTCGAACCTAAAAATTCATGCCCGTGAAACGTCCATCCTGTTCCTTCAACGAATTTTTTAGTGGGCGCTTTTCCAATATCGTGAAGCAGGGCCGACCAGCGGAGCCAAACATTATCTGTATGTTCAGAAATGTTGTCCACCACTTCTAAGGTGTGGTAAAAATTATCCTTATGTGTTTGTCCATTAATATCTTCGATGCCTTTCAGTGCAGTAAGTTCTGGTAGAATAATTTCCAAAAGCCCGGTTTCTTCCATCAATTTCAAACCTTTTGAAGGTTTTGAAGAAAGCATCATTTTATTAAATTCAACCATAATTCTTTCCATTGAAACAATGTGGATTCTCTCGGCTTCTTGCTGAATTGCTCGAAGTGATTGTTCTTCAATTTCAAAATCCAAAGTGCTTGCAAAACGTATGGCGCGCATCATTCGCAAAGGATCATCGGAATAGGTTTGATGAGGTTCTAAAGGGGTTCTAAGAATTTTATTTTGTAAATCTTCTCGTCCATTAAACGGGTCGATTAATTCGCCAAAGTTGCCTTCATTCAAAGAAATTGCCATGGCATTGATGGTGAAATCTCTCCTTTTTTGGTCGTCTTCTAAAGTGCCATTTTCTACAGAAGGTTTTCGAGAATCTTCAGAATAACTTTCTTTCCGAGCGCCTACAAATTCCAAATCCAAACCTTTGTATTTAAACATAGCAGTACCGTAGGTTTTAAAAACCGAAACCTTTAGTTTTGGATCAATAGCATTGGCTGTGTTTTGGGCAAGATTAATTCCGTTTTGTTCGGTAACAAAATCGATATCGGTTGGCGCTTCCCTCACCATCAATAAATCACGAACAAAACCACCTACAATAAAAGCGGTCTGCTGATGTTCTGCAGCTACTTGAGAAATGATTTTGAAGAGTTTTAAGTTTCTATTCTGGTTGAGGTTGATTTTCATTTTTTAAGAAATGATTTTTTTAAGAGTGCAAAGATAAGCATTCGCAAATGTTTTTATAAGAAAGTCTTTTTAGTTCCGTTAAAGCGTTGTATCTTCATCTTACAATTTCGATAGCGTAATACCTCAAATCCTTGCGAAACTTTATTCTAATATTACTTTTTATGGTTCTGCCTCTTTCTCTTTGCGCACAGCATAAGCAGAATAGAGACTCGATGTATCATAAAATAGAAGATTTTTCTAAGAAGTCGAAGGTTTCCAAATTTCTGTATCGCTTGGTTTTTCGAAATGTTCCCGATTCTGCTGTCGTTCCTGAAGCGAAAGATCGTTACAACGAAAAATATACAGATTTAAAAATTAGAAATATCAAAATTACCACTGTTGATCCTTTAGGTTTTAACTCGGATATGACCGTGAAAAGCAATCGCTGGTTCGAAAATTTGGGTAATAATGTGCATATTAAAACAAGGGAATTTATCGTAAAGCATTATTTACTTTTCGAAAAAGGCGATCCGTACAATGTTCAAAAAATGTACGAATCTGAACGTTTGTTAAGGAATACGCGATTTATCAATCGCGTGAGTATTTCGCCGATTGATAGCTCTATTGCCAATGATTCTATCGATATTCAGATTAATGTTTTGGATTCTTGGAGTTTGGAACCTTCCCTAAATTATTCTGGCAAAAGGATTGGTTTAGGAATTACAGAGCAAAATTTTTTCGGTTTGGGACACGAGTTAAGTTTGGCGTACCGAAATGATTATGGAAATAAAAAAGTATATAGGTCTGCTGCTTATAAAGCACAAAATTTATTCGGAACTTATATTGATACTGAGGTATTTGCAGAAAAAGATTACGATAAAAATGAAAACGTTTACCTGCGTGGAAGCCGAGCATTTTACTCTACTTTTACCAAATGGGCTGGTGGAATTGGCTTGGATTATTATAAAAGATTGATTCAAGTGCCCGTGGAAGGAATGAATGGTAAAGATTTTCCGACTACACTTATTAAGGCAAATAATCAAGATTTTTGGGGAGGTTATCAGTTTGGCCTCAACGAAAAAAATGGAGTTCTTACGCAAAATCTTGGTGTAGCAGCCCGTTTTCAAAACTTTATTTATATGGATTCTCCCGATGATTCCATTGATCCGTATAATTTTATTGATTCGTATAATTTGTTTTTAGGATCAATTTCATTTTCGGAAAGAAAATTTTCTGTGGAACGAAATATTTTTCAGTTCGACCTTCCTGAAGATGTTCCTTATGGAAAATTATTTAGCATTACGGGTGGTGTGGCGCGTTTAAAAGGCAATTCGTATCCGTATGCGGGCGTTAGCGGAAGCATGGGCGCTTTTATCAAAGGCAGCTACGTGAGTGGTTCTGCTGCGTATGGAAGTTTTTTCAGAGAATCTAAAAATTTTCGATCCACTTTGCGATTGGATGCTACATATTTTTCACCGCTCCAGGAGTGGGATTTTGCGACTGCAAGGCATTTTTTTTCACCCTCATTGGTTTTAGGAAATAACAGAAATCCCTCGTATTTCGATCGTGTAAATTTATCGGCTACAAATGAATTTCCTGCTTACGATGCCAATTATGTTGGAAGAAATAAACTGGTTTTGCGGTATCAACTGCAATTGTTTATTAAAAAACCTTGGAAAAATTTTCACTTTAATCCCTATTTAATCACCACTTTGGGTTGGCTTTCTATCGATCATAAAAAGATGTTTTCTTCGCCATTGCAAAGCAAATTTGGTTTAGGAATTTTAATTCATAATCCTTATTTATCGTTTAGTAGATTACAGATTTCTTTGGTGTACTATCCAAAAGTTCCGTTTGATAATAACTCAGTTTTTGATTTTAACTCGTATAAAAATTATCAAATTCCAATTCAAAATTATAGAATTGAGGAACCGTCGATCGTCAATTACGGATATTAAAATCTGTAGAGTTGAATTCTTCTCGGTTTAGAACTAAAAATCGAGAAAACAAAAGAAGAGTCATTCTCGCAGCACTTTTATCCGATTATCGCTCCAAATTTTGATCACCGATGATCCTGAAAATTCAGAAACCAAGTCTTGGTTTTCTTCTACTGCAAAATCTACGGCTTTAACGATTTCTGAAGAAATATCTGAAAATTGTAAAGGCGATTTTTGTCCACTCAAATTGGCGGAGGTGGAAACCAAAGGTTTGTTCAACTTCGAAATTAGTTTTTTGCAAAAATCGTTTTTCACCAAGCGAATTCCGATACTTCCGTCTTCTGCAAGAATTTCTTTGGGAAGGTTTCTGGGATTTTCGTAAACAATGGTTACGGGTTTTTCTGAAAGGTCGATAATTTCCCAAGCCATTTCTGGAACATCAACCAAATCTTGTAAGCGCTTTTCAGATTCTACCAAAATAATCATGGATTTGTGAGCGTCCCGCTTTTTTATATCAAATATTTTTTGAATTGCCTCAGGATTGGTTGCATCACAGCCAATTCCCCAAATCGTATCGGTAGGATATAAAATAGTTCCTCCTTTTTTTAAAACTTCAAGTGCTTTTTCCATAGTTATGTTCTGGATTGTTTCGTTTTATGAGAATGTAAAATTAAGGTGTTTTAATGAATTTTTACAGCTGTTTTATTCATAAAAAAACCCTGAACAATCAGGGCTTTTGTTATTGTAAAAAAGTTTTTAAGCTTCATCGCCTTCATCATCGAAGAAATCTTCTTCATATCCATCTTCTTCTTCATCATCGAAAGATTCATCATCTTCATCGGCAAAACTTCCGCCTGATTCAAAGCTGCTGATATCATCATTGAAATCCATATCCATTAACGGCATTGGAGATGATTTTTGGGACGATTTATTTTTGCCCGGCGCTTTTAAAGGAACGTTTCCAAAGCGGTAAATTGTAATCGGGTAGTTTACTGCTGGTTTTTCGTCGATAATTTCGATTAACTCACAGTAAAATTCCCAAAGATCAAGCAATCCATATTGGAATTGAGCTTTGTCGCCCACACTTTCAAAAGCTTCGTCAATGTAGATGTCGGACATGATTTCGCCGTCGCCATCATCGCTCATATCTTCCAAAGGCACGCTTTTTACCACGGTGCCATCTTCTTCTAAAATGTTAAACGCGGAAAGCTCTTCGCCTTGAAGGCTGAACGCACTTTTTATTCCTAAATGAAGATTCCAAAGCGTTTGTTTTGCCTTAATTTCTACATCACGAAAGATGTCATCTTTTGTATCCAGTATGATTCGGATTTTGTAAACCATAGAAGTCTCTGCTAACTGTTATTTTTGATTAATTTCAGTGCAAATATATAACAAATGGAAAATGGCCAAAATTTTTTTGAAGTATTTTTTTTGAAAAAAATGGCTTATTTTTAATATTCTGTTAATCAGCTTTATTAAGTAGAAAACTGAATTTTGTGCCTTCCAAATACTCACTTTCAACGCTAATATTTTCTCCGTGGGCTTCTAAAATATGCTTCACAATGGCAAGTCCGAGGCCAGAGCCACCATCTTTTCTATTTCGGCTGGGTTCAACACGATAAAAGCGTTCAAAGATTCTTGGCAGCATTTCTGGTTTTATGCCCATTCCGTTGTCTTCCACCTCAATCAAAACTTTTTTGTTGAGAATGTTGGTTTTAACCACTATTTTGGCTTCCTGGCGATTCGCGTAATGAATGGCATTGCTTAAAAGATTAATTAAAACTTGCGAAATTTTCTGTTTATCGGCATTAACAATAATCGATGGATGTGAAGTTTGAAGCTTTAAAACTGCATTTTTTTGCTGTGCTTCAAATTCCAACAAGTCGAAGGTTTCTTTTACTAGTATATTAATATCAAAAGTAGATTTTGTAAGTTTAATTTCGCCTGCTTCAAAACGGTTAATCATATCCAAATCGGTAATAATGGCCACTAATCGATCCAAGGAAATTCCTATTCTTTCTAAGTATCTGTCACGTAAAAGGGTGTTTTCAATTCCGCCATCTTTTAACATATCGATGTATCCTTGAATAGAAAATAGGGGCGTTTTTAATTCGTGAGAAACGTTCCCAATGTACTCTTTACGGTAGTCTTCCATTTCCTTCATCATATCTAATTCGGAAGCATCTTTTTGACGAAGAACATAAATTTTTTCTGAAAGTTCCCGAAAGCCCATACTTTCATTGTCGTCGAAAATTTCTTCAGGAAGTTCATTTGCCATTTTTTGAATTTCCTTTTTACCATAAACATTAAAAAGGATTTCGATGCCAACAAAGGTGATGATGAATATTAAAAAAATACTCAAAAGGAAATAAACGGTATAGTCGGAAATTTGATTTTCGAAATTCGTGCGTGCGTAATCATAAGCCATTACGATTGCAGTTATTGCAATCGTCATTAATAGAGCAGATACAAAGGAAAGCCGGCTGAATTTCATTTGATAGATTGCGTTCAAACCACTAATTTATATCCGATACCTTTTAATGTTTGAATGGATTGGTCGCCAAGTTTTTCGCGTAACCTGCGGATGTGTACATCGATTGTTCGTTCGCCTACAACCACATCATTTCCCCAAACTTTTTCTAAAATTTCTTCTCGTTTAAACACTTTATCGGTGTTGGATGCGAGTAGATACAGCAAATCGAACTCTTTTTTTGGAAGTAAAAAAACTTGATTGTTTTTGGAAACTCTAAAGTTATCTTTATCAATTACAAGGTCGCCAATAGTGAGGTTTTTTGGACTTTCTTCGTTAAAAGAAGTCAACTTCAGAAGCGCGTTTACTTTAGAAATGAGCACTTTAGGTTTAATTACCTTTACCACATAATCGTTTGCACCTGCTTGATAACCTGCTAGTTGAGAGAATTCTTCGCCTCGCGCGGATAAAAAGACAATTAGGGTGCGTTGTAATTCTTTTATTCTTCTTAGTTCTTGACAGGTTTCGATGCCATCTTTTTCGGGCATCATTACGTCGAGAAGAATTAAATCTGGAATTATTTCTTTGGCTTTTTCAATTCCTTTTACACCATTAATTGCGGTGGAAACGTCGTAACCTTCTTTTTCGAGATTAAAGGATAAAATATCCAGAATATCCTGTTCATCATCAATTAAAAGAATTTTTCTTTTGCTCATTTTTACTTTTTTATTTTACTTAAGCTTTCAAATTTACTCAAAAACACCTACCTAAAGCAACGGTTTTCGACTATTCATAGAAAATTAACATAACCTGATTTCTGTTAAATATTTCGTAATCAATAATTAAAATTTTGTAAACCCGCTGAGCATAAAGTTATACATTTCTTTGCAGCGAAAAGATTTTAGTGAAAAGTATTTATGAAAATTTCTAATTCAAGTATTGCGGCGTTTTTTCTGTTTTTCGCGGGAAATGTCGCACTTGCTCAAAAAGCGCAATCCGATACCGTAAAAGCAGAGAAGAAGATTGAGGGTGTTGTAATTCAAGGGACAAGCAAAAAAGGAGCGGAAAGCAATATTATCGCGTTGCAAAAAAAATCGGTAGAAGTAATTGAACGTGTAGGTTCGGTACAGTTGGAAAAACAAGGTGTTGGCGATGCTTCCGTTGCCGTAACAAAAGCAACTGGCGCACAAAAGCAGGAGAGTAGCGGACAAATTTTTATCCGCGGACTTGGAGATCGTAATAATGCTACAACGTTCAATGGGTTGGCTGTTCCCTCCAATGATCCATTGCTGAAAAATATCGATTTGAGTATCATTAAAACCGATATGATTGATTTTGTTAGCTTGGAGAAGGTATATCAACCGAAATTATGGGGCGATATGTCGGGCGCAAATGTGGATATTGTTTCTAAAATATATTCAGGAAAGCCTTATTTTAAAGTGAATTTGGGTTCGTCTGTTAATGTAAATGCCATTCAAAAAAATCCATTTCTTTTGCAGCGCGGTCCAAACTTTTTTGGCTTCAACGAAATTGAAAAACCCAGCAATCAAGCGGTATCGACTTCAGGATATGTTTTTAAAAATTCTTGGAGAAACCGTGAAGTGCTCACACCAATGAACTCTAATCTTTCATTTGATTTTGGAACAAATTTTAAAGTGGGATCAATAGGAAGACTAAGTGTTTTTGGATACGGATCTTTCGATAATGAGTATCAATACGCAAAGGGAATTTTTGGCGGCGCCTACGATGCACAAAATAATCCGCTTAAAATGTATAACAATTCAGAAGAATATCAATATTCTACCAATACCACTGGTTTGTTGAATTTAAATTATCGTATCAATCCTAAAAATACCATTAATCTTTCCTCGAATTATATCCATACTACAACACAAAAATTAGGATTCTACAATGGTTATAATCGGGATTATTGGGATAATGATGTTACCCAAAATCAGTACGTTACCCAAGTGAGAAGAGCAACTTACCGAACAAATGATTTATTGGTTAATCAGATTCGTGGAGAACATGAAATTTCGAATCCTTTAAAAATTGTATGGAATATTGGTTATAACCGCCTTGATTCTAAAAGGCCAGATCGCCAGCAAAACGTAAGTATTTTGGATAAAGTTTCTAACATGAATTTTTTCGCAAGCAGCAATCCTGGTGCGAATAACCGCTACTTTGATCAACTTTTAGAAAATGATTACACCGGCGATGTACACACAGATTATCAAATTAACGAGAATGGAAAAATTACTGTTGGCTACAGCGGACGCTATAAAAAAAGTGATTTTGAAGCAACACAATATAATTTTAGAATTTTAGCAACGCAAGGAACCTATTATTTAGATCCCGCTAATTACGATGGGTTTTTCAATCTTTGGAATTACCAAACAGGATCTTTTTTTGATATTGTAACGTTCCGTGGCGATGTACGTTATAATGCAGAATTCGCACTGAAACCGCAGTTTTTCAATTCCGAAATTTTTAACAATGCGGGTTACGCCAATCTTGAATATAAATTGGGTGAGCATTTAACAGCGCAATTGGGATTACGGTACGAAAATCTCAACCAAAAAATGGAATACAACACGGCGTTAATTCCTATCACAGGAAAAATAGACCGATCGTATTCTAAACTGCTTCCGGCATTAAACGTAAAATATAGTGTGAATGATCAGCATAATCTAAGATTTTCTGCATCAAAAACGTATACTACGCCTTTACTTTTAGAAATTGCGCCTTTTGAATATGAAGATATTGATGAATCCAGTTTTGGGAATTTAAATGTTTATCCTTCAGATAATTACAATGTAGATTTGAAATGGGAATGGTTCCCTAAAAAGGGTGAGCTCATCTCTGTAACCGCATTTGGGAAATACATTCAAAATCCAATCGCGCGGATTACGATTGCATCGTCTTCCAATTCCGTTTCTTTTGCAAATGTTGGCGATACAGGAAGCGTTCTCGGTGCTGAAATCGAAATTCGTAAAGATATATTTGAAGCAGCCAAAGGCAAATTGTATACCTTCTTAAATGCAAGTTACATCAATACCAAACAGGATTTGGATAAAGCAAAACTGGATGCTGAAAATACCTATGTCACAAGTGGCTTTTTAACCAATAGCGATAAAATGCAAGGCGCTTCCGATTATTTAGTGAATGCAAATCTTGGTTGGGAACAAAAATGGGGAAATAAAAGCACGATGGATCTCGTTGTTTCCTACTCGTATATTTCGGATAATATTTACTCGTTGGGCTTTGAAGGAAGAGGGAATATGGTTGATAAAGCCATAAATCTTTTGGACGCCACATTACGTTTCAAGTTTGATAACGGCATTGGTTTAAGCTTCAGCGGTAAAAATCTTCTTAATCCAACCTTTAAAAGAGTTCAGCAAAATAGCAATACAGAATTAATTTCTCGCGAGTACAAAAGAGGAACGGGTATTGGGGCTGGAGTTTCCTACGAATTCTAAACTAAAAAAATAATACATACGACAACTAACACACAAAACGTATTCTTATGAAAAAATCGTACTTAAAAGTATTGGCAGCAGCACTTGTTATTTCTGGAAGTTTCGCCGTACAATCTTGTAAAGATAATGATGATGATCCTGTTGTTGAGGTTAACATTGCATCAGATCCAAACAACTTTCAAGGTTCAGTAAAATCTGGCGAAACAGTAACGTTGGACGCTACAAAAACGTATAAGTTATTAGGCCCTGTTCTTGTGGAAGATGGTGGCGTATTAATTATTCCTGCAGGAACAAAAATTGAAGCAAGCGGTGGAACTTCAGCATATTTAACCGTGAAACAAGGTGGAAAAATTTTCGCTAACGGAACTGCTTCACAACCAATTGTTTTTACTTCGCCAGCGGGTGTTCCTGGAAGTTGGGGCGGAATTGTAATATGCGGTAAAGCGCCGATGAATAAAGGAAATTCTGCAACTGCAGAAGTTGGTAATGCTACCTATGGTGGAACCGTTGCAAATGATAACTCTGGAACATTGAAATATGTAAGAGTGGAATATGCGGGCGCAATTTTCACTGGCGATAAGGAGTTTAACGGACTTTCACTATTTGCCGTTGGAAACGGAACTACAATCGACAATGTTTCGTTAATTAACGGTTCAGATGACGGTATTGAATTCTTTGGAGGAACTGTAAATGTATCGAATATTATTTCTGTTGGTAATGAAGACGACGCTTTCGACTGGACGGAAGGTTGGAACGGTACTGCAACAAATGTTTTCACCAAAAGAAGAGCTGATGGAACTGGAAACCGTGGAATTGAAGCAGATAATAACGGTAATGATAATGATGCTTCTCCAAGATCAAATCCAACGATTAAAAATGCAACATTTGTTGGAGGTACGACTGGCGAAGCAGATGGTTTTAAACTGAGAGTGGGAACCTACGGAACGTTCGATAACATTGTACTTGCCGATTGGAAAACGGGAATCAATATTGAGCATGATGCTTCGGTTTCTTATTTTAATGGTGGAGGAAAAATCACCAATATTAAATTTGAAAATATTCCAACAAAAGCATCAGCAAAAGCAAGTGATGGAACTTCGGTTACCGTTTTGGAAAATACATATGTTGAAAGCGCTACCGCAACAGGAGCAGGAAATGGGACATCTGTACCTACTTGGGCAGCTGGTTGGGCAGGAATTTAATCAGTACTTTTCATATCAAACAAATCTTTTTTCAGAAAGGAAAAACCGCAAATTTGCGGTTTTTTTATCTTTTTATTCTTAAGAATCTTTGCTATTTTTCTTTATCTTCGGAAGCATCATCTTCATCTTCAAACTGCTCTAAAAAATAGGTGAAACTAAATCCTTCAACTTCATCTTCGGCATCTTCTAAGGTGCTCAGTAAATCATCAAAAGTATCCAACTGGTCTACGCTCATATTTACAAATTCCAAGTGTAAAGGTAATTCAATTCCGCCTGAAATTACATCGTAAAGCGCATCTAAATTATCTCCGAAGAATTCTGGAAGGGGAAGTTTTTCTTTTAGTTGATGGTAAAAATCGTCATAATCGCCAATTTCGGCGAAATCGATATATATTTCTTTCATTTTAAATGATATTATTGAATTACAGCAATCATTGTTTTTCGAATGATTGATAATGGTTTTTCGTTAAATAAACAGTTCCGTTTTTGGTGAAAACAATTCGATCGGCACCGCGATTTCCACAATGATAATTTACATCTGCTTCATAATATTGTTCTCCTTTTGGAAGTTGCTTTTCGCGATTTCCGAAACGATCTCCGCCGATTGCTTTTCCGGGAAGA
Source organism: Bacteroidota bacterium (assembly GCA_023422635.1). Taxonomy (GTDB): domain Bacteria; phylum Bacteroidota; class Bacteroidia; order Flavobacteriales; family Weeksellaceae; genus JAFAGO01. Next base: position 19,865 of record JAFAGO010000003.1, read on the forward strand.
ACTTCACAAAGATTTCCTTTCGAGGCGATCCATCCCTGATTTCGTGCGTCGGATTTCGTGATATAATAATCGGGTAAACGGTGATTGTTTTTTACGTAATTAGTTACAACTTCTTCATTGGTGAGTTCGTCAATGCTTTTACCATCAATGCTTTGAGAGGTCACATTTTCAGACGAAGTACTTTTTGTGGAAATATTTTCTACGCTTGATTTGGACTGCGTATTTTCTTTTTTCTGTACAGAATAGTTGTTGAACAGATACATAAGTCCCATCCCTAAACATGCGCCGATTACGAAATACAGAAATACTTTTGTTTTTGCATTCATCGATAAAAAATTATTCTGTTACAATCACTGTTTTGGTGTCAAACGAAGATGCTCCGTTTTTAAAACTAAACTTATACGTTCCCGCAGCGGAAGGAGTAAAAGTGTAAGCAGTATCGATCTCTTTTTCAGTTGCTGCGCAGGTGCATCCACGATAGGCTGCTAAACTTTCAATATTGATTTTTTGAGCAAGCGAATCAGAAGTGGTTAAAAATCCTCCAAAACTACCACAATCATTTTTTAAATTCACGCTTATATCAAAAGTCAGCTGTTCGTTTATTTTTCCTGAATCTGGTACAGAAATAATTGTGGGATATACCACTTCTTTTGAAAAGCAATTTTCTGAACTTTCTAAATTCATATCCTGACATGCCGATAGGGCTATGCCAGCAAGAGATGCGGATAGAAGACTTTTAATTGTAGAATTTCCCATTAATTTCTCCATTCTTCTGGGATATCGCATACCGGAATTGGGTTTATTTTATGCTGCGCTGCTTTGTTCATTCTTGCGAAAATTTTGTACACTTCTAAATCTCTTCCGGAATAATCGGATTCAGTTTTGGTGCCCCATTCTTTCTGAATTTTTTCCAACTCAGGATAGGTTGCTCCAATTTGTTGTTCATCGGTTCTGTCAACATCCCAAAGTCCATCTGTTGGAATTGCATTTTGAATTTCCGGATGCAAATCGAGCGATTTTGCAAGTTGATACACTTCCGTTTTATACAAATCTGCAATTGGTGAAAGATCTACGCCACCATCGCCATATTTTGTATAGAAACCAATTCCAAAATCTTCAACTTTATTGCCGGTTCCACAAACCAAAAGTCCGTTAATTTGTCCGTAATAATATAAGGTGAGCATTCTTAAACGTGATCGTGTATTGGCAAAAGCTAATTTTTCGTTAGGATAAACATCGTCTTGAACATCAAATGTTTTGTGCAATTCTTCAAAAGCAGGCGTTAAGTTTACAGAAAGTGTTTCTACATTTTCGAAGCGGCTTTTTAAATGTTCCATGTGCAATTTTGCTCGATCTACCTGATCTTGTTTTTGTCGGATCGGCATTTCTAAGGTTAACACTTGAAGTCCGGTCATTGCACAAAGTGTTGAAACTACTCCAGAATCCACTCCACCGGAAACGCCAATAACATAGCCATTTGCGCCCGCTTTTTGTGCATAATCTTTAAGCCAATCAACAATATAAGGTATAATTTTGTCCGTTTGCATTTTTACTATTTTATAGTTGTGTTTTATTATCGTTTTTGAGTAGAATTAAGGAGAATAAGGTTTTTCTTTCAATTGAAACTAAAGACGATTTCAAGTTTTAACAAGTATGAATTGATAAGCGGTGCTTGGTTATTTCTCCACAACTTGTATTGAAAAGATAAAACAAGAATCCTTTCAAAAAAAACATGAATATCAAAACAATTTTCCTCTAAAATCCGCAATGTGAAACCTTTTCAATTCCATCAAACAAAATCGAATCTTTCGGCTCCGATGGTTTTCACCACAATTAAAATTCTTATTTTTGTATCCCTAATTTGATGTAAAAGTAATGAAGTTTTTCAGAAATATCACCATTGCATTCGTATTAATTTTTGCCATTTCATCGTGTAAAAAGGATGATAAAAAGGATTGGAATGTCAACATTCCTGCTGCTACTCAAACCTTAGAAATTACGGATATTTCTAAAGAATTATATGATCCCAATTTGGCGTTGAGCGATTTTAAAAGCAAGTATCCTTGGTTCCAAGGTACGGTTAGCGACGCGGATTTTGAAGTGAGCAGAAAAGATCCCGAAGAAATCAAAGTATATAAAGATGCCATTTCGAAGATTGATCTTTCGAAACTTAAAACCGAACTCAGTACTCTTTTTCAGCATGTTCAGTATTATTATCCTGAATATAAAATTCCGAAAATATATTTGTATTCATCGGTCATGCAAGGAAGTACAGATCCTGTTTTTGTCCAACTAGAAAATAATTTTCTCTTTATCGATGTTACGGGATTTATGGGCGAAAATAGTCCTCATTACAAAGGTTTGGAGCAGTATTTTCGCAACAGCATGAACCCTGTGAATATTGTTCCAAAAGTGGCACAGGTTTTGGCGGAGCAGTTCGTGCCGTATCAACCGCAACATCAAAAATTTCTGGATCAAATTGTTTATCAAGGGAAAATTCTCACGGTAAAAAATGCATTTATTCCTGATTTTCCTGATTATTTAAAGCTGAATTACACCCAAAAACAATACGAGTGGGCAGTAGAAAATGAAGTGAATATTTGGGATTATTTTGTTGAAAATGATTTACTGTACAGCGATGATGCTCGATTAGTTGATCGTTTTATTGTGCCCGGACCGTTTTCAAAATTTTATACCGAAATTGATAATGAATCTTCACCACAAATTGGAATTTTTGTGGGTTGGCAAATTTGTAAAAAATACTTTTCAGAAAAACCAGAAACTCAACTGCAAGACTTTCTGAAATTAGATGCGCAAACTTTATTTAATGAAGCCCAATACAGGCCGAAATTTAAATAAAATTAAGCAACGGAGTTGAGTGTTGAACACTAAACTTACTCTTTTTAAACATAATAATTGAACTTTATAATTTGAATATGAGCGCTATGCGAAACACAAAAATTACAATAGAAGTAGAACTTGACGAAAACCATATCCCCGAAAAAATTCTTTGGAATGCAGAGGATGGTGGCATTGAAAAGCAAGAAACCAATGCTACAATGATTTCCGTTTGGGATGATAAAACCAAAGAGGCACTTCGAATTGACCTTTGGACTAAAGAAATGCCGGTTGATGATATGAAACAATTTTTCCATCAAATTTTGGTTTCCTTGGGAGATACCTATCAAAGAGCAACTGGCGAAGAAGATGTTACCGAATGGTTGCACGAAGTGGCTAATGAGTTTGCAGTAAAATCAGCCATTAAAATGTAAAAGCGACAAATAATTCTTTTAAAAAGCATTTAAAAGTATTTGCTATACAATTCTAACGCTATTAAAAAATAAAAATATGAAATTCAATACTAAAGTAATTCACGGTGGTCAACACAATGAATCTGCGACAGGAGCCGTAAATGTTCCTGTATTTTTAACCTCAACTTTTGCACAAAAATCTCCAGGCGTACATTCCGGATACGAGTATTCTCGCGGTGCAAATCCAACCCGTCAAGCATTGGAAGATGCGCTTGCAAGCATTGAAAATGGTGCGCGTGGTTTGGCTTTCGGATCTGGTTTAGCGGCTACCGATTGTGTAATGCGTTTGCTTAATCCTGGCGATGAGGTAATTACTTGTGATGATTTGTACGGAGGAACATACCGTATGTTCACGAAATTATACGAGAAATATGGTTTAAAATTCCATTTCGAAAATTTTAATAATTTAGAAAAAGTAGCCGAAAAAATTACCGATAAAACAAAGTTGATTTGGATTGAAACGCCAACCAATCCATTAATGAAACTTATTGATATTAAAGCGGTAACCGAATTGGTGAAAGACAAAAATATCCTTGTGGTAGTGGATAATACTTTTGCAACGCCTTACTTACAAAAGCCTTTAGATTTGGGAGCGGATATTGTAATGCATTCCGCAACAAAATATTTAGGCGGCCACTCCGATGTTGTAGCGGGAGCTCTAGTTGCGAAAACGCGCGAGTTGGGCGAACAGCTTCACTTTATTCAGTTTGCAGGCGGTGGAATTTTAGGGCCAATGGATTCGTATTTGGTGTTAAGAGGGATCAAAACTCTTGCATTAAGAATGCAAAAACATTGCGAAAATGGGATTCAAGTTGCGGAATATTTGGTAAAACACCCTAAAGTAGATAAAGTTTTCTACCCAGGAATTGTTTCGCATCCGCAGTATAAAATTGCCGAAAAACAAATGGAAAATGGCTACGGAGGAATGGTTTCGTTCACCTTTAAATCTGGATTAAAAGAAGATGCGGTTAAGTTTTTAGAACGCATTAAAGTGTTTACTTTGGCAGAAAGCTTGGGCGGTGTAGAATCTTTGGCCAATCACCCAGCAACCATGACGCACGCTTCCATCCCTGAAGATATTCGTAAAGCAGCGGGTATTTCAGATGATTTAGTGCGGTTAAGTGTTGGTATTGAAGCAATTGAAGATTTAATTGAAGGTTTAGAAAAAGGATTTGAATAAATGGTAAGAAAGGCAACGCTAAATGACCTAGAACCTTTGGCATTTTTATTTAATGAATACCGAATGTTTTACGGAAAGCAAACTGATGCAGAAGGAGCAGAAGCATTTTTAAAAACCCGTATAGAAAACCAAGATTCCGAGATTTTCGTATATGAAGAATTTGGAAATCTTAAAGGATTTGCTCAGTTATTTCCTCTTTTTTCATCAGTACGAATGAAAAAATATTGGCTCATGAATGATCTTTTTGTAGAAGAATATTCGCGCGGCAAAGGATTTTCGAAACAATTAATTGAAGAATCAAAATTGGTTTGTCAAAAAAGCGATGCTTGCGGCATTTTGCTTGAAACTGATAAATCAAATGATATCGGAAATCGGTTGTATCCCAGTTGTGGATTCAGGATTTACGAGCATGCCAACTTTTATGAATGGGTAAATAATGAGGCGTAACAGATGAGTGAATTCAATGCGTATCTTCAACGGTATTTTACCTTAATTCCTTCCGATAATTGGTTGGATGAAATGAAAGTTGCAAGTAATTCAACACTTGAAATTTACGGCAATCTAACGGAAGATCAAGGTGATTTTGCGTATGCAGAAGGAAAATGGACGTTAAAAATGCTACTGGAGCATTTAACCGATACCGAAAAAATATTCCAATATAGAGCATTGCGCTTCTCGCGCAATGATGCGCAAGAATTAAGTGGTTTTGATGAAAAATTATACGCTTCAAATGGAATCGCAAATCAATGTTCCTTAACCGATTTGGTTGAAGATTTTCAATTGAGCCGTTTGTCATCACTCGCATTTTTTACAAAGTTGCCAAAAGAAAAGTGGCAACTGCAAGGCAAAGCGAATGGTAATTTTATTTCGGTGGAAGATATTGGTAAACTGATTGTCGGTCATAATCTTCATCATCTTTCAATCATTAAAGAACGCTATTTGCTTCATTTTTAAACGTAAGAATCAGTAGTTTCCACAAATTCACTTTTCGTGAATGTAAAGAATATCAATGATAAAATCCGGTCGAATGACTGGATTTTTTTGTGTATTTACCTTCCGTATTATCAACTCTATTTTCTGGTTACGGTAAATATTTTTCTCATTTCAATATTTTAATGATAAAAATTAGCTTATATTTTTTGATAATACTTGATGATTTTGGTAACTTTAAAACAAGCAAAATCCCAAATTATGCATGATAATATTATAGTGAAACAAGAAGTGTCTGCGCCAATAGACACCGTTTGGCAAGCGATTACAGATCGCTCCAAAATGAAAGAATGGTACTTTGATATCCCGGATTTTAAGCTTGCAGAAAATTGCGAGTTTAGCTTCTATGGGGCAGAGAAGAACGATCGGTATCATCACCATGCAGAAATTCTGGAAGTAATTCCTGAACAAAAACTAAAAATGTCTTGGAGTTACCCAGAAATTACCAAAGAAAAAACCATCGTTAAATGGGAATTAAAACCTGTAGAAAACGGAACAGAAGTGATCTTAACGCATAAAGGTTTAGAAAACCTTGAGCATTTGGGCGAAGATTTCTCGCGTTCAACAATGGTAAATACTTGGAAAGAAATTGTAGGAACATCCTTAAAATCGTTTGTAGAAAACTGATAATTTCAATTCATATTTTTACGGAACCATCAGATTTTTTCTGGTGGTTTCCCGTTTATAGGTCAATATTTAAGGAATGATATTTGCTTCCTTATCCAGAAAATTTTAGTTGGGTAAAGTCCCAAAAAGTGTAAATTTGTGTAAATTTTTGAAAATCAAATGAAAAAGAGTTTTTTTATCTCCCTTTTAGCAGTTACGGTACTTATTTCTTGTAATAAAGACAAGGAAATTTTAGATTCGCTCAATAACTACAACATTACAATGGAAAGCGAAGGCTATCATTTCGGCGATCCTTTAAAATTGCCAAAAGAAGTTACTGATAATGCGGAGAAAATTAGCATCAGTTTTGGAGATAAAGAAACAGATAAACTCACCGTTGATCCCGCATTTTTTACCTTGGGAGATAACGCAGTAACTTTTAATGTTACCAAGAAAGATGGCAAAGTGCTTACACAAGATGCAACGATTAACGTATACGCTAAAAACCCGGAAGCCAAACTTAATTACACAATTGTGAAAGAGTATCCACACGATACTGCCAATTTCGTGCAAGGTTTTCAAATAGAAGGGAATACCATTTACGAAAGTGATGGGCAATTGGGTGAATCAAGAATTTTAAAATATCCTTTAGGAACAACTACAGCAACAATTTCTACTCCTCAAGCTTCAGATGTTTTTTCTGAAGGTGCAACGATTGTAGGCGATAAAGTATATCAGCTCACTTGGCAAAATAAAAAAGGATTTGTATACGATAAAAATACCTTGAAATTACTAAGCGAATTTGAATATCCCAATATTTTAGGAGAAGGTTGGGGAATGACGTATGATGGAAAAGATTTAATTGTTTCCGACGGAACTAAAAATATCTATTTCTTAAACCCTTCCGATCCAAGCAAAGTCGTTCGCTATATTTCTGTTGCAGGAAATAAAGAGGTTTACGATCAATTAAACGAGTTAGAATATCACAATGGTTTTATTTACGCGAATGTTTGGCAAGCACCTTACGTTTTGAAAATTGATCCTAAAAGTGGTGAAGTTTTAGGAAAGTTTGATTTCTCTGAATTTGTGAAAAAACACACCAGAGGAAACGATGATGTTTTAAACGGCATCGCTTTTAAAGGAAATAATATGCTGGTAACGGGTAAAAATTGGCCAACAATTTATGAAGTTGCCATTCAGTAAAAAAGAAAAACAATAGCAATTTTGAAGATGTGGTTTTTACCGCATCTTTTTTTATTTTTGAAAGATGAAGATTCTTGCATTTCTTGTACTTCTTTTTTCTGCTCAACTAATGTCGCAGCAAAATATCCGTTTTGATTCTTTACAATTGCGCGGCGTAAGCGATTTTTTTGCAGATGATTACGGAAATCTTTACCTCTATAAAAATCAGGATTTCAGTTTTACGAAATACGATCCAAAAGCGAAGCAACTGGGGAAAGTAATGCTGACTGTTCCTTTTCGGGTACAAAGTGTGCAAAATCCGCTCAATATTTTTCTTTTCTCAGAAAATAATCAAGAATTAAAAATGTTGGATGCTAACCTTAACGAAATTCAACGGGTGGATTTTCGAACTCAATTTGGGTTTGTGAAAGCGGCATATACCGAAGATCTTCAACAAGTTTGGCTTCTCGACGAAAGCAGTAAAAGATTGGTGCAATACAATTACCGTAATAATATAGAAATCAATTCTTTCCCTTTAAATATTAATTTTGATGTTTTGAAGGGTATTCTGGTGTTTGATAAAAAGTTATATACCATTTCCGAAGATCGATTTACCGTTTATGATTTTAAAGGAAATCTTCTTTTTGATCAGCAAATGGATCATCCCAAAAAGTTGTACCGCGAAAATGAAGACGTTTATATTATCTGTGAAAAGGAAATTTTTAGATATCGAAATTCGCAAACCATTGAAAACGTATTTTTTAAGAAAGATGCAAAAATTGTGGATAAAAATTCGTCTTCATATTTTGAACTGAAAGGTGGTAAATTCTATCTTTACAAAATCGAAAAATAGTCAGTGCTTTTTCTTTAAAATACTGATTGTTAAATCATTAACCTTATAATTGTTTTCAATGCATATTGCCATTACAGGAAATATTGGTGCCGGAAAAACCACGCTTACTACAATGCTCTCCAAACATTACGGTTGGGAAGCCCAATTTGAAGATGTTGATCATAATCCGTATTTAGAGGATTTTTACGCCGATATGAGCAAATGGAGTTTTGCATTGCAAATTTATTTCTTGGGAAGTCGATTTCGCCAAGTAAAAGAAATTCGTGAAAGTGGTAAAAATATTGTTCAAGACAGAACGATTTACGAAGATGCCCATATTTTTGCCGAAAACTTGTACGATATGGGATTGCTTTCTGAAAGAGATTTTAGCAACTATTTCTCGGTTTTTCAATTGATGAAAGATTTTGTATCTGCACCAGATTTACTCATTTATTTAAAATCTGATGTTCCTAATTTGGTAAAGAAAATCTACAAACGGGGTCGCGAATATGAAGCATCAATTAGCATTGAATATTTATCCAAACTAAATCAAAAATACGAGAAATGGATTTCCAATTATAAAGATGGGAAACTCTTGGTAATTGAAGTGGACGATCTTGATTTTGTAGAAAATCCAGAAGATTTTGGGTACATCCTTGATAGTATCGATGCGGAATTAAATGGACTTTTTTAGAAGGAGAATAGTACAATATTCAAGCTGAAATTTCAAACGCAGCGGGAATTATTTTAATCCCAAATAAAAAAAATGATAACAATTCTTCATAACAATAATTGCTCAAAATCGCGTGCGGTTTTGCAAGTATTGATGGAGAATGAGGTAGAATTTGAAATCATTGATTTAATCAGCAATCCACTTTCTGAGGCAGAAATCTCAACTTTGTTGGAAAAATTAGGAATTGATGCACATTCGCTCATCAGAACCAACGAAAACCTTTATCGAAATCAATTCGAAGGAAAAGATTTTTCAGAAAAGGAATGGATCACCATACTTTCGGAAAATCCCTCATTAATTCAGCGTCCAATTCTTATTAATGGTGAAAAAGCAATGATTGCGCGACCGGTGGAAAGTGTTAAATTTTTCATCGGGAAATAGTTTTTTTATTGCTCATTTTACATTTCGCTTATCTTTGCGGTTATGAAGAATTCAAGCAAATCTGCAGCCATTGGATTTATTTTCGTGACTTTACTGATCGATGTTATTGGTTTGGGAATCATCATTCCAGTAATTCCTCAGCTAATCGAAGAACTAATTCAAGGTGATATCAGCGAAGCTGCTAAATATGGTGGTTGGCTAGGTTTTGCCTACGCATTTGTACAGTTTATTTTTTCGCCTTTGGTTGGGAATTTAAGCGATAAATACGGAAGACGCCCCATTATTTTAATTTCACTTTTTGGTTTTGCTATCGATTATATTGTTTTGGCGCTTTCGCCGAATATTTATTGGCTTTTCATTGGGAGAATTATCGCGGGAATTACCGGAGCGAGTATAACTACGGCAAGTGCGTACATTGCTGATATTTCAACAGATCAAGATCGAGCGAAAAATTTCGGACTGATTGGAGCAGCATTTGGAGTTGGTTTTATTATTGGTCCTGTACTCGGTGGTGTTTTAGGGCATTATGGATCTCGTGTTCCTTTTTATGCAGCCGCGGCATTGTGTGCATTAAACTGGTTGTACGGTTACTTTATTCTTCCAGAAAGTTTACCGAAAGAAAATCGAAGACCTTTCAGTTGGAAGAGAGCGAATCCTATTGGCTCGTTTCGTTTCCTTAGAAAGCATCCAGAAATATCAATGCTAACCACAGCGCTTATTCTGTTTTATATTGCGGGACATGCCGTTCAAAGTAATTGGAGTTATTATACGATGTATAAATTCGATTGGGATACTAAAATGGTCGGCGTTTCATTAGGTGTTGTCGGATTGATGGTTGGCTTGGTTCAAGGGCTTCTTATCCGTTGGGTGAATCCACGAATTGGGGACGAAAAAAGTATTTATTACGGACTGGGCCTTTACGCTCTAGGGATGCTCTTGTATGGCTTGGCGAATGAGGGATGGATGATGCTTGCCTTTACTGTACCTTATTGTTTGGGTGGAATTTGTGGTCCAGCTTTGCAATCCGTAATTACGAAAAGTGTACAACCCAATGAACAAGGCGAGTTGCAAGGCGCGCTAACCAGTTTAATGAGTGCAACTTCAATTGTGGGACCACCATTAATGACGCAGATTTTCTATTATTTCACGCACGATCAAGCACCTTTTAAAATGTCGGGTGCGCCGTTTTTCCTTGGATGTATCTTGATGATTTTGAGTATTATCATTGTTCATTCAGGTTTTTCGAAAAAGAAAAAATCTTAAAATTGTATTAAACTTTTACTTCAGAAAAAAGAAGTAATCCATAATTCGTATTTTTGTAAAATGGAATTGAGTATAGGAGAAATGCTGATGATTGCTTTGGTAATCATTGTATTGTTTGGACCAGACAAACTTCCGCAAATTGCGCGCGAATTAGGGCAGGGTGTACGCAAAATGCGCGGCGCCGTTGAAGATATAAAAACCGAAATTTTAAAGGAAGGCGATAATCCTGTTTCTGAAATTAAAAAGGAAATTGAAAAGGTGAAAGATGCCGCTAAAAATGCCAATCCTATTAAAGATTTGAATGAAGATATTCTTTCTTCAAAGCAAAAAGAAATTGATTCCTCATCTTCGCAAGAAGAGCAAAAACCGCAGATTAAACCTTCCGATGACGAATCGTATGAAGGGCCAATAAGCAGATAATAATGCACGAAATTATTCAGGAAGATAAAGCTCTTTTTTTACAACTCAATACGTTGGGTAGTCAGCCATTCGATCAGTTTTGGCTTCTGATTTCCGAGACGTTAATTTGGGTTCCACTTTACGTAATTTTCTTGTATTTACTTTTTAAAAATTACCCATGGAAATCGGTGATTTATATGTTGATTTTTATCGCATTGGGAGTTACCGTTTCCGATCAACTTTCTGGAATTTTCAAATATGGTGTTGCGCGGTTAAGGCCTTGTCACGATCCTGAACTTCACAGTATCATGCGCATTGTAAAATGTGGAGGATCATTTGGCTTTTATTCTGCACACGCTTCCAATACGTTTTTCATTGCCACTTTTATGAGTTACATGTTGAAAGATAAGTTGAAATTCCTTCCTTTTTTTCTGCTTTTTTGGGCGGCAGTTGTTTCTTACAGTAGAATTTATTTGGGCGTTCATTTTCCTATGGACATTATTTTTGGGGCGTTGGTTGGCTTTCTTTTGGGAGGTTTTTTCTCTACACTTGCCAAAAATGTTATTATAAAACAGCAGAAAGTGTAATGAAAAAAAAACCGTCTCATGGTATGAGACGGCTTCTTTATTTTATTGAATTGCCTTTTCCTTAGGGTTTCCAAAAAGACCATACAGTACCATTAAAAACAGCAACCATATGATTGGTAGTATCGTAAACAATTGTTCCTGGTTCAGGATTTACGATGTTTTTATGCGGTTCTGGAACTTTGGGAAGAATCATTGCTTTGTTTGCGTCTTCAAGCACTAAAATTCCTGGAGTTTCCGTTGGCTGACCAATGCCCACTTTTGCGTTTGCGTGATCGGATAGTTCTTTCTGAATTTCGAAATTAACTTTTCCTTTTGTATCTGTAGAAACTCCGTCAATAACGGATGTTTCGTTTTTCGATAGTTCCGTCCATTGGTTATTGTCTGTTTTATATTTCACAATGGTATCGTTCGTATCAAATACTAAGGTTCCTTCCACAGCGCCAGTAACTACGGATTGATTGTCCACCCAAGGGAGAATAATTCCTTTACCATTTGCATTGTCGTAGTCGCCAAATTCCAAGGATACCGATGTGTTGGTAATGGAATTTTTGCCTATTGCCACTTGCGCTTTTGCGTTAAACGATAAAACGAGGAGGGCTATAATGATGCTATTTTTCATTTTTTTTCAGATTTAAATTTAATTATTCGGACAAGTTTGTGTGGAAAGGCAACCCCATTTTTCACCATCATAGATTTTTAAACAATGGTTGGTGGTGTCGTAAACCATCATTCCTTCAACAAAATTCGCTGCTGGAATATCTTGTGGATTGCCATTTGCTGGATCGAATGCTACGCGATTTATTACAAAACCTTTTGTTTTCGCTTCTAAAACAGTCCATCCGCTTTGGCGTACAGACGGCCAATTGCCGTTTTTGCTATTCGCTCTGTTTAAGGCGGTGATTCCGTGAAGTATCGGTATTGTAACCTCCGAATTGGTTTGTGGAAGTTTGTAGCAATAACCAATTGTAATGCTAATCTGTGCAGTAGCTTCTACAAAACTTACTTTGTCAATAATAGTGTAGTTGATGCTTGTTGGCGCCTTGGTGAATCCTGTTTCTGGTATAAAGGTGATCATTCCGTTGTCATTGTAACTCCAAACTCCCTCGCCAGGAACGGTAAGTGTTTTTCTGTCACTAGAAACATTAGAACCTTGTGTTCCTCCGAAAAGTACAACATCAACATTTGAGCTGTCCACACTGCTTCCATTTTCTCCATAATGATCATTGCTCAAAATCGAAAAGCTGATAGCACCATCAATCGCCATTACTTCTTTAACATCGTTTACCGCTACAATCGGGCATGGTAAACGAACTGCAAAACCTAAACCTTGTTGCGTTCTTCTTTTTGTGTTAATTTCTGTATTTAAAACAATACTATTGTTGCCATCAGTGGTGAAAATTGCATTTAATGGATGTTTCTGCGTGTCAATATAGGTTACTTTTTTTCCACTAACTTTAAAAGAATCATCAGGGTTTCCGGATCCAAAAGATTTTAAAATAGTGAATGCTTGTCCACTCGTGGTAAACGCTAATTTTTCCGAGTTTTCTTGACTGGTTGTTTCAGCATCAAATACTGCAACGGTAATGGGAATATTATTAACGCCCGCTTTGGTTGCTGTAACGGTGATTTTTAAGGTAGAAGTAACCGGAGCTGTGGCGCTTCCACCGATGTTATCGGCTGTTTTATAAAGTACTTCATTAAAATTCGGAATGTCCAAATGGTTGCCGATCATTTGATTGAGATCTGCTCTCCAACTTGTATTTCCTAGGCTTTCTCCTTTAAAAATCATATTAACATTTGTTCCTACACCTTCATTAAAATCAGATATTTTCGCAGTGTAGGTAATCCCATTAACGGTGATGGGATCTGGTGAAAGATTCTTCGTGTTTTTATCGAGTTGCCCATCTTTAAAGTTAAAGAATAACAATTGTTTCGCAAAAGAATCGGTTTGTACATTTCCGTTTTTATCAACTGGCCATAATCCGTTAGGAGGGGTGATTTGATCGCAATAATCAACATTTGGAATTTGCTGCTGAGGTTTTCCCGTTTCGGAATCAATACAATACGATGGTGTAGTATTTACAACGCAAGATTCACAATTTGACCATGCAATGTTAGAGTTTGCTTGAGGTTTTAAAGCGTTACTATTGGTAAACATCGCTTGCAGAGAAGATGTTCCATTGGAATTGGTAAAAAGTTGGTTCCCATTAACGATAAAATTATTTACACCAGTAGCGCCGCTCCATTTAAATTCTCCATAATTAGGTAAATCTTTTGGTCCATAAACGGTAATGTCGGATAATGTATTTCCTGTTACCACAACGCTACCTGTATTATAAAAGGTCTTTTCTCCGCCAGAAAGAATGTTAACCGTAAAAGTTCCATAGTTGTAGATGTTTCCTGAACCATCTAATGAACCATTAATAGTCATGTTCTTGGTATTATAAATGGTACCGCCTTGTAGATTTATACTTGCAGTATTCAAAGTGCCACAATTGGAATAATAGCTGTTGCTCGTTAAACTAAGCTGAGAGCTCATATTGAATGTTCCTTGGTTATCCACATACACTTTAACACTTCCTGAAATATTTTCATGTCCCGTTGAAAATACCGCCGATGAGCCATTCGTGATTTTTACCTTCGCTGAATTTCCGTTTAAATCGAAACCATCAGCATAAAATGTTCCACCTTGGTTGTTGATATTGATATTTGATCCTGAAAATCCAGTTACGCCACTTGATGTATATTTTCCACCATCATAAATGTTCATATTGATGTTGGAGTTAAACCGCGCATTCGAAAATTCCAGTTCTCCATGAATTTCAAAATTTACGGTATACGAAGCGGTATTATTTTCAATATTATTTTTAATTGTAAGTTTAGAGCCAGCAGGAATACAAATCGTTGCATTGTCGGCTAAAGAAATATTGTCGTAATTAATTGTGCCATTTACACAATGAATTTTTCCCGATTCTAGCGTTAAAGTATTACCATTTGTACTGTTTATTGTGATATCGCAGTTGCTGCATTGCGCTTGTAGAATGGTTGCCGAAGATAGTGCAATGGCAAACATCACAAACGTAAAAAGTTTATTAATCATTAATTGAATTTTGTTAGTGTAACGACAGATGTTTAGAAGGCAACTCTCTGAAAATGTATACAGAAAGTGCTTCATGAAAAGTGAGTTGATGAATTCTATTTAAATGAAATTACTAGGCAGAGGACGAATTTGTAATTTCCTTAGAAAAACATCATTAATCTTCTTCGCAGAAGGATTAATTGCTGTTATTCCAGTGAAAAATAGTGCAAAAGTAAAAATGTAATTAGGAGAACTTTTAGCGGGATTTTGTTTTTTTACATCTTGAAATGCGGATGTACTTTTTTTCTCAAGGCTAAAAGTATCAAATTGAAAGTCGCAACTTCGAATATCTTTTAAAGTAGCACAATTTTTAGCGGTAAGTTTTATCTCTGAATTGGAATCTTCGGAAATGGCTTTTTTAGTGCTCTTTTTATTGAAGTGAGAATGCTTTTTTGATGAAGCTTTTTGTAAGCCGTTTGTAACTTGCTGTAAAGATGCGTTTTCCGCGATGTGGATTTTCTCTTTCCTCGAAATTGACTGTGATTCCGATATTCAATCTTCCGATTCAACTGTCAAAACAGCGTCGCCAGTAAGAAAAATTTCCGCGTCGCCCTTAATGTGAATTTGTGCATTGGCAAAAACGCCAAGAAAAGAAAAAATGAAAATCCAAACCATTTTCTTTTTAAAAATGGAGGGAAAATTCTTTTCTAAAAACAAAGGATGTTGCTGCACTTAATTCTTTTCAAATACGGATAACTAAACGTAAAGGGTAGAAAGGGAGTTTGATTTTTACGACTCTTCAAAATTCTTTAACACAATTTTTTATTTGCATACACTCATTTTGAAAAATTCCGATGGTCAATCTTCACTCATTCATCTATTTATCTACGTCAATTTTTTTCATTCTTCATCGGATATTTACTTCAATTATCCTGTAATAATTAGAGAATGGTTGGTCGTTTTTTGAAGTGGCAAAAGTAAGAACTTTTAATGAAATGACGAAATTTTACTTTTCAAATTTTTATATTTTCACATTACTTTTTGATTATTGTAATGGTATATGGAATTATGGTTGATTTTGTAAATTAATATTATATTTATGATAAAATATTCCTATTGAATATCAGGAAATAGAAATCGTTGGATGCTTACAATTTGATAAAAAATCATCAAATTCGCAGTATGGCAAAACTTAAAACCGTTTATTTCTGTCAGAATTGTGGTGCGCAATATTCGCAATGGCACGGGCAGTGTAAAAATTGTGGCGAATGGAATACGTTAGTGGAAGAAGTGGTAGAAAAATCAACTTCTAAATCTTCAGTTTCAAAATCCAAGCAGCATATCATTAATATTATTGAGGTTGAAACCAATGAAGAACCGCGCATTAAAACGCCTTCTGAAGAACTTAATCGTGTTTTAGGTGGTGGAATTGTTTTGGGTTCCGTTACGTTGATCGGTGGAGAACCAGGTATCGGTAAGTCTACTTTATTGCTGCAATTGGCCTTGAAAATGAAGAGAAAAATCCTGTATGTTTCAGGGGAAGAATCGGCTTCGCAAATTAAAATGAGAGCAGATCGATTAACCGAACTTCAAAATCCGGAATGCTTTCTTTTTACAGAAACATCCGTTGAAAAAATTCTTCATGAAGCGCAAAAGTTACAGCCCGATTTTGTTATTATCGATTCCATTCAAACGTTGCAATCATCTTTAATTGAAAGCTCTCCCGGTTCGGTTTCGCAAATTCGAGAATGTTCGAATGAGATTATTAAATATGCCAAAGAAAATAATGTTCCGGTGTTTTTAGTGGGTCATATTACAAAGGATGGACAAATTGCTGGACCGAAAGTCTTGGAACATATGGTGGATGTTGTTTTGAATTTTGATGGCGATCGAAATCACTTATTTCGGTTGTTACGGGCGAATAAAAATCGTTTTGGTTCCACTTCAGAAATCGGTATTTACGAAATGATTTCGCAAGGTTTAAAAGAAATTAAAAATCCATCGCAAATTCTTATCACTAAAAAATTTGAAGAACTTTCTGGGAATTCTATTGCCGTAACATTGGAAGGAAATCGCCCAATGCTGTTGGAAATTCAAGCCTTAGTTTCCACTGCGGTTTACGGAACTCCGCAAAGAAGTTCGACGGGTTTTGATGCAAAAAGATTAAATATGCTCCTGGCGGTTTTGGAAAAAAGAGCAGGTTTTCAGTTGGGTGCAAAAGATGTTTTTTTGAATATTACGGGTGGAATTAAAACGGATGATCCTGCTTTGGATTTGGCGGTTGTTGCCTCAATTTTATCGAGTAATGAAGATTTTGCCATTTCCGAACATTTTTGTTTTGCTGGTGAAATTGGTTTGAGTGGAGAAATTCGTCCCGTTGCCCAAATCGAACAACGAATTACAGAAGCTGAAAAGCTAGGTTATGAAAAGATTTTTGTTTCGAACCTGAATAAAATTCCCAAAAAGCAATACGGAATTAAAATTGAAGAAGTAAGTAAAATTGAAGATTTTGCCGAAAGACTTTTTTAAATTCAACAAAATTAATTACTTAAAATTATAGCATTTGAACTATCTAGCGCATTCTCTATTATCGTTTTCCGATGGCCAGCTCGTGGGAAATATGATTGCTGATTACATTAAAAATAGGGATAGAGCTAGTTTTCCCGAGGAAATTCAAAATGGGATCGCACTTCATCGGGCGATTGATAGTTTTACCGATTCGCATCCGGAAATTTCAAAAGCGAAGAAGGTTTTTCAACCGCTCGTTAGGTTGTACGCCGGCGCATTCGTAGATGTTTCGCTTGATTATTTTGTTGCGCACTCTCTTCGTGAAAATGAATTGAAATTACATGCAGAGAAAACGTATGACGTCTTATGGAAGCATGAGCAATATTTGCCTGAAAATTTTAAGAAAGTCCTCTATCATATGGAGAAAGACAATTGGCTTTTAAATTATAGAAAAGATTGGGGCATTCAATTTAGTTTGAAAAATGTGGTTAGAAAAGCGAAATACTTAGATGATTCTATTGATGTTTTTCCATTATTTTTAGAAAATAAAACGAAGTTAAAAACACATTACGATATTTTTTTTCCTGAATTGTTTACGTTTGCTCAAACCTATGTTTTAAAAAAATGATAAGTCTTCGTCTTATCACTCTCGGTATTTACTTTTGTGTATAAATGATCTTAGTCGCCCAATCGATAAACGATTAATTGCTCCATCCTATTCATAGTAAGGGCATATTAGACGTCTCATAGAAAAGAAAGTATTGCGGCAAGAATTAAAATAATATAGATTTTACACTTTTTTTCTTTTGATAATCTTTACCATATAAAATACAGTAAATAAATAAAAACATAGGGACTCTAAAAAAGAAATATTAGAGAAGCATGCAGTGAAAAAAAATCCCGCAAAAACCCAAAATAAAAAAATCAAGAAAAAGTCCCCTAATAATGAAAGCAGTTGAAAAAGAAGTGGAATTTTTTTATTGATTATCGCTTTAAAATTGCTGATAAAGATATCGATCTGGAAAAAGTACACGGTCGCTTTTTCGGTTTCCATTCACGATAATATGGATGATGTTCATTTGGTCATCAAAAAGATTGTATAAAAAACTGGCAGAAACTTCTACCTTTTTAGGATTTTCGATGGGTTCGGTTTCTAAAAATAATTGTACACTTTCTTGATCTTCCTGATAGCCGATGTACTGTATTTTCGCCATCTTATTGTTGATTTTCATTTTAAGATGTTCGATGGCATATTGGGAAAGTTCTTTATTCAACTCTTCTTTGTATTTGGAATCTAAAAAATGAACATTTTTACCAAATTTTTTATTGAGTGCATTTTCTAAATCGTCCATAAAAAACTTTCCCGTAATTTCAAAAGTTTTCGACTTTGGGTTGAAGTTAAATTCAACAGAACCAACATGATAGGGATGTGCTGTAAAGGAATAAATTGTACTTGCAGAAATTAGCAGTAAGCTGATTATAAATATTTTATAGCTTAATTTCATTTTGTTTTACGCTTTTTACTGATTAAGGATTTTATGCATTTTCACGTTTTAAAATGCATTTCGAGAGTTCAATTGTAAACAAAGTTAAAATAAATTTTGTATCATCGCAGCTTTATAAATATTCGATAAATGCAAGATTTTTTATTCTATTTACATCTCGGTTGGGAACATATTATTTCATTAGATGCATTGGACCATCAACTTTTTGTTTTGGCGTTGGTAGCAGCGTATTCGTATAAAGACTGGAAATCGCTTTTAATCATTATAACAGCATTTACCATTGGGCATTCCATTACTTTAATGTTAAGCAGTTTTGATATTTTGCGCGTGCCTTCGGCTTGGGTAGAATTTTTAATTCCGCTTACCATCGTGCTAACTGCTTTGGATAACATTCTTATGCGAAATCATCAAAAAACCTTGGTAAAAATGAATTATTATCTCGCGTTGTTTTTTGGACTGATTCACGGGATGGGATTTGCCAATACGGCAAGAATGATGTTGGCAAAAGAACAAAGTATTTTTCTTCCTTTATTGGGATTTAATATGGGTTTGGAGTTGGGGCAAATCGTAGTGGTGATGGCGCTTTTAGTAGTCTTCTTCTTTGCATTATCGGTTTTTAAAGTCAGCAGGAAAGATTGGGTTTTGTTTCTTTCATCATCCGTTTTTGCACTTGCATTGAAAATGAGTTTAGAACGTTTTCCGCTTTTATGAATGTTAAATTCGCAATTTTTAGTTGATTTTAATAGCGTTTTGTTACATTTGTTACCAAATTAAATCAATCAATCAAAATTTTTGGAGAAAATGAAATGGAAGTTTTTAGGACTTTTACTATGTTCGGTATTGGCATATTCGCAAAACATTCAAAATAATCCCGAAAGTAATCATGGCAATAAATTCGAGCAGCTCGGAACCATTCTTCCGACGCCAAATTCGTATAGAACTGCTTCTGGTGCGCCTGGGCACGAATATTGGCAGCAAAAAGCCGATTATAAAATTAAAGCCTATTTGGATGAAGATCAATTGAATTTGAAAGGTTCAGAAACCATTACTTATTACAATAATTCTCCCGATGATTTGGAATATTTGTGGCTTCAATTGGATGAAAATCAACATTCTTCCATCAATAATGCGGGATACGGAATTTCATCAACAATTCCTAAAACTGAAAATGCCGAGGACCTCAAAATCACTCAACTTCCACAACAGGAAAATAAATATGGTGTAGCGATCGAAAAAGTAACCAATTCTTCTGGTCGCGCACTTCCGTTCATCATCAATAAAACAATGATGAGAATCGATTTGCCTCAAGTGTTGAAAAGCAAAGAGCATATTACCTTTACGATTGATTGGAATTACAACCTTGTTAATCGCATGACGCAAGGTGGAAGAGGAGGATATGAGTTTTTTCCAGAAGATGGAAATTATCTGTTCACAATTACGCAATGGTTTCCTAGAATGTGCGTGTACAGCGATTTTAAAGGTTGGCAAAATAATCAGTTTACGGGCAGAGGAGAATTTGCGTTGGCATTTGGAAATTACGAAGTAGAAATCAACGTTCCTGCTGATCATATGGTTGCTGCAACAGGTGAATGTCAAAATTACGAATCGGTTTTATCTGCAACGCAATTGGCTAGATACAAGAAAGCTCAAAATGCAACTGAACCTGTTGAAATTGTTACCCTGAATGAAGCTATAAAAGCAGAAAAAACAAAATCAAAAACCAGAAAAACGTGGTTGTTTAAGGCGGATAATGTTCGAG
The DNA here is from genome assembly GCA_023422635.1 of Bacteroidota bacterium. Lineage (GTDB taxonomy): Bacteria > Bacteroidota > Bacteroidia > Flavobacteriales > Weeksellaceae > JAFAGO01. The sequence continues at coordinate 40,180 of JAFAGO010000003.1, forward strand.
ATTTCGCTTGGACTTCTTCACGAAAATACATTTGGGATGCCATGAAAACGGTAATTCCTGAGAATAATAATCAGGTGATGGCGATGAGTTTTTATCCTAAGGAATCGTATCATCTTTACCGAAAATTTTCCACGAAAGTGGTTGCACATACCATTAAAACGTATTCAGAATTTACCATTCCTTATCCCTATCCCGTTGCACAATCTGTTGAAGCTGCAAACGGAATGGAGTATCCTATGATTTGTTTTAATTACGGAAGAACCGAAAAAGATGGAACCTATTCTGAAGCGATTAAAAATGGAATGATTGGCGTGATTATTCATGAAGTGGGCCATAATTTCTTCCCAATGATCATCAATTCCGATGAACGCCAATGGAGTTGGATGGATGAAGGTTTGAATACTTTTGTGGAATTTCTTACCGAGCAACTTTGGGATAATAAATTTCCTTCTCGCAGAGGACCAGCGTATTTGATTACCGATTACATGAAGCTTCCAAAAAATCAATTGGAACCTATTATGGTAAATTCAGAAAACATTATTCAATTCGGTCCAAACGCTTATGCGAAGCCGGCAACAGGTTTAAATATTCTTCGCGAAACCATTATGGGAAGGCCTCTTTTTGATAAAGCTTTTAAAACTTATTCAAAACGTTGGGCGTTTCGACATCCTGAACCTGCGGATTTTTTTAGAACCATGAATGATGCAAGCGCGGAAAATTTGGATTGGTTTTGGCGTGGCTGGTTCTATGGGATTGATCCTGTGGATATTTCAATTGAAAAGGTTACCGTTGCAAATCCAGATTTTTCGTTGGATACAAAAGGTGAACGAGATTTAAAATATAAACTGGATTCGCCTTTGTTGAATGACTTTGAAGATATTTCTAAAGTGAGAAATCGGGAAGATAAAAGCATTACATTTTATACCGATATTGATAAAGAAACCCGCGATTTCTATTGGCGATATGCACGCGGAATGGAAAAAGTAGATACGCTGAAAGAAAGGATTCAAAAACAAGATGTTCCGCAATCGTTATCCGAAGCCGAGAAAAAGCGTTTTCAAAATATCCGCGCCTATCAAATCGATTTTAAAAATAAAGGAGGAATGGTGATGCCTATTATTTTGGAATTTACTTTCGAAGATGGTTCAAAACTTCACGATAAAATCGCGGCGCAAGTTTGGAGAAAAGATGAACAAAATGTTTCACTAACCTATTATTTTGATAAAAAATTAAAATCAATTCAGCTCGATCCCATGCGTGAAACTGCAGATATTGACGAATCGAATAACTTTTGGGGAGAAATTGAACAAAGCAATAATTCTTTTAAAGTCTTCAAAGCTAACCAAAATAAAAGCAGAGGTGCTGCGAGCGGACAACTGAATCCAATGCAGGCATCTAAGGAAAAATAAAAGTGTTTTCACTTTTTAAATTCAAGCATTGTTAGAATATTTCAATCTGACAATGCTTTTTTTATTCCTTTTTTTTTTTTTTTTTTTTTTGCCAAAATTTAAGTCGATGAGAATAAAATATGC
>JAFAGO010000043.1 GCA_023422635.1 Bacteroidota bacterium
CCCACTTCTTTCATATATGCACAAATTTCCCTACGATTCAATCCGTTAACTTGTGGATGAATTGAGAATGCTTCGCTAAAACTTTCAACCGCATCACAATTCACCGTTACCAAATCGGCTTTCCGAAAAAATGGTTCTGTACGTTCTGTAGAATTCATCATATCCGCCAAACGCACAATATCAAAATTAACTTCTTTAATCAGTTTCACCGAATCGGTTTCGTTTAAATGTTTCTGATAACCTAGTAAATGAAAATTCTTAATGCTAAAATTTTTCGTGCTAAAAATTCTGCTTAAAAAATTATCTTCCGAAATTTCTTCTCCTTCTGCTGAAAGCGAAATTTCCGGTGCAATATGCGTATACGTAAGGTTTTTATGATGAAAATTAAGCGCAGCAAAAAGCGAATATGAAAAATCGCTGCTTCCCCCAATAACAACCGGAATTGTATTTTTGTAATGACAAAGCGATAAAATTTCCTGAAGGATGTAATGAGAATCTTGAAGTGTTTTTCCCGAAATTAAATCTCCCAAATCACAAATGGGAAGATCAAAATCCAATTTTGAGAGTTGGTAAAATGCTTCACGAATGGAGCGAAAATCCTTCGCTTCCGAATCGCCATTTGCGCCTCTAAAATCAGAAACAAAAATCAGCGCAATACCATGTTCTACAAGGTGAGGTTTGATGATATTTCCGAGTTGCCATTTTTCAGTAGAAATTGCTTGTGGTGCAATGAACAGATCTTCGAGATTCATTATATGAAATGGATATTTAAGGTTTCAAAAATATTAAAAATATCGCACAAAAACGCTTGGAATCTGTGTTACTGCAGATAATTTTCTTCTACATATTTTAATCAAACACAATCGTTATTCTATTTTTATCAATTATAAATTTAAAGTGATAACAAAAAAACCACCGCGAAATGCGATGGTTGTTGTACTGAATTTGAATATTATTTCTTTTTAGGTGCAGCTTTCTTTTTCGCCGCGGGCTTTTTGGCGGCCGCTTTTTTCGTTTCTTTAAAAGCATTTTTATCTTCGGCGGTAATCCATTTTTTTACCTCATCCAAAGAAACATCTTTTAAATCTTCTGCCGTATATTTTTCGCCATTTTCTTTTTTAGGAAGTTTAATCATTGCTTTTTTGAAACGGATGAAAGGTCCCCAACGTCCATTTTCCAGTGCAATTTTTTCTTTTTCCCATTGTTGAATATATCGATTTGCTTCTTTTTCGAGTTTCGCTTCAATCAATTCGTTGATGTCGTTTTGAGAAAGATTGTCAAAATCATATTTCTTTGGGACGTTGATAAATAAACTTTGATATTTAATAAATGGACCAAATCTGCCAACTCCTTTTGTTACGGGTTCCCCTTTGAAACTTGCAATTGGAGCATCGGCTTTTTGTTTTTCTCGAATAATTTCTTCTGCCAAATCTTGATCTACAGAAAAAGGATCGGTTCCTTTCGGAAGGGAAATAAAGGTTTCGCCAAATTTTACATAAGGACCAAATCGACCAACGCCAATTGTAACGGTTTGGCCTTCATATTCTTTCAAATCAAAAGGAATTTTAAACAAATCCAATGCTTCCTCCAGCGTAATTGTGGCAATATTCTGATTGGGAAGCAAGCTGGCAAAGGTTGGTTTTTCTTCATCATCAGATTCGCCAATTTGCACCATAGGACCAAATCTTCCGATGCGAACATGAATATTCTTGCCTGTTTTCGGATCGGTTCCTAGAATTCTTTCACCGGTGGCACGATTGGCATTTTCTTCAACATCTTCAATTCTTGGACGAAATTTTGAATAGAAATCCGTAATCATTTCTTTCCATTTTTCTTTTCCATCTGCGATTTCATCGAATCCTTCTTCCACTCTCGCAGTAAAACCGTAATCGAGAATTTCGTTGAAGTTATTCACTAAGAAATCATTTACAACTTCACCAATATCAGTCGGTACAAATTTATTTTTGTCACCGCCAAATTTTTCAGATAAAACTTCTTTTTTCACACCACTTTTTCCCAGCGTCATTTTCACAATTTCTCTTTCCTGTGGTAGAATTTCGCGTTTATCTACATATTCACGATTTTGAATGGTTTGAATGGTTGGCGCATACGTTGAAGGTCGACCAATACCTAATTCCTCAAGCTTTCGCACTAAGCCCGCTTCGGTAAATCGCGCTGAAGGTTTTGTGAACTTTTCTGTTGCGGTAATTTTCTTGTACGAAAGAACTTCACCAATTTTTACTTTTGGTAGAAGTTTTTCGTTGTTGTCTTCATCATCATCTTCACGAGTAACTTCGTACACCTTCAAGAAACCATCGAAAATAATTACTTCACCTTGTGCTTCAAATGATTGAGGCAAATTTGAATTACCGATTTCAATTACGGTTTTTTCAATTTTAGCATTTTCCATTTGGGATGCCAAAGTTCTTTTATAAATAAGCTGATACAATCTGTTCAATTGTACATCAGAGATTGATTTTACGGAGAAATCTGTAGGTCGAATCGCTTCGTGCGCTTCCTGTGCAGAAGCTGATTTCGTGGTGTAATTTCTCGGCTTCGAGTAATTTTCACCATATTCTGAAAGAATATGCGCTTTTGCTCCATTAATTGCTTCCTGAGAAAGATTTACCGAGTCGGTTCTCATATACGTAATAAAACCTTCTTCGTACAATCGCTGCGCAACGCGCATTGTTGTAGTTACGCCGTAACCCAATTTATTGGACGCTTCTTGCTGAAGCGTGGAAGTGGTAAAAGGTGCAGAAGCACTTCTTGTTCCAGGTTTTGTTTCAACATTTAAAACTTTAAACTCTGTAGATTTCGATTGTTCCAAAAACTGTTCTGCCTCGGATTCTTTCAAAAAATCTTTTTTCAGTTTCGCAGCAATATCTTGATTGTTGGAATTTTGAAAAATGCCTTCTACTTTATAAGATGCTTTGGCTTGAAAGGCACGAATTTCCTTTTCACGCTCAACGATTAAACGAACCGCTACCGATTGAACTCGCCCAGCGGAAAGACCAGTTTTAATTTTTTTCCAAAGAATGGGCGACATTTCAAAACCTACAATTCGATCCAAAACACGTCGAGCTTGTTGTGCATTCACAAGATTCTGATCAATTTTTCGCGGATTTTCTACAGCTTTCAGAATTGCATTTTTAGTTATCTCGTGAAAAACAATTCTTCTGGTATTTTCATCTTTCAATTTGAGTTCTTGTGCAAGATGCCAAGCAATTGCTTCCCCTTCGCGGTCCTCATCGGAAGCCAGCCAAACAGTATCTGCTTTTTTAACTGCCGCTTTCAGTTCGGTAACAATTTTTTTCTTGTCTGGAGACACTTCATAATCGGGTGTAAAAGTTTCCAGATTAATTCCCATTCCTTTTTTGGGCAAATCCCGAATATGCCCGAAGCTGGATTTCACTTCGAAATCCTTCCCCAAATATTTCTGGATGGTTTTTGCTTTTGCTGGTGACTCTACGATAACAAGATTTTTGGACATACCGGAAAAAATTTCTTGCAAAAGTAGAAACTTTTTTATTATTCCTGCTTTTTAAATAAAGAATCGAAAATTTAATTTCAATTAATTAAAGTCTTAACCACTGATTATTAATGTATTAAATGCAAATTTCACAATCATCATATAATACTAAAGATGAAAATAGAAGTGATCATTAGAATAATTAGTTCAACTAACCCAAAAACCTTCCAATACCATTAAATGAAATTGAAGAAAGCGCTTTAAAAAAGATTCTAACTCAAATAACAATTCTTTTTATGAATCCATTTAAAAGAGTTAAAAAAATAATATAATGAAAATCAAACAATTAACATATCTTTCTTAAATTTGTGTTAAAATATTTTGGCTAGAAATTTCCTTTAGTCTACTTTTGCGGTAGACTAACGATAACAAACATGATTTCCTTCTATAAAAATTCTTGTACAATTACAGCAATGATGGCCTGTATGCACAGCATCATAAGGGACTCTTGTGTTATTTAGAAAAAATAAATAATTGAATATAATAGAGCCCTGTTGACAACAGGGCTTTTACTTTGGAATAAAAATTTAAAAATATGAACAAACAAAAACAACTTATTGCCGCATTATTCTTTTCGGGACTCGGATTGAGCAATGCTTTTGCCCAACAAACGGATTCTACCAAAACAACAACGATTGAAGAAACGGTGATCTTAGGATCACGAAGTGGCGCAAGAACGAAAACCGACAGTCCTGTACCTGTGGATGTTTTCAATTTAAATAAAGAAGCAAAGGTAGTTCCGCAAACAAACCTTAACCAAATCCTTAACATCATCGCTCCATCTTTCACTTCAGTTGTACAAACGAATGCAGATGGAACCGACCATTCAGATCCTGCTCAGCTTCGCGGTTTAGGACCCGATCAAGTTTTAGTATTGGTGAACGGAAAAAGAAGACATACTTCTGCATTAGTGAATGTAAATGGAACACCAGGAAGAGGTTCCGTTGGAACAGATTTAAATGCAATTCCTTCGTTTGCAGTAAGCAATATTGAAGTTTTGCGCGATGGTGCTTCAGCACAATACGGTTCCGATGCAATTGCGGGAGTGATTAATGTTGGTTTAAAAAGAGATACCGGCAAATTTAGAGGACAATTAACTTATGGCGGAAACCTAACGCCGACCGCAAACGATCATACTGGAGATTTTGATGGACAAAACATTCAAGTTGATTTAAACTACGGAAATAAAATAGGAAAACGAGGCGGCTTCTACAACCTAACTTGGAGCTCTCAGTTTCGTAATCCTACTTACAGAGCTGGAACTGAAAGCGGAAATATTTTTAACGCATACAATGCCATTGAACAACGCGCAATTGAAGATGGCGTAAATTTATCTTCTCTTTTTACCAATATTAATACCACAACGAATTCGCAACAACTCGTTGATTATATCCACCAATACGCACAAAACGTAAGCTATTTCTCGGGAGATTTCCAAAGTCAAATTCAAGGTGCCACCACGATATCAGCTCTGCAAGGACTTTTAGGTCAAAATGTTACCGATCAGGAATTGGCGTATCGAGGACTAAGTAGAAAGGATTTCAACATGAGTGTTGGACAATCCAAACTGAACAACCATCAGCTTTTCGCAAACATTGAAGTTCCGGTAAGCGACAATTGGAAAGTATATTCATTTGGAGGTTATAGTTATAGAAGCGGATCTTCTGGTGGTTTTTATAGAAGACCAAACCAAAGCAGAACTTTTACGGGTTTACACATTAACGGATATCTTCCAACAATAGGAACCAACATTCAAGATGTATCTTTATCTGCAGGAATTAAAGGGAAACTTGGAGATTGGAATGTTGACTTGAGCAATACTTTCGGACAAAACTCTTTTGATTACACCATTAAAAACACAGGAAATACCTCCTTAAGATTTGCTACACCAGATACTTTTAAAGCGGGTGGCCTTCAGTTCTCACAAAACACAATCAACCTTGATATTAATAAAAACTTTGATGTGTTAGAAGGCATTAACGTGGCTTTTGGTGGTGAACAACGCCATGAAAATTATCAAATTATTGCTGGCGAAGAAGCATCATATTCCACTTACGACGTTGATGGCAATTTGTGGACAGGAAACACCCTTCGCCCAACAGACTTTTTTGGAAATACCCTTCCGGGAGGATCACAAGTTTTTGGTGGCTTTCAACCGGATAATGCGATAAACAAAAATAGAAACTCGGTAGCTGCCTACGCAGATGTGGAATTCAATTTTACCGATTGGCTATTGGTAGACGCAGCATTACGTTATGAAAACTATTCTGACTTTGGCTCAACCTTTAACTACAAGTTGGCTTCACGAATTAAACTGGCGAAAAACCTTAATTTCCGTTTTGCAGGTTCAACAGGATTCCGCGCTCCGTCCATTCAACAAATTTATTTTAATCAAACCTCAACATTATTTACCAACGGACAACTTCTTGAGGTAGGAACCTTCAGCAACGATTCCCAATTAGCAAATCTTCTTGGTATACCAAGTTTAAAGCAGGAAACATCAAAATCCGTAAGTGCTGGTTTCACCTATAGAGTTCCTTCTGCAAATCTTGCATTTACAGTTGATGGATATTTCACCAGAATTGACGACAGAGTTGTACTTACAAGTCAGTTCTCAAGAGCTTCCGTTTCTAGCGAAGCACAAGCAATTTTCGATGCAGAAGGGGTTAATGCAGCACAATTTTTCGCAAATGCAATCGATACAGAAACAAAAGGAATTGACTTTGTAGCATCACATCATGCAAACTTTACGAATTTTACTTTAGAAAACAATTTTGCCATCAACCTCAACAAAACTAAAAAAGTAGGTAATGTACATTCTAGTGGTTTATTGCAAAACGACAATTTGGTAAACACCTATTTTTCTGAAAGCGCAAGAATTTATTTAGAAGAAGCTTTGCCACGAACAAAAGCAACACTTTCCCATAACCTAACTTGGAAAGATGCATCTTTCTACCTCAGAAATTCGTACTATGGCGAAGTTACTGCTCCTGACAATATTGACGTAAATGGAGATGGTGTGGTTGATATGCACGAACATCAAAAAATTGGAGATAAAATTATCACCGATGTATCATTAGCGTATCAATTTACAAGTGCAGTTGGTCTAACATTGGGGGTTAACAATATCTTCGATATCTACCCTACCAAAAATCTACCAGCTTCATCCAACAACGATCAATTTGTTTACTCACGATCAACCGCTCAATTTGGCCTGAATGGAAGATATGTATTTGCACGACTAAACTTTTCGTTTTAAAATATTCAAGAAAAGGGATTTGTTTTATTTAAAGGGAACCTCTTCGTATTTCGCGAAGAGGTTTTTTATTTTCAAAAATCTTTAAATATTCTAAATACAAATATTTGAAAATCAGTTATTTAAACTCATTATTAGTATTTTTAAAACTACCTTTGAGTACAATCTAAAAATAAAAGACATGGAAATACAATTAGCAAAATGCTGTGCGAATTGCGAACATTTCGTCAATGGACAAATTTGCAGCAAACAGGAAATTGTGGTTAGCGAGAACCAAGTATGTCAAGCATACACTTTTAAACCAGTGATGCATAACGATGATGATTGTTTGAAATGCAAAAAATTCCAAACTGTAAATTGCTCGCATCCAACAAAAGCCAGCGAAGGTATAATGTGCACCGTTTGGTACCCAAGAATTGCACATGCATAAACCAACATTCAATAGAATAATTTTACCGCAGCCGAAATGGCTGCTTTTTTTATGTACAAATTCCATTGAAATTCAGATATTAAACTACGATTAACCCACCAAAAAGCATATTATTTATGCTGAAAAATCCGTATATTCGCACACTTAATTTTTAAGAACGAGATCATCAACCCATGAAGAAGTTTAGCGAATATAAAAATCTAAATCTGGTAAGCGTTGCTGAAGAAGTTACCGCATTCTGGAACAATCACGAAACCTTTAAAAAATCTGTAGAAAACAGAAAAGGAAAACCCGAATTTGTTTTTTATGAAGGTCCACCTTCTGCTAACGGAATGCCCGGAATTCACCACGTGATGGCGAGAGCAATTAAGGATATTTTTTGCCGTTTCCAAACTCAGAACGGAAAACAAGTCTTTCGGAAAGCAGGTTGGGACACGCACGGACTTCCCGTAGAACTTGGCGTTGAAAAAGAACTCGGCATTACCAAAGAAGACATCGGAAAGAAAATTTCCGTTGAAGAATACAACCAAGCGTGCCGCGAAGCCGTAATGCGCTACACCGACGTTTGGAACGACCTTACCGAAAAAATCGGATATTGGGTAGATCTTGAACATCCGTACATTACGTACAAACCCAAATACATGGAAACCGTTTGGTGGCTACTGAAACAATTGTACGATAAAAAATTATTGTACAAAGGTTACACCATACAACCCTATTCGCCAAAAGCAGGAACAGGACTTTCCTCGCACGAACTTAATCAGCCCGGAACCTATCGCGATGTTTCAGATACCACCATTGTGGCACAATTTGAAATTAAAAAGGCACCAGAAAATGCAAGCGCAACATGGAAAGAAATTTCTAAAATAGCGTATCCAGAATCCGAAATCAATAGCGATGAAATTGCTGGCGCAAGCTGTGGCGGCGCATTACATTGGGAAGAATTCGACTCGGAAAAACAACAACCCAAAGTATATTTTCTGGCATGGACGACCACTCCTTGGACGTTGCCTTCTAACACCGCATTGGCTGTTGGAAAAAATATCGATTATGTTTTGGTGAAAACCTTCAACCAGTATACGTTTGAACCGATTTACATTATTCTTGCAAAAGTTCTTTTGCAGAAAAATTTCGGAAAAAAATATGAAGAAGGCACCGATGAAGATTTGAATAACTACAAAGAAGACGATAAAAAAATCCCTTATCAAATTTTAAAGGAATTTAAAGGAGAAGATTTGATCGGAATTCAATATCAACAGCTTGTTCCGTGGTTTGCTCCAGACGAAAATCCAGAAAATGCATTCCGCGTTATTTCAGGAGATTTCGTTACCACTGAAGATGGTACGGGAATCGTTCACATTGCGCCCACTTTTGGTGCGGATGATGCACGTGTTGCCAAAGAAGCAGGAATTCCGCCAATGTTGGTGAAAGACGAAAACGACAACCTTGTTCCACTCGTAGATCTACAAGGGAAATTTATTAAAGGAGAAAATGTTCCTGAACTTTTCGCCGGCAAATACATCAAAAACGAATATTACGACGACGGTACCGCTCCCGAAAAATCCTGGGATGTGGAACTTGCCATCCTCCTCAAAACCGAAAATAAAGCATTTAAGGTTGAAAAATATTCGCACTCCTATCCGCATTGCTGGAGAACCGATAAACCCGTTTTGTACTATCCACTTGATTCATGGTTTGTAAAAATGACAGCCGTAAAAGACCGTTTGGTAGAACTGAATAAAGGCATTAACTGGAAACCAAAAGCAACCGGAGAAGGCCGTTTTGCCAATTGGCTGGAAAACGTAAACGATTGGAATCTTTCTCGTTCAAGATATTGGGGAATTCCTTTACCTATTTGGAGAACAGAAGATTTGAAGGAAGAAAAAATCATCGGATCGGTGGAAGAAATCTACAACGAAATTGAAAAATCAATCTCCGCAGGCTTCATGACCGAAAATCCATTCAAAGGTTTTGAGATCGGAAATATGGCCGAAGAAAATTACGACCAAATTGATCTTCATAAAAATATTGTCGACAAAGTGATTTTAGTTTCCGAAAGTGGAAAACCAATGAAACGCGAAACCGACTTAATCGACGTTTGGTTCGATTCAGGATCAATGCCTTACGCACAATTGCATTATCCTTTTGAAAACAAAGAATTGATTGATGATAAGAAAGCGTATCCTGCAGATTTTATCGCAGAAGGAGTTGACCAAACACGTGGTTGGTTTTATACTTTACACGCAATCGCGACAACCGTTTTTGATTCCGTTGCCTATAAAAATGTAGTTTCAAACGGTTTAGTTCTTGACAAAAACGGACAAAAAATGTCCAAACGTTTGGGAAATGCCGTTGATCCTTTTACAACGCTTTCCAAATACGGACCCGATGCAACACGTTGGTACATGATTTCCAACGCAAATCCTTGGGAAAATTTAAAATTTGACGTAGAAGGAATTGATGAAGTCAGAAGAAAATTCTTCGGAACTTTATACAACACCTATTCGTTCTTTGCTTTGTATGCCAATGTTGATGGATTTAATTACACCGAAGCAGAAGTTGAAAACAGACCAGAAATTGACCGCTGGATTCTATCTGAACTCAATCTCCTCATTAAAGAAGTTAAAGCCAATTACGAAGATTACGAACCCACAAAAGTAGCACGACTAATCAATTCGTTTGTAAATGATAATCTCTCTAACTGGTATGTAAGATTATGCAGAAGACGTTTCTGGAAAGGCGATTATTCTGCAGATAAAATTTCTGCATATCAAACCTTGTACACTTGTTTGGAAACCGTTGCAAAACTTTCCGCTCCAATTGCGCCATTCTTTATGGATCAATTGTTCCAGGACTTGAATGCGGTTACCAGAAAAGATGCAGCAGAAAGCGTTCACCTATCCGATTTCCCTGTGGTAAACGAAAGTTTAATTGATACCGATTTGGTAGAAAAAACACATTTGGCGCAACAAATCACTTCCATGGTGTTTTCATTAAGAAAGAAAGAAAACATCAAAGTTCGTCAACCTTTACAAAAAGTAATGATTCCTGTTTTAGATTCAAAAACAGAAAGTCAAATTAAAGCAGTATCCGATCTTATTCAGCAAGAAGTAAATGTTAAGGAACTTCAACTGATCAATGCAGATGAAGCCGCGGATTTAATTGTGAAACAAATTAAACCAAATTTCAAGGCGCTCGGTCCAAAACTTGGGAAAGATATGAAAACCGTTGCAGGAGAAATTTCTGCCTTTACCAACGAACAAATTGCTCAGTTGGAAAAAGAGGGAAAAATTGACGTTTCTGGCTACGAAATAACAACAGATGACGTTGAAATTTTCACAAAAGACATTCCTGGTTGGACGGTAGCGAGCGAAGGAAAACTTACCGTTGCGCTTGATTTAACAATAACCGACGAATTAAAATCTGAAGGAATTGCAAGAGAATTCATTAACAGAATTCAAAATCTGAGAAAAGAAAGCGATTTTGATTTAACCGACAGAATTTCAATTCAGTTAGAGGAAGAAACCCCTTTCCGAAAAGAACTTATCAACAATGAGCAGTATATTGCTGCAGAAGTGTTGTCGGATAAAATAGAATTTGTAAATTCACTTCCAATTTTTAACGAAATCGACATCGATGATGTTATATTTAAAGTAAATATTAACAAAAAATGATGATGTGGTAATGTGCTGATGCGATGATTGAGATCACCGGATTAACACATCTTCAAAAAACACATTTAAGATTATGGCAGAAGAAAGAGTACGCTACAGCGATGCTGAATTACAAGAATTTAGGCAAATTATTCAAGAAAAAATAGATAAAGCAGAGAAGGATCTATCGTTAATTAACGAAAGTTTTATTAACGACCAGAATAACGGAACGGATGATACTTCCCCTACTTTTAAAGCTTTTGAAGAAGGTGCAGAAACGTTGAGTAAAGAGCAAAATGCAATTCTTGCAGGACGTCAAGAAAAATTTATTCGCGATTTGAAGCACGCTTTAATTCGCATCCAAAACAAAACCTACGGCGTATGTAGAGTAACGGGGAAACTCATCCCAAAAGAACGTTTAAAAGCAGTTCCTCACGCCACATTAAGTATCGAGGCAAAAAATATGCAGCGATAAATTTGTAACCTTACAACCAACAATGTACAAAGTTTTGATGTTCTTTACGGAATATTGAACTTTGTACATTTTTAGTTTATATAAATTTTTATGAAGAAAATAGCATTCGTAACCCTTCTAATTCTTTTGATTGATCAAGCTTCAAAGTTTTACATTAAAACCCATTTTTCTTTGGGCGAAAGCATTAGCGTTTTGCCAGGTTTCAAACTCACATTTGTTGAAAATCCAGGGATGGCATATGGTTTTCAGTTTGGTGGACTTTTAGGGAAATACGCACTGGTTTTAATCCGTATTGTGCTTATTGGTTTTATGGTGTATTTATTTAGAAAATGGCTAAAAGCAGGTTCATCGAACTACCTCATCATTCCCATGGCAATGATTTTTGCTGGGGCAATCGGAAACTTAATCGATGGCATGTTGTATGGATTAATTTTCGATTCTGGAACAGTTTTCGACGAATCGGTACAGCGATGGATCGATTACGATGGCGTTTCGCAACTCGTACCCTTTGGGCAAGGATATTCTCATTTTATGAAAGGTTGTGTTGTCGATATGCTGCATTTCCCATTGGTGGATTGGTGGGTTCCTGAAAGTTGGCCAATCATCGGCGGAAAACACATTGAATTCTTTAAATATATTTTTAATGTTGCCGACTCGGCGATTACTGTTGGCGCTGTATTGCTGTTTATTTTCAGAAAGAAAGCTTTTCCCAACGGCGTAGATTTTTAGTGCATCTTAAAAATATTTCATTCGTCCGAATATTTTGAAAGCAATTTTCTTTTATCCTTTTTAATGAATTTGAAAGTAATCGACCTTTAAAACAATATTCATTGTAAAGAACAGAATTCGTGAGAAGAGATCATTCCAAATTTTAGTTTTGAGAATTCCGTTTCTCAACACAATTCCATTTACACAGAACCTCTTGAAATTTTACAGAGATTTTTCTTTTCTGTATTTTTGTAGAACAAATTCAAAACTCAACATTTAAAATGTCACGCATCTTAACAGGCATTCAAGCAACCGGAACTCCACATTTAGGAAATCTTTTAGGCGCTATTATTCCCGCCATTGAATTATCTAAAAAAGCAGAAAACGAATCCTTTTTATTTATCGCAAATCTGCACTCTTTAACGCAAATTAAAAACGCAGCAGAACTCAAACAAAATACATACGAAATTGCGGCAGCTTGGCTTGCTTGCGGTTTGGATACCGAGAAAACATTTTTCTACAGACAAAGTGATATTCCTGAAACATGCGAATTAGCTTGGTATTTAGATTGTTTTTTTCCTTTTCAAAGGTTAACCTTAGCGCATTCTTTCAAGGATAAAGCAGATCGTTTAAGCGACGTAAATGCTGGACTTTTCAATTACCCCATTTTAATGGCTGCGGATATTTTGTTGTACGATGCAGAAATAGTTCCTGTAGGTAAAGATCAACTTCAACACCTTGAAATTACACGCGATGTTGCAGAAAGATTCAATCGCCAAATGGGAGATGTTTTTGTGCTTCCACAAGCAGAACTTCAAGAAAACACCAAATATGTTCCCGGAACGGACGGTAGAAAAATGTCGAAATCGATAGGTAATATCATCAATATTTTTCTTCCAGAAAAAGAACTTAAGAAACAAGTGATGAGTATTGAAACGGATTCTAAAACATTAGAAGAGCCAAAAGATCCATCCACAGATAAAGTTTTTGCAATTTATGAACTGATTGCAACGCCAGAACAAACCGAAGCGTTACGCAACAAATATCTTGCAGGAAACTTTGGTTATGGCCACGCTAAAAAAGAGTTGTTGGAACTAATTTTAAATCGTTTTGAAACCGAGAGAGAGCGTTTTAATTACTACATGAACAATTTACCAGAATTGGAAGAAAAGCTTCAAGAAGGAGCTGCAAAAACAAGAACAATTGCGCAAAACACGATGGTAAGGGTTCGTGAAAGTTTAGGCGTTTAGCATTCAATTTAAATTCCGTAATTTAATCTTTCAATCCTCATTTTAACTTTATTGAAAAAGAGTTATACCTTTCGAAACCGAATATTCATCGCGCTATTATTGGTCAATATTTTTTTTGTATCCGTAATGGCGTATTTGAATTTCTACCAAAATTCACAAGCGTACCGACAAAATAAAATACGCGATATTGAACGCTTAAACAGCCGAATTGCCGAAACGTTCGATTATATTTCGAGTACGCATGCATTAGAAGGAAACTCTTTTTCCAATATTAGCGATTTATATGATGACCGTGTTTTTGAGCTCGCTAAAATTTACAATACTAACATCAATATTTACGATTTAAAAGGGAATTTGGTTGCAAGCAACCGAAATTCTACAGGAGTTTTAAATAGCGTAGTTCTGAAAGAATTAAAATCGTACGATCAATTTACTCAAGACAGTACGATTGCCAATAACAATCATACTTTATACAACTCTTTTGCGTACATCAAAGAAAGCAAAACTCCCGTTGCCATTCTCAATACACAAAACATCATCAATAAAGAATCTGTAGTGATCCAAAGCATGGCTATGCTGAAACATTACTTTCTTATTGTAATTATCGTTTTGGTTTTAAGTGGATTTGTAGCGTGGTTTATTTCAAAAAATTTAACAAAGAAAATCGAAGATATTTCTCAAACATTAGAGAAAACACACGTTGCATCCCTCGATCAACCGATTGAATACGCTCAGCAAGATGAAGTAAAACCTTTGGTGGATGCTTACAATTCGATGTTAGGAAAATTGCAAACCCAAACATTCGAACTTCAGAAAAACGAGCGTGAAGAAGCGTGGAAAGAAATGGCAAAACAAGTTGCCCACGAAATCAATAATCCTTTAACACCCCTACGTTTAACCATTCAAAACTTCCATAAAAGATTTAAAAATGATGATCCGGAGAACGATAAAAAAGTAAAACTACTTACCGAAACGGTTGTTCACCAAATTGATATTATTTCTTCCATCACGAAATCTTTCTCTGATTTTGCAAAAATGCCCGTTCATATTAAAAATGAAATCGACGTTGTTGAAACCATCAGAAGAAGTGTAGATATTTTTCCGCCAACGATAGTGTTCTTTTCTACCAACACCGAATTTTTACACTATAAAATGGATCCGCTGTATTTAACTCGTATCATCACCAATATTGTAAAAAATGGAATACAAGCGATCCCATATAACCGAAATAAACAAATCAACGTAACATTAACAGACGCTTCAGGAAATTTTCTAATCACGATTTCGGATAACGGAAACGGGATTCCGGAAGAAATTGGAGAAAAAGTTTTCAATGCGAATTTCACCACAAAATCAACCGGAACTGGTGTAGGTTTGTCGATGGTAAAAAAAATCGTTGAAGATTACAAAGGTCAAATTTGGTTTGAAAGTATTGCTGATACGGGCACAACTTTCTACATACAGTTTCCGAAACTGCAATCGTAATCCCCCAAAACAATTACATGAAAAATACGCTTATAATTATACTTTCGGTTTTAGTGGTGGCACTCGCCGGCTATCTTTTTTACGACAATTTAAACAAAGGTTTATCTGTTGCTGAAGTAAAAAGCGAACTTAGCGACTTGAAAACGGATTACGAATACATTCAAAAAGATTTAGAAATGAATCTTAATTCTTTGAAAATCAGTAATAATATCATTTTCACACAAAAGAAAAAAATAGAAAATATTCTGAAGAAAAGTAACATTACCGAAACTGAACTCGAGGAAGCAAAACGCCTTATGCGAAGTATTTCAATGAGTGTTTTAGAGCAATATCAAACCAACGTAAAATATTTAGAAGAAGAAAAGCAAAAGCTTACTTTGGAGAGTGATGCAACAGAAGTTCAACTCGATGTTTTGAACAAAAAAATCAAGAATATTGAACTTCTAAAAAATGAAATCAATACCAAATATATTTACGAAAAAAACGAATCTGCAAAGAAAACCAAATTGTTAGGTTACGCATCCAACCTTTCGCTTTCGAACTTCTCGCTTCAAGGAATTAAAGTGCGCAACAGCGGTAAAGAGGTAGAAACCGACAAAGCTTCTAGAATCAATAAAATCCAAGTAAGTTTCGATATTAACGAAAATAAAATTGCAGAATCGGGAATGAAAGAGTTTTTTCTGGTCGTGTTTACGCCCGACGGAAATCTCGCCACCTTCCAAAATGGAAATCCTGGATCATTTGCTTTAAATGGCAGTAAAATTCCGTATTCCGACCGAATTACTTTCGATTACGAAAAAGGTAAAATTCAACATATCCATTTTGAATGGACCAATGATGATTTCAAAAAAGGAAATTACGTAATTGAAGTGTACGAAAACAATCCCAATATGGTAAAGAAAATTGGCGGCGCGATCAAAAAATTAGAATAGTTTTACAGATATTGCTTTAATTCTGGCAGCTTTTTAATGGTAATTAAATCGTCGTGCTGGTAATTATCATCGAAAACATCAAAGAAAATAGCTTGCATTCCAAAAGCTCTGGCTCCGTGAATATCGGCAATCCAATCATCGCCAATCATTATGGATTCTTCCGGTTTCGCATTCGCTTTCCCCAATCCATACGCATAAATTTCTGCTTTTGGTTTACGAATATTAATTTCATCCGCACTCGTAATGGTTTCAAAATAATTCTTAATTCCTGAAAGCTCCGTTTTCCGAAACGTAACTTCTTGGAAACCGTTTGAAAGCACATGAAGGGTATATGGTTTTTCCGAAAGATATTCCAATATTTCAAATGCTCCAGGAACCAACTCATTGTAATTCAGGATTTCATCTAAAAAATTACTTTCGAATTTCTCTGCAAGTTCTTCATCATCAATTCCAAAAAATAGAAAAGAATCGTAGAAACGGTGTTTGCGTAAATATTCTTTATCAATTTCACCATCTCGAATTTGCGCCCAAAGATTCTCATTAATGGTGAAATATTCTCGGTGGAAATCCTCAAATTCCAACTGGTGTGCTTCGTAAACTTTTTCTCTTGCAAAAATCTCCTTCAAAGTAAGGTATGCATTTTTACGGTGATCCCAAAGGGTATTATCGAGGTCAAAAAAAATATGCCTTATATTTTCCATAAGGCACAAATGTAGTGAATATTCGTGATTTCAGTTTTTGGAAATTAGAAATTTTTGCTTCTTGTTACCAATTACTGTAATGCTCTTGGAGAACTTTAAAAGAAAATCAACCGTTTCTTTTTTGGGTTTGAGCATTTTTACGGGTAAAGAGTTGTTATTTTTCATAGGCGAACTTTGTTTTATTTACAAAACGTATGCCCAAAAAAAATATTGTATTAGCGCGTCAAAATGATGTGATTCTCTTCCATAATTTTACGTAAGTTTATCAGCGCATAGCGAACTCTGCCTAAAGTTGTGTTAATGCTGGTTTCGGTTTGTTCTGCAATTTCTTTAAAACTTAATCCATCGAAAAAGCGTAACTGCACCACTTCTCTTTGATTATCGGGCAAATACGCCAACATTTTCATAAGATCGCTGCTAATTTGTTGAGAGATTAATCGTTCCTCAATATTTTCTTCCTGCTCCGAAATTAAATCGAAAATTGAAAATTCTTCATTATCGAAACTGGTTTCAGAAACTTTGTTGAATTTATTTTTCAAACGAAAATAGTCGATGACCAAATTATGCGCAATTCTTTTGGCCCAAATAATAAACTTGCCTTCTTCGTTGTAACGATTTTCTTTAAAAAGAACAATGATTTTCATGAAGGTATCTTGAAAAATATCGTTCGCTAAATCTTCATCCATTATTTTATAAAAGATAAAGCTGTAAAGATCTTTTTGATGCCTTTGTATGAGGATTGAAAGAGCTTGCTCACTGCCTTGTTTATAGTGTGTAATCAGCTCACTATCGGTATAGGTTTTCATAAACTTATTCTTTTTTACCCTTATAAAAACCGAAGAAAATTATTCGATTTTTAAAATTCATATTATAAAAAAAAGTAAAGTTTACTCGATAGCCCCCATTTTTGATGAGGTAAAAATAACAAAAAAGTTAATACTTTGTTAATTTTTTTTAATAAAATACCAATTTTATTATCGAGTTAAGTCATGAATCGCTACAATAGGGATGTTTAAAGTAAAATTTAAGTTTAAACCTTTTAACTCTTTTCCATTAATACCATTTTTATCTAAAGAAAAAGCATAGCCCCCAGAAACATCTAGAAGTCCGAAGAAGGTTACCCCAATTTTAGGAGCAATATATTTTGTTGTCGCTTCCGCTCCTGCAAGGAAATAATACGAATGGTAAAGATCTACATTACGCTCAAAATTCAAGAGAATATCCCCTTGAATTTTCGGTAAAATTGCAAAATCCGAATGTACAGAACCCATTAGAGCAGCAGCTCCTAATCGATAAATTACATCATCATTACTAAGAAATAAAAGTCGGCCGCCCACTTCCCCAAAGCTTTGATTTTGGTAAACATAACCCGCGTGAACGAGTTTATGAACGGTAAGTTGGCCTTTCACTGAAAATGAAAATATACCGAACACGAAAATGAGTACTGATAAAATGCGTTTCATAAAATAGATCTTAAAGCAAAGGTAAAAAAATTAACGCTTTCAAAATTTTGAAAGCGTTAATCATATTGAGATTTGGATTATCTTTTATAGTCCAAATACGTTTTTAATTTCTTCAACTTTATCGAGTTTTTCCCAAGTAAAGAACTCTAAATTATCAATGGTTTTAACATTTCCATTGGATTGTTTAAAGGATTTACTACCAACGTAGTAGTCTCTTCCCATATGTCCGTAAGAGGCAGTTTCGCGATAAATAGGATTTCTAAGTTTAAGATTTTTCTCGATGGCGTAAGGACGTAAATCGAAGATGGTTTTCAATTTTTCTGCAATTTCACCATCGCTAATTCCCACTTTAGAAGTTCCATATGTTTCAACAAATAAGCCGCAAGGTTCTGCAACTCCAATCGCGTAGGATACTTGAACCAACACCTCGTCGGCAACTCCTGCAGCCACAAGATTTTTTGCAATATGGCGAACAGCATAAGCTGCACTTCTATCTACTTTTGAAGGATCTTTTCCAGAGAATGCACCTCCACCATGCGCACCTTTACCGCCGTAAGTATCTACGATAATTTTTCTTCCTGTTAAACCGGTATCTCCATGTGGACCTCCAACAACAAATTTACCCGTGGGGTTAATATGATAGATGATATCCTCATTGAAAAGGTCACGAATCTCTTGTTTTTGAGATTCTTTTACTTTTGGAATTAAAATTTCTACGATGTCTTTTCTGATTTTTGCCAACATCGCTTCATCACTTCCAAAATCATCATGCTGTGTAGAAACCACGATGGAATCGATACGGATGGGTTTGTGATTATCGGAATATTCAATGGTTACTTGAGATTTAGCATCAGGTCTTAAGTAAGGAATAACACCCGATTTACGCAATTCAGAAAGTTCTTTCAAAATGGTATGCGCCAAATCCAAAGCAAGAGGCATGTAATTTTCGGTTTCGTTGGTGGCGTAACCAAACATCATCCCCTGGTCACCAGCACCTTGTGCATTGGCTTTAGTTTCAAAATCGGCTTCATTTTTAATTCGATCAACACCTTGATTGATATCTGGAGATTGCTCATGAATCGCGGAAATTACACCGCATGAGCTTCCACTAAACATATATTCTCCCTTCGTATATCCTATATCATTAATCACATCTCTGGCAATGGTTTGCACATCAAGATAGGCATTGGAATTTACTTCTCCGGCAAGCACCACTTGGCCTGTCGTTACCAAAGTTTCGCACGCCACCTTTGAATTGGGGTCGAATGCTAAAAAATGGTCAATCAGTGCGTCCGAAATTTGATCGGCAATTTTATCAGGATGTCCTTCGGAAACGGACTCTGAGGTAAATAAATAAGACATGCTTAAATTTTTAAATAAGTTTAAAAATCGAGGAAAATTTGCCAGAACAGCAGAAGTCTTCTGTTTTAGCATTTTTTAGCGAGGTTGCAATCAGCCAAATTTTTCCTCCTGAAAATTCAGGTGCAAATTTAAACTATTTTTCTGAAAACTATTGCGGAGAAATGTTAATATATTCTTCAGGTTGTTTATTGAAGTTCAGTTTTTTGGCAAGTGATTTACGGATAAAGGTGGACATTTCATCCAAAATCTTCTGTTTATACGTGGGTTTGTAGTAGATTAAACTAATTTCACGGTACGGAAATGGCTTACGGAATCGCAAAACTTTTGCTTGCTGCGTAGAAGAAAACTGATTTAAAGCAAGTTCTGGCACAATGGTAATGCCACCAATTCTATCGACCATTTGCACCAATGTATTTACATTAGAAGCCTGAAATTCAAGATTTTGCGGCTTTAAATTATTTTCTTTCAGGTGGCAAATATTTTCAAATTGTTTTCTGAGGCAATTTCCTTCCTCCAAAAGCCAAACCTTATTAGGATCAATTTCTTCTGGAACAATATAGCTTTCCTGCTTATCATCTTCGCCAAGTTGAGAAGAATAGAGCATTAACTCTTCATTAAAAAGAAAATCTTGGTAAAACTCATCCGCCGCATCATACGGTGTAGCAATAATCCCAGCATCCAACTCACCTGCTTTCAAAGAGCGAATGATGTTTTCAGTGGTTATTTCTTTCACATTCAACTGGATTTTAGGATTTTTACTTAAAAAATCAAAAATTTCAGATGGTAAAATAAAGGTAGAAACCGTAGGGATAATGCCTAAATTTAAGCTTCCTGCGAGAACATTATTCAACAAGCTGGCTTTGTTTTTAAGTTCGTTTACGGAATCGATCACGCGCTTGGCTTCTTTAATAATTTCAACGCCAACATCAGTAGTACGAATAGGATGCGTTGTACGATCAAATATTTTCACATCAAGTTCATCCTCAAACTTTTGAATCATGGCACTTAATGTAGGTTGTGTAATGAAGCAGGCTTGTGCCGCTTTACCGAAATGTTTGTACTTATCGACTGCGATTAAGTACTCCAACTGTTGAATATTCACTTTATAACTTTTGTCTATTTCAAAGATAATATCTTTTAGCCAAAATCAATTATAAAAAGAACAATAATTACAAACTCTTCAATATAAAAAGCGTACTTTTTCGCAACGTTGTGCTAGAATATTCTTCACATCAATAGAAACCGTTTTCATAATGGAAAAAAATTCTTAATTTGCATAAACAAACCTTTTCTACACAAATGACCTACGAAAATATCCTCAATGAGACCTATAACAAGGTTGCCTTAATCACCATAAATCGCCCCAAAAGTCTTAACGCATTAAATGCCAGTGTAATTACAGAATTAAGTAATGCCGTGAAGCATTTTGCTCAGGATAAAGATGTGCGCGCGATTATTATAACAGGAAGTGGAGAAAAATCTTTTGTAGCAGGAGCAGACATTAAAGAGTTTAGCGATTTTGGTAAAGAACAGGCGGAAGCGCTTGCAAAAAATGGTCAGGAAATTCTATTCGATACCATAGAAAATCTGAGTAAACCTGTAATTGCAGCCATTAATGGATTTGCTTTGGGTGGAGGTTTAGAATTGGCAATGGCTTGCCACATTCGCTACGCTTCGGAAAATGCAAAATTAGGATTGCCAGAAGTTACTTTAGGATTAATCCCCGGTTACGGCGGAACGCAGCGTCTACCAAAATTGGTAGGAAAAGGGTTAGCAAACGAGATGATTTTTTCGGCGAAAATGATTTCTGCAAAAAAAGCGCAAGAAATTGGATTGGTGAATGAGGTTTTTCCTTCTGAAGAACTAATTGAAAAAACAAAGGAGCTTGCTCATTTAATTTCGAGGAATTCTCCTGAAGCAATTTCAAAAGCGATAAAAGCGATTAATCTTTCGGATACTGAAAATGGTTTTGAAATAGAAATTAGATCTTTCGGAGAACTCTTTGAAACAAAGGATAAAAAAGAAGGAGTTAACGCATTTTTAGAAAAAAGAAAACCCAATTTTTAAGGGTGATTAAACATGAATTACAACAAATTTGATATTGCGTATTTAAAAATGGCGCAAGAGTGGGCAAAACTTTCCTACTGTGAAAGAAGACATGTGGGCGCTTTAATCGTGAAAGATCGAATGATTATTTCCGATGGATACAATGGTACACCCTCTGGTTTTGAAAACCGTTGCGAAGACAACGAAGGAAAAACACAATGGTACGTGCTACACGCCGAAGCAAATGCAATATTAAAACTCGCCAGCTCAACACAATCGGGAAAAGATGCCACTTTGTATGTAACGCTTTCGCCTTGCAAAGAGTGCAGTAAACTGGTTTTGCAATCTGGAATTAGAAAAGTGGTTTATTTAGACGACTATTCTGACAATGATGGAATTAAATTTTTAAAAAATCACAATATTGAAATTCTGAAAATACCTATTGAAGAACTAAAATGAAAAAGTAAACAACACAATACACACAATGATGAACTGGGATGAAAGTATAAAAGAGTTCGAACACTATCTAAAATTCGAACGGAATTTCGCAAACAATACTTTGGA
The DNA here is from genome assembly GCA_023422635.1 of Bacteroidota bacterium. Taxonomy (GTDB): domain Bacteria; phylum Bacteroidota; class Bacteroidia; order Flavobacteriales; family Weeksellaceae; genus JAFAGO01. The sequence continues at coordinate 21,858 of JAFAGO010000043.1, forward strand.
TGCATATGTAAGGGATCTTAACAAATTAAAATGTTATGTGGCAGAAAATATGGAGGGAGTAACGCCAGAGAACATTACCTACGAAAACCTTCAAGAATACTTGTACAACCTTTCAAAACTTAAATTAAGCGAGCGTTCACAAGCCCGATGGATCTCTTCAATTAAATCTTTTTTCAAGTATTTGGTTGAAGAAGAAATTCGCGAAGACAATCCATCAACCTTACTAGAAGGACCAAAATTAGGACTGTATTTACCCGACACGTTAAGTCTTGAAGATGTCGAAAAAATCATCAATTCTATCGATATCAGCACTAGTTTAGGAAAAAGAAATCTTTGTATAATTGAAATTCTATATGGTTGCGGATTACGCGTTTCGGAACTTATCGATTTGAAGATTTCAAATATCAATTTTAAAGAAAACTATTTAAAAGTTGAAGGTAAAGGCGACAAAATGAGATTTGTACCAATGACAGACTTCACCAAATCGCAACTTATCGATTACATTCAAAATGTGCGGAGTATTGGTAAAATAAAAAAACGCTACGAAGATATCGTATTTTTAAACTCAAGAGGTTCATCGATGTCGCGCGTAATCGTTTTCATCATTATTAAAGAACTAGCACAAAAAGCAGGAATCAATAAAAACATTTCTCCCCATACCTTTAGACATTCATTTGCTACCCATTTATTGCAAAACGGCGCAGATTTGCGTTTCATTCAGGAAATGTTAGGACATTCTAGCATTACCACCACCGAAATTTACACTCACCTTCAAAATGAAGAACTTCGCGATGTAATTTTAAATTTTCATCCAAGAAATACTGCTTAATGAACGAAATTAACCAATTGAAATTTTGCCCGAAATGCGGTAACAAAACCTTACTTTGGGACGATGTAAAAAAATGGAGTTGCTCACAATGCGATTATGTTTTATTTCATAATGTAGCGGGGGCTGTTGCTGTTTTAATTTGTTGTAAAAATGAATTAATGCTCACCCGAAGAAACCAAGATCCTTGCAAGGGAAAACTGGATCTTTCGGGTGGATTTACCGATCCCAAAGAATCAGCGGAACATACTTGCGCAAGAGAACTTTTCGAAGAATTGGCTTTAAAAATCGATGAAAGTAAATTAAAGTATCTCGGAAGCCAACCGAATATATATGTTTATAAAAACATTCCCTATAACACCATTGATCTTTTTTATCAATATAATGTGGAAGAGAAATTTGAAGTTTCTTTAGAAGAATCGGAGGTTTCTGAAGTAATTTGGATTAGTGCAGAAAGCTATCAAGCAAGCGCTATTGCGTTTGATTCTCAACGAAAATTTCTTACAGAGTATTTCAACAAAAATAAAGACTCTAACGAAAAATAATGACGAGCACGATTGTACTACAATTCCATTTTCGTAGTTACACAAATAAAAAAATGCTGCCTAAATAAGCAGCATTTTTCATATTTTTATATTGTTAATGACAATGATGATGACTAGGATCCATACCTGGATGAATTCCCATAGAAGAGGCAGATGGTGAGATATAGGGAATCCCTAATTCAAGACCTCGAAGGATGAATAAAGTTCCTAAAAGAATCATTACTACAGGAATTACTTTTAAAACTTTCGTGCGAAATTGTTGCGAAATAACGTTTCCTAACAAAACCACAGCAAACATAAAAGGTAATGTGCCCAAGCCAAACAAAGCCATAAATACTGCACTTTGCCAAATTCCTCCCGCAGCCAAAGATGCTGTTAGCGCCATATAAACCATTCCACACGGTAGCAATCCATTGAGAATTCCCGTTGAAAAGCGACTTTTGTAATCTGATTTCTGAAGTAAATTTCCTAAACTAATTTTAATCTTAAGAAGAAACTTAGAAAGGAAAGGAACTTTCGAAGAAAAATCTAAACCACCAAAAGAAAAGATCGCCATCGCAATCAACAAAACTCCCGCAATAATGGTAAGATATTGTTGAAATCCGCTGATTTCAAAGCCTTCACCAACTATTCCTAAAATGGCGCCTAAAATGGTGTACGTGAAAATTCTTCCAAATTGATAAGTTAAATTTTGAAGATAAAAGTTAAGCGCTTGTTTTTTGGTCATTCCCATCGAAAGCGCAATTGGACCGCACATTCCAATACAATGGAATCCGGATGCGAAACCCAATCCTAAAGCCGATATTACGAGTGCTATTTCCATTCAATATCGTAATCTACTTGATATTTTTTATGGTCTTTCGTCCACATCACTTTCAGAATATACCCCCCTTTTACAAGTACTTTTGCTGGTATTTGGAATGCATTTACTCCATCAAGCACAAAATCTTTTTGAATGTCGAGATTTTGATCGGATGAACGATAAAGATAAAAATTGAACTTCGAATTTTGATTGTTAATCTCTTTAGGAAAATCCAAATGCAAACCTTCTGCTTTCAATGTTAACTTCGGAATTTCATTTAATTCCTGTGCTCTTTTCTTTGCATCAATAACATCTTGATACAGTAATTCTTGCTCGTAGTAATCATCTGTAATTAACTCGGAATTTTGTTGGCCCATTGGAAACAAGAAAATCATCCCAAGAATAAAAAGAATAAAAGTGCCGAGCGCAATTACAACGCCGTGTCCCCAAGAAATTTTCATTATTAAAATTGCATTTTAAAAGGTCCTTCAAAGTAGGTTTCGTAGGAATCTACCATTTTACCATTCTTATCAAACACTCCAATTTTAATGTTCTGTTTCGAAAGTTTGATGTCCTTCTCTGGAAAAGAAACGTTAATTGTTCCTTTGGTAACTTTGTCTCTCACTACTTTTACTGCCCCTTGATTGCTATAAATTACTTCGCCGTTTTGCGGTTCTAAAACCTTAAAGGTAACGAAAATATTTTCGTTGGATTTGTTGAGTAAAGTGTAATTATACGTGTTGCTAATTTTACCATCACGAATGAAGAAAGTACTTCCAGCAGGTTTAATAAATTTAGCTTCCATTTGACCTCTATTGACTAACAGAAAACCAAGGAATCCCATAAGCAATGCCAAGAAAACAGCATACGCTTTCATTCTTCCTGTAAATTTAAATGCAGTTCTGTTTTCAATTTCAGCTTCGGAAGCATAACGAATAAGGCCTTTTGGCAACCCCACTTTTTCCATAACTTCATCACACGCATCGATACAAGCTGTACAATTCACACATTCTAATTGCTGACCATTACGAATATCGATTCCTGTTGGACAAACGACAACGCACTGTCCACAATCGATACAATCGCCTTTTCCGGCAGCTTTACGATCTTCATTTTTTCTCCATTTCGAACGGGTTTCGCCCCTTTTAAAATCGTAAAACACATTGATGGTTTGCTTATCAATTAAAACGCCTTGCAAACGACCGTACGGACAAACTAAGGTACAAACTTGCTCCCTGAACCAAGCAAATACAAAATAGAATGCCGCGGTAAAGAAAATCATCACCAAAAAATTAGTTGGATGCGCTAAAGGCCCCTCTTTCATGATTCTAAAAACTTCTTCATACCCAACGATGTACATGAACATAAAATGGGTAATCACCAAAGAAATGAGTAGATAAATAGACCATTTCAAAGAACGCTTCCAAATTTTTTCTGAATTCCATTCTTGACGATCCAGCTTCATTTGTTTGTTACGATCTCCTTCAATTGCGTAATCAATCTTACGGAAAATCATTTCCATAAAAATAGTTTGTGGACAAATCCAACCACAAAAAATTCTACCATACGCCACTGTAAACAAGATTACAAATACCAAAGAGGCGATGGCGCCCAATGCTAGGATAAAAAAATCTTGTGGATAAAAAGGCTGACCGAAAATAAAAAAGTTACGATCAATGATGTTGAAGAGGATTAGCGGATTTCCGTTTACTTTAATAAAAGGAATTGCAAACAAAGCAATTAAAAGTACAACCGCTACTATTTCTCTATAATTGGTGTACTTTCCTTTTGGTTTTTTAGGATAAACCCACTTTCTTTTACCGGACTGTTCCATGGTTCCTACAGAATCACGGAATGTTTCCGGATCCAAAACCTGGCCCTGCCCTCCTCTGTATTCTTCTTGCTCAGTCATTACTAAATATTATAATAATTAAAAAAACATAATTCTCTGTTAAAGTAGAACTCTCACAGGGAATTATGTTTTCACAGATATTTTGTTGTTTTTATTGTTTTTCCCAGTGGGCTTCAGTTCCTTGCGGAGCAGCTCCACCTTCCGCCGTAGTTATTGGCGCTTGTTCTTGATTGATATGATAAACATATGCTGCTACATTCTGAATGTCATTCCCTGTAAGAACTCCATTTTTACCCCATGCCTGCATCGCTGTTCCTGCTACACCATTTTCAACAATGTGGAATACATTTTTGAATAAAGTTTTCTCTGGTTGGTTAATCCAAAAACCGTCGGTAAGGTTTGGACCGATACCTCCAGCTCCTCCTGGATTATGACAAGTAACACAGTTGGTTTGGAAAATTTCTTTACCAGCTTCAATATTATCTTCGGAGAAAACAGCAGTTTCTTGTGTAGCTTGCGGTACGGTTTTCATATATTCTTCAACCGACGCCAACTGTTGTTTGTATTCATCATCATATTCCTTAATTGGATTCGCAAAATCAGTCAACCAATACGTCATCATATAAATGATACAAAATGCTACTCCAAACCAGAATAATCCTAACCACCATTTTGGAAGTTGATTATCGAGCTCCATAATTCCATCGAAACCGTGGTCGATAATAATATCTTTTTCTTCAGTAGCAGATTGCTTTTTGAAAGCACTTCTGTACAAACGCGTAAAAAACGGTATATGCTTTTCTTGAAGATATTCAGCCTTCTCTGCATCTGAAAGTTTTTTAAACTGATTGTTTTCGATTAAATCGCCTAAAGCACTATGAATAAATACCATTATGGTAGCAATTACAACAGTACCCCAGAAATAGGCATTGGAAAGAAAATCCCAACCTTGTACAAACATATAGAACAAGGTAATCAGGAGGCCCAATACAATTAAAATATTAACAAAAACGGGTGTTCTTTGTCTCATGATCAATGTTTTAAAATATTGTCATCATCTTCTCCATCGTCCAATGGTGCATTTTCTTCGTCGCGGTAGAATTTCTTCGGGCGACTAAAAACATAAAGGACAATTCCAAGGAAGAGTATTATAAACATTATCATCGCGATTGTTTGCAATAAGCCAACGTTTTCGCCATTTGAAATAATATCTTTAAAACTCTGTGGAATCATGGATGATTGATGTGTTAGTTATTACTAGCGGTTTGTACTTCTGTTGTTTTAATATCAGTTCCCAATCTTTGAAGATAGGCAATAAGAGCTGTGATTTCTCTTTTTTCAAGAGGTACAAATGCAGTTCCTTTGGATGCTTTTTCTTCTTCAAATTGTTTTTTCACGTCGGCTGCTTCTGAAAAGATATTTTTCACAATTCCTGCAGCTTGATTATCTGCCCAAGTTTCTGCAGAATCGATTTCAGCTTTTGTATAAGGCACATCGTAAACATCTTTCATAAACACGATTTTATCAGTTGTTTGTGAACGATCTAACGTATTTCTAATCAACCAAGGATAACGTGGCATAATGGATCCTGCGGACGTTGATCTTGGGTTATACATGTGTTTAAAGTGCCAAGAACTTGGGTTTTTACCTCCTTCACGATGTAAATCCGGACCTGTTCTTTTTGATCCCCACAAGAATGGACGGTCGTACACAAATTCACCAGCTTTTGAATATTGACCATTCTTACCATTGAATCGAACAACCTCATCACGGAATGGACGAACCATTTGAGAGTGACACGCGTTACATCCTTCACGAATATACAAATCACGACCTTCTAATTCTAATGGAGAATACGGTTTTACCGCCGCTATTGTAGGCACATTATCTTTAATGGTTAACGTTGGTACAATTTCCAAGAAACCTCCAATACCTACTGCAATAAATGCTAACACAGACATGATAACTGGCATTCTTTCTAACCAAAGGTGGAAACCTTCTCCTTGTTTTCTTGAATTCCCAATATTGGCTAATGCTGGTGCTTCTGCAGGAACATTTTTCTGGAATGAACCTTGACGAGCAGTTGCAACTAAATTCACAACCATTAAAATTGCACCAGAAAGATATAAAATTCCTCCAAAGAATCTCATCCAAAAATAAGGAATGATTGCAGTTACAGTATCTAACCAGTTTTTCCAAACTAAAGTTCCATCTGGGTTAAATTGCTTCCACATTAAACCTTGTGTAAAACCAGAAATATACATTGGTACTGCATAGAAGATGATTCCTAAGGTACCTAACCAAAAGTGCCAGTTAGCTAACTTCACGGACCAAAGTTTTGTTCTCCACATAATTGGCACGAGATAATAAATCATCCCAAATCCAATGAAACCATTCCATCCTAA
>JAFAGO010000049.1 GCA_023422635.1 Bacteroidota bacterium
TCAAAATATTTAAAAGTAGATTTCCCTGAAACACCTTGGGATCAATTAATGGGCGGTGTAGGTGCTGTATTTGGCTCTTGGAACGGAAAACGTGCCGTAGAATACAGAAGAATCGAAAGAATTCCAGATGAATGGGGAACAGCAGTAAATGTTCAAGCCATGGTTTTCGGAAATATGGGCGACGATAGTTGTACCGGTGTTGCTTTCACGAGAAATCCAGGAAACGGAGATAACCATTTCTATGGAGAATATTTGGTGAATGCTCAAGGGGAAGATGTGGTTGCCGGAATCAGAACACCAGCGCCAATCAATAAAAATTCCAAAAACGACCAATCTGCACATTTGGAAACCTTGGAAAAATTTATGCCTGCACAATATGAAGAACTAAATAGCTTCCAGAAAAAACTGGAAAATCACTATAAAGATATGCAGGATATTGAGTTTACCATCGAAAAAGGAAAACTATATATGCTTCAATGTCGCGTTGGAAAACGTAATGGTGTTGCCGCTGTAAAAATGGCTACCGATATGCATAAAGAAAAACTTATCGATGCTGGAACTGCAATTTTAAGAGTGGCACCTAACCAATTGGTAGAACTGTTACTTCCGATGATTGATCCAGATGCTGAGAAAAAAGATAAACCAATTGCAAAAGGACTTCCAGCAGGACCTGGTGGAGCAGTAGGTAGAGTTGTTTTCAGTTCTGAAGAAGCTGTAGAATGGGGATTAAGAGGCGAAAAAGTAATTCTTGTTCGCGAAGAAACCTCTCCAGAAGATGTTGATGGTATGCACAAATCACAAGCGATTTTAACCTCAAAAGGCGGAATGACTTCCCACGCAGCTCTCGTAGCAAGAGGTTGGGGTAAATGCTGTATCGTTGGTTGTAGTGATGTAGAAATCATGGCGAAAGACAAAGTAATGATCACCAAATCCGGACAAAAAATTCATGAAGGAGATTGGGTGTCATTAAACGGTACAAAAGGTTTGGTTTATGAAGGTGTACTTCCTTTGAAAGCGGTTGATTTAAATGAAAATGAAGCCTACAAATCACTAATGAAATTGGTGGATAAAGCAAAAACTCTTGCCGTAAGAACCAATGCGGATACGCCTAAAGATGCTGAACAAGCAGCGTACTTCGGTGCAGAAGGAATCGGACTTTTCAGAACGGAGCACATGTTCTACGGTGAAGGTAGTGAACATCCACTGTTCCTACTTCGAAAAATGATTATGGCAGATACCGAAAGCGGTCGTAAAAAAGCGCTAAATGAACTTGCTGTTTATGTGAAAAGAGACATCAAAGCTACATTAAAAGTAATGGACGGAAAATCGGTAACCATCCGACTTTTAGATCCTCCTTTGCACGAATTTGTTCCTCACGATAAAGCAAAATTATTAGAACTCAGCAAAGAATTGGGAATTAGAATGAGTTTGCTGAACAGAAGAATTCTTGCACTTCACGAAAACAACCCAATGTTAGGTCACCGCGGTGTTCGTTTGGGAGTTTCTTACCCTGAAATTACAGAAATGCAGGTAAGAGCAATTCTAGAAGCTGCAGGTGAACTTCAAAAAGAAGGTCAAAAAGCGTATCCAGAAATTATGATTCCGGTAACAATGGGCCGCCATGAACTTCGCCATCAAAAAGAAATTGTAGACAGAGTATACCAAGAAGTATGCGATGAATTAGGATTAAAAGAAATTCCATATTTATATGGAACAATGATTGAAACCCCAAGAGCTGCACTTAAAGCCGATTCTATGGCAAAAGTTGCCGATTTCTTCAGCTTTGGAACGAATGACCTTACGCAAATGTCGTTTGGATTCTCCAGAGATGATATTGGTGGTTTCCTTCCCAAATACCTCGATTTAAAACTTCTTCCAGATGATCCATTCGTAACGATTGACCAAAGTGGTGTGGGAGAATTAATTAAAATCGCTGTAGAAAAAGGCCGCAGTGTTAAACCAAAATTAAAATTGGGAATCTGCGGTGAACATGGTGGCGACGCCGAATCCGTAAAATTCTGCCACAAATTAGGCATGAATTACGTAAGTTGCTCACCATTCCGAGTTCCGATTGCAAGGTTGGCTGCAGCGCAAGCTGCAATAGAAGACGATCTGTAATATCTATTCATCTTATTAATTTTGATTGTGCCTGCGCTGGAAGTTCTTCCGGCGCAGGCCTTTTTATGAAAGATTAATTTGAAATTAGTGTAATATTGATATGAAAATCCGTTTTCAGTAATAAGTTATAATTTGTCATTCAGAAGAAGCAAAGCGTAGTCAAGAATCTCTTTTCTAATCGCAGATTTATCCTTTGTCGAAATGAGAATTCAATTTTTGGATTTTATCGTTATGATTAACAACACACACATTCAATAATAGTAATGATTACTCATAAAAAAAAGAAACCCAATTGGGTTTCTGAGTGTTTTTACAATTTTTCAGTTTCTCTTACTCAATTTTTCTGTTCAAATAAGTGGAATAATCGGTGATTTCTTTTTCATATTCGGTGGACATGTAGGGCGAAGTAATTACAAAATCCGCAGTTGAAGAATCACTGGCAATCACAATATTCCAAACTACACAAAGGCGCAAAAAGGCTTTTACATCGCTATCGTGCGGTTGCGCTTCCATGGGATCCCAAAAGAAAATTACGGCATCAATAATACCTTCTGCAATCATTGCGCCCAATTGCTGATCACCACCTAATGGTCCACTTAAAACGCGTCTAACTTCCACGCCAACTTCTTCTTGAATCATTTTTCCAGTAGTTCCCGTAGCTACTAAATGATGTTGAGAAAGTATATTTTTATGTTTTTGAACCCATTGCTTCAATTCGTCTTTTTTGTGATCGTGCGCTACCAGAGCAATGGTTTTTTTTCCTTGTAAAATGCTTTTAGACATGCTGCTATATTGTTTAGTTTGATTCTCTTTTTTGTTAAAAATGTTTTTCTTTTTCAAATCGTTATTGAATGTTTAGTGATGATTTTTCATTTTGCTAAACAAACTTTTAGTAACAAATGCAATCGATTTGAATGCTTTTTTCGGAGGGTATTTTTGGTTATTAATTTCGAGGGTAAAATTTAGTGATTTTATTAAAAAGCATTGCTATGATTTTCTCTTTTTCTGCGTTATTTTTATGATGATCTCCGATGAATGCTAAAGGTTAAATTTGAAAAGGTATTTCGATGTGCTTTGAATTTTCATTTTGAATTCTTAGAGCCTGTTTAAATTTTATTGCTAAAAATTTTTATAGGTATTTTAAGATGGATTTTTTGCTTCATATTTGCAGATTTAGCGGGTTAAGTCAAAAATGGGAAGTAGAAAATACGCTCAAAAGAGCATTAAAATTTAGCAAAGATGATTTCCTGAGGCTATATAAAAAAATCGATGAAATTTTAAACAGTCTCTTAACATTTGTCGAAATAATTTATCTTTGAGTAAATTTTTATTGTTATGAATTTAATTATCCGACTTTTAATTACTTCTTTAGTTGCGCTTGGTTTAGCGAAATATGTACTTACAGGTGTGCATATAGACGATTTTTCAACCGCACTTATTTTTGCCATTGTCTTGGGTTTACTAAACGTTTTTGTGAAGCCAATTTTAAAATTATTTGGTCTTCCTTTAACCATCATCACGTTGGGACTTTTCTCGCTTGTGATTAATGCTGTTGTCATCTTGCTTGCAGATTATTTTATCGATGGAATGTACATTGATGGTTTTTGGTGGGCATTAATATTCAGTATTTTATTATCCGTACTAACTTCACTTTTAAGTGGTATTTTCACCAGTAGTGAAGATTAAAAATGAGGATTAAAGAACTTCAACTACTCTTAAATAGCCAACCATCAGTTTCTGGAAATACTTTTCTGGTAGGGGCTTTATACGTGATTTCTTGGGCTTTAATCTTGTTCTTTTTGGTTTTAGGCGTTGGTTTATTATCGGAAGGTTTTTTGGGTTGGAAAATATTTCTAAATTGGATTTCTCGATCAATTAAGTTGAACTTAAATAACCAACAGCATCAAAATATAGCCCTAAGTTTTGGATGGATATCTTTGGTTTTAGCAGTGATTTTCTCTGGAGTAATTTATCTTTGCAAAATGGTTCTTCGAAGAAATCATTACATCATACAAATCGAAGAATGGCTATTTCAAAATATTCCTGATAGTAAGAAAACAAATAATAAATAATATTTACGACATTTTTATGAACTTTTTAAGTGTATAAAAATGTCAATCTTTTACAATTAAAAATGAAATTTAAACATACTTTATTGGCTGTTGCAGCCCCAATGCTGATGAATGCACAAAACGTGATGACGCCAGAAACCATGTGGACTTTAAAGAAAATTGGTGTTCAGGTTGTCGCTCCAGATCAGTCTTCTCTTATTTATAATCTCGCTCAAACGGATTTAAAAACCGAGAAAACAAAAAGCGAAAAATACATTCTCGATATTTTTAAAGGAAACGCTTCAAAGATTGATTTGGGCAAAAAATCGCTTATTCAATGGGATAAAAACGGAATTTATGCACAAGAAGGTGATAAGATTTACCTTTCTAAAGATCAAGGGAAAACATGGACTGAATTTTTTACCATTGGTGAAGATGCTGAGAATATTGTGATTGCTCCCGACGGAAAAAAAATTGCGTTTAGCAAGCAAGTTCTAGTAGAAAATCTAATGGCAAAAGATAAGTTTAAAGACACGCCAAAAAGCACAGCATATATTTATACCGACCTTAATCACCGTCATTGGGATTATTTTAACGAAGGAAAATACAACCATGTTTTTGTAGTTCGTACTTCGGAAAATGTCGAAAAAGCGAAAGATTTGTTGGAAGGTAAAACTTGGGATTCTCCACAAAGACCTTTCGGTGGAAGTGAGGATTTTATTTGGGCTCCAGATTCTTCGCAGCTCATTTTCGTTACCAAACCGTTAAGCGGTAAACAATATGCGCAATCAACAAATACCGATCTGTTCGCGTACGATTTGGCTTCTGGAACAACGAAGAATTTAACTGAAGAAAATAAAGGATACGATATGTCCCCGAAATTCAGTCCAGATGGAAAGTCCTTGTTCTATACAAGCATGAAAAGAGAAGGTTATGAAGCCGACAAAAACGACCTGAAAATGATGGATTGGGCTTCAGGTAAAGTTTCGAATCTTACTGAAAATTGGGACGAAACTTTGAGTGGAGATTTTTTTCTGCCATCAAATTCGAAAACAATTTATTTTACATCAGCTTTTAGAGGAACACAACAATTGTTTTCTTTAGATCTTAAAACAAAAAAAATAAATCAAATAACCAAAGGTGATTTCGATGTAAATAGCATTTATGCATCCAATAAAAATCAAGTTTTGGTCGGGAAAGTGGATATCAATCATAACCCAGATTTATTTTTGGTGGATGTAAAAAATGGAAACTTAAATCAAGTAACCGATGTGAACAAAGCGGTTTATGCGAAACTTACGCCAGGAAAATCCGAATTAAAAATGGTGAAAACCACGGATGGAAAAGAAATGGGCGTTTGGTTCCATTATCCACCGAATTTTGATCCTAATAAAAAATATCCAACGTTATTGTATTGTCAGGGCGGTCCGCAATCTGCCTTAACTCAGTTCTGGAGTACGCGCTGGAATTTTTCTTTAATGGCGGCAAATGGGTATATCGTGGTTGCTCCAAACCGTCGTGGAATGCCAGGTTGGGGCGTAAAGTGGAATGAAGATATTTCTAAAGATTGGGGCGGACAACCAATGCGTGATTATTTAGCAGCTGCAGATTTTGCGAAAACATTGCCGTATGTTGATGGCGATCGAATGGCGGCAGTAGGCGCAAGTTACGGAGGTTATTCTGTGTTTATGCTTGCAGGAATTCATCAAAACCGTTTTAAAACATTTATTGCGCACGATGGTTTATTCGATATGAAATCTTGGTACTTAACCACTGAAGAATTGTGGTTTGCCAATTGGGATTTAGGAGGATCACCTTACGATAATCCTGTTCCTAAATCGTATACCGAATTTAACCCAAGTAATTTTGTTAACCAATGGAATAAACCTATTATGATTATTCAAGGCGGAATTGATTTTCGCGTTCCTTATGAACAAGGCCAAGAAGCGTTTCAGGCAGCACAGCTAAAAGGTTTAAAATCGAAATTGCTTTATTTCCCGAACGAAAATCACTGGGTTTTACATCCTCAAAATGGATTGGTTTGGCAACGTGAATTTTTCGATTGGTTAAAAGAAACATTGTAAAAGCAAAGCGACAACAGTTAAGTATATGAAAAGCAAAAGAGGTTATCTTCAAACTATTGAAGGTAACCTCTTTTTATAATGAAGTTTAATAATTTCCGAAATTTTGTTGTCGAAGTGTAATTTCCTTTGTTGAGAGAAATTATATAAAATTCACCAGAACAAAACTGATCGCTACGGCGGTCCAAACTGCAATTAAACCAGGAATCATCATGCTGTGGTTTAAAATCCAACTTCCCGATTTAGTTGTTCCTGATCTGTCGAAATTAATGGCTGCTAAATCACTTGGATAGAAGCAGAAAAAGAAGTATGCATACGATGCCGGTATACATGCAATCAGCGTATGTTCAGAAATTCCCAGAGAGATTCCCAAAGGTAGCATCACCAATAATACGGCCGCTTGGCTTTTTAAAAACGCAGAAACAATAAACATTGCAATTGCGAAAGTCCAAGGATTTTCTTTTACCATATCTCCAATTAAATACAAGATGTATGGCTCGTTACTCGCGATCACCGTTTCACTCATCCATGCGATACCGAAAATCATAATCACGGGTACCATTCCGGCATTAAAAACCTGAGTATTCGAAATTGATTTTGCTGGAATATTTGTAACAAACAAAATAATTGCACCAACGGCGAACATTACAAATTGCAAAACGGTGCTCATTTTTATGGGTTTTCCTTCGCTGTCAAGTGGAAGTAATTGATCCGGAAATATGGCAAGAATTACAATTGCAGCAATTCCAAGCAAGAAGAAAAGTAATGCTTTTTTCGATTTCGTGTTGGTTTGCATCCCATCCGAACTCATATCTCCGAAAATATATTTGCGTTTTTCAGGATCTTTTATTTTTTCTTGAAACTCAGGATCGTTTGCTAAATCTTTTCCTCGTTTTAAACTCCAAGTCGCCGCTAACATTAAACCGATAAAACAGGATGGTATGGTAACTTTTAGTACATCAATTAAACTAACATCAAAACCAGCTGTGGTAAAAATGCCGATAATTGCGGCTGCAGCTGCGGAAATAGGACTTGCTGTAATCCCTAACTGGCTGCCAATTGCTGCAACTGCCATCGGGCGTTCGGGGCGAATTCCTTTTTTAATTGCCACATCGTAAATAACAGGTAATAAAGGATATACTGCGTGGCCAGTTCCAACCAACATTGTTAACGAGAAGGTGCTTATTGGCGCTAAATACACAATAAAGGATGGGTTTTTCCTAAGAATCCTTTCTGCAAATTTTACGATTAAACCTAAAGCTCCTGTTGCTTCTAACGTTGCGGAAGTGGTGGAAACGGCAAGAATAATCAACATTACTTCGATGGGTGGTTTTCCCGGTAAATCGCCAAAAATAAATACAAGCAGCGTAACGCCTAAACCTCCTAGCATTCCTAATGCTACGCCACCGTAACGGATTCCGAAATAAATAATGATAAGCAGTAAAACAAGTTGACTCCAAAATAGTAGTGGAGCATTGGCGTCATCGGGTTTTTGAATGTCTACTTTTGCGTCGGATTTCGAAACAGTGGTGGGATTTTCTGTTGCCTTTTTTCAACTTTGTCAATGGAAGTTGTTTGCGCTGTATTGGTAACAGCAGTGTTTTGTGTAGCTTTTGGATTAGAACTGCTTTGGTTGATTTCTGCATTGCACCACGCAAATGAGAAAATACTGATCATGAAAAGCAGTAAAATTCTGTTTTTTACATTATTCATCATAAAAAGTGTTATTAATTGATTGTGGACTCAATGATTGTCGCACAGTAATTAATTTTCTTTTTATCTATTTTTCGAATTGAAATCAAATACTGTTTTGACCAAACAAAATTAATTTCAAAAAGAAAATCGTTATCATAAAATTAGAGTATTTTTAATAAAAGTGAAATTAATAATATAAATTCAACTTAATTTTGGATGGATATTGTTGAGGTAGATAATAAAAATATTTAATCCATATTAATAATTGAATTTAATATTTACGTATTTTGTGCTTATTTTTAAATCAAATTAAATACTGATTTTACTTTTGATGCATATCGGTTCGGTTTTCAAATTTCTTAAGTCGAGATCGTAATTGTTCGTTATGTAAAAACCAGCCACCAATTCCTCCCAAAACACTTCCGATCAAGATTTCGATAAATCTCATTTTTAAAAGATGGTCGGGATCTAGCGATTGCGGACTTCCGGTTTCTGCAAGTAAAATTCCCATCGGCGTTAAAAATACCACCGCCAAAGCATAATGCCTAACAATTAATAACTCTACAATAATTTGAAGCGCGATGATGCAGATACAGATATACAATGGAGTTTTAACATAACTGAAAATTGCCCATGCAATAAAAAGTCCAGTTAAGGTTCCTATAATTCGGTGTAACCCACGTTTCCAAATATGATAAGAATTTACGCCTTGTAAAACTGCCAAGCAAGAAATCGGAATCCAGTAAGGATAATCCAGTTTAAATATTTTCCCCATTAAAATGGAAAGCATCATAAAAATCCCAATAATTGCCGATTCTGCAAGATTTACATGATGATTAACGGTAAAGGTTGATGGTGCTTCTACTTCACTCTTTTTACGTAAAAAAATAATGCTATATAAAAACGTTAGCACAACGGCATTGAGTGTTCCGATGGTAAAAATGCCAATACTTTTGGGGATATCTTTAAACTCATGAGGTAAACCAATTGCCATTGAAGCAATCATAATAAAGAAAAAACTTCCCGGCGGTTTTAAGTTAAAATACCGACTTACATAATACGCGATCATCGAAAAAACGCCAAAACCAATCGGTGCGGCGATGCTATTAAAGCTTAAAATAAATCCTAAACTGTGGGCGATTATCATTCCAAAACACGATACAAACATCGATACCATTATTTCCATGATATTGCCTTTGGTGGGAATGTAAAGAATTACCAAACCCGCGAGACTGGCCGTTAACGCAGTGCGCACATCATTGAAAAAATAACCTGTAAGAAGTGGAATTCCAACAGCTAAACCTGCCAAGATAGGAATATGCCAACTTCTGTTTGATGGTTTTAGTTGAAAAAACTTGGGTAATTCCTTTCGTAAAAATCGCTGGTAAACTGATGTTTCCGCCATAATCTTTCATTTTTTAATTATCTTTCAAAAATCTTATTTTTTAATGGATATTTCAAATAAATAACAAATTGTTTTTGTATTAAACTGTTTTCCCTTAATTTTCTTAAAAGAATTGATTGTATTTCTTGATGCAAAATCGCGATTTGTTTGATGATGTACAATGGTGGAAAAATTCCTCTTTTCTTTAAATTTTAGAATTCACTTGACTTTCGCCTCTTCAATGTCGTATATTTGCACGCTTAAATTTTATACACGTAAAATCCGTAAATTTTATGAAAACATCAGATTTTAATTTTGATTTACCTGCAGAACTTCTTGCAGAACACCCTTCAGAACATCGCGATGAAGCACGTTTAATGGTGCTTAACCGTAAAGATCAAACCATCGAGCATAAATTGTTTAAAGATGTAATTGATTATTTCGACGAAGGCGATTTGTTCATCTTCAATAATACCAAAGTTTTCCCTGCGCGGTTGTACGGAAATAAAGAAAAAACCGGTGCTAAAATTGAAGTTTTCCTTTTGAGAGAACTTGATAAAGAAACCCGCGTTTGGGACGTATTGGTGGATCCTGCTCGTAAAATTCGTATTGGTAATAAATTATTCTTTACCGAAGATGAATCTTTAGTTGCTGAGGTAATCGATAACACTACATCGAGAGGAAGAACTTTACGTTTTCTTTACGATGGAAGTTATGAAGAATTTCGCGCGAAACTAAAAGAATTAGGAGAAACACCACTTCCGAAATACATTAAAAGAGAAGTTGAACCTGAAGATGCAGAACGCTACCAAACCATTTATGCTAAAGTTGAAGGAGCTGTGGCAGCTCCAACTGCTGGTTTGCACTTTTCGAAACATTTAATGAAACGTTTGGAAATTAAAGGAATCGATTTCGCTGAAATTACATTGCACGTTGGTTTAGGAACGTTCAATCCAATTGAAGTGGAAGATTTATCCAAACATAAAATGGAAAGTGAAGAAGTAATTATCGACGAAAAAAATGCGGCCATTATTAATCGGGCTGTTGAAGAAAAACGCCGCGTTTGTGCAGTAGGAACCACATCGATGAGAGCTTTGGAAACTTCTGTTTCTTCAAACAAAAAAATTGGACCTTTCAGTGGTTGGACTAATAAGTTTATTTTTCCACCGCACGAATTCGGAGTTGCAAATGCAATGATTACCAACTTCCACACGCCAAAATCAACACTCATTATGATGATTGCTGCTTTTGCAGATAAAGATTTTATTATGCGTGCCTACGAAGAAGCCATTAAAGAGAAATATAAATTTTACTCTTATGGCGATGCAATGCTAATACTGTAATTAAAATAAAAAAAGCCAACGCGAAAGTAAATGTTAAAACGTTTTTTCGCTTAGGCAAAATTTCAAAGTTAAAAGGGTTTAAGTGAAGGTGTTCATCTTTAAAAAAGCTCTTTTAACTTTATTTATGTTGTAAAACGCCTCATCTCTTGCATGAAAGATATCCGTACATTTTCGCTAGAACAGCTTACCGATTACTTCAAAGAAATCGGCGAGAAACCCTTTCGTGCAAAGCAAGTGTACGATTGGATTTGGAGTAAAAATCTTCATTCTATTGATGAAATGACTAATCTTTCCAAAGAATTACGCGATAAACTTTCTGCAGAATTCAGTATTAAACCTGTTTCCGTTGACTTGCTTCAAAAATCAACCGACGGAACAATAAAAAATGGAGTAAAACTTCATGATGGTTTAATGGTAGAATCGGTGCTTATTCCTACTGAAACCCGTACAACAGCGTGCGTTTCGTCACAGGTTGGATGTTCGCTTAATTGTGAATTTTGTGCAACTGCGAAGCTCAAAAGAATGCGAAATCTTGATGTTGCTGAAATTGTAGATCAAGTCGCATTAATCGATCGCCAAAGTAAAATGTATTTCGATCGGCCGCTTTCTAATATCGTATTTATGGGAATGGGAGAGCCAATGATGAACTATAAAAATGTGATCGAAGCCATTCGTAAAATTACGCAACCCGAAGGTTTAGCAATGTCGCCAAGAAGAATTACGGTTTCAACTTCCGGAATTCCTAAAATGATCAAAATGCTCGCCGATGAAAACCTCAAAGTGAAATTGGCACTTTCTCTACAT
The DNA here is from genome assembly GCA_023422635.1 of Bacteroidota bacterium. Classification (GTDB taxonomy): domain Bacteria; phylum Bacteroidota; class Bacteroidia; order Flavobacteriales; family Weeksellaceae; genus JAFAGO01. The sequence goes on from JAFAGO010000049.1 coordinate 11,477, forward strand.
TCCGCAATCGAACATAAGCGCAATGAAATAATGCCTTTCTCGGAAAAATTTCCGCTTACCGATATTATGGAATCCTTGCAATATTGGTATCAGAAAACAGGTTCTGTAATTACCTTTGAGTATTGTGTTTGGAAAGGAATAAATGATGGAGATGAAGATATACGTGCATTAATCAAGTATTGTCGTCAAGTACCAAGCAAGGTGAATTTAATTCAATATAACCCAATTGGCGAAGGCAAATTTGATCATCGAAGCATTGCAGCTGAAGAAAAATACGTTCGCGAATTAGAAAAAGCCGGAATCACCATTATGGTTCGTAAAAGTCGAGGAGGCGATATTGATGCAGCGTGCGGGCAATTGGCCAACAAATCATCAGAAAACTAACCGAAACTTCTTACCAAAATGTTTAGTCACAAAGGGAAAACAAGAACCAATCGACATAATTTAGGCTTGGCATCTTTTCTTTCTTTTGTTGCAGGAGTGGTAAATGTAGTCGGTTTTATGGCAGTTGCTAAATTAACGACGAATGTTACTGGGCACTTTGCCTTTTTTGTAGATGAAGTGTTTAAATTTCATCTTCGGTCTGCCATTCATATTTTACTTTATATTTTTTTCTTTTTCTTTGGTGCTTTTGTTTCCAATACTTTGGTGGAAATTACGGACAGGTTACGCCGAAATATGATTTACATTATTCCTGCTTATATGGAAGCGTTTATCTTGTTATTTGTAGCGTTATTTGGAGATTTCTTTATTCGGATGGATTCTGATGTGGTGGCATTTCTGTTGTTATTTGCAATGGGACTTCAAAATGCGCTGGTAACCAGTATCTCGCATTCGGTTGTTCGTACCACGCATCTTACGGGATTATTTACCGATATGGGAATTGAATTTTCGCAACTGTTCTTTTATAAATCACATGAAGATCGTCATCGCTTAACCACTTCGATAAAGTTACGCTTAACAATTATTTGTTTATTTTTCTTGGGAGGTGTAACTGGCGGACTTCTTTATCCGTATTTCGGGATTCGAACATTATTGTTAGGTACCGCAATTTTATTTGTCGGTTTAACGTTCGATTATATTAAAATAAAAAGTCTTCTTCGGAAGAGAAAACACTAATGAAGAAATTATTTGCTCTTTTTTTTTCCTCTTTTTTGATGGGGATTTCTGCACAGAAAGCGCATTCTTTTAAGCTGAAAAAATACGAAATCGCAAATCTAAACGAGCGAATTCAAGAAACTTCTGCACTCAATTTCTTTCAAGGGAAATTGTATACGCTCAATGATAGCGGAAATACATCTGAACTTTTTGAAATCGATTCTACAAACGGAACCATCATTAACGTTTTGCAAACGGGTTTAAGCAACAGAGATTGGGAAGCGCTTTCGAGCGATGATCGTTATTTCTATATTGGCGATTTTGGAAATAATGCCGGAACAAGAAAGGATTTAAAAATTTATAAAGTTCCTTTGAAAAACGAGAAAATTGAAAAAGATTCAATAAAAACGATTTCATTTTCGTATCCAGAGCAAAGTGATTTTTCTCCTAAAAACTTGAACAATAATTTTGATGCCGAATCGTTAATTTCTATTCACGGAAATTTACATGTTTTTACAAAAGAATGGACATCAAAAGGTGTTTCGCATTATGTGGTTAATGCCAATATTCAAGAATCGGAAGCTGCAGTAAAAACCGAGTACTTTAAAACCGATTTTGTGGTTACAGATGCTTCTTATTACGAAGGAAAACTTTATGTGGTCGGATATACAAAACTTGCTGCGGCGTATTTAATGATTTTTGAAGAAAGTCGCCCTTCCGTATTTTTCGAGAAAGAACCAAAGAAGTTTCATGTAGGAACCGCTTTTTCTGTTGGTCAAATAGAAGGAATTACCGTAAACGAAAACGGAATTTATATTTCTGCAGAAGCATTTTCTTCACCTTTAGGGAAAACTAAACCTCGTTTATATCATATTCCTAAAAAGGCAATTCAGGAATATTTGTGCAACTTTCCGTAATTAATTATTCATATTTTGGAAGAAGATTGCCCTTTTATAATGTAAAACTTTATCAGAATGTTTTAAATTTTAGAATAAAATGGATTCCTATTTTTGCTTTTGTTTAGAATCGTCTATATTTGCTCATCATAATTTTATAACCACGTTTTGTCTAATATTGTAGAAGAAATCAAGCGCCCAATCAATGAAGAAATGAAACTTTTCGAGCAAAAGTTTTATCAATCAATGCAAAGTAATGTTGCCCTTTTAGATAAAGTTACGCGTTTTATCGTAACAACAAAAGGCAAACAAATGCGACCAATGTTTGTGTTTCTGTGCGCAAAATTAGTGGGAACGGTTAACGAGAAAACTTTTCGTGGAGCTTCAATGATAGAGCTTATTCACACCGCAACATTGGTTCATGATGATGTGGTGGATGAAAGCTTTAAACGCAGAAATTTCTTTTCCATTAACGCTTTGTGGAAGAATAAAATTGCAGTATTGGTTGGGGATTATCTATTATCAAAATCTGTTTTGCTTTCAACAGATAACAAAGATTATGATTTGCTTTCCGTAATTTCCAGAACAATTAGGGAAATGAGCGAAGGTGAACTTTTGCAATTAGAAAAGGCCCGTAAACTCGATATTACAGAAGATGTTTACTACGAAATTATTCGACAAAAAACGGCAACACTAATTGCTGCTTGTTGTGAAATTGGAGTTCTTTCCAATGATGCCGATGAAACGTTAGCTAAGAAAATGCAGGATTTCGGAACGTATACGGGATTGGCTTTTCAGATTAAAGATGACCTTTTTGATTATCTCAGTTCTAATGTGATTGGTAAACCTGTGGGTATTGATATTAAGGAACAAAAAATGACTTTGCCTTTAATTCATACTTTGAAAAACGCTTCAGAAAAGGATTATCAGTATTACTTTAAAACCATTAAAAAATACAATAACGATCCAAAAAGGGTGAAGGAATTAATTGAGTTTGTAAAAAAATCTGGAGGATTGGAATATGCAATTTCGGTAATGAAAGATTTTCAACAAAAGGCAAAAAATATTCTTAATGAATTTCCAGATTCCGAGTCTAAAAAATCCTTGCATCTTATGCTCGATTACGTAATCGAGAGAAAATTCTAAATTACTTTTATACTAAGTAATATTACTGCTACAGTAATCATTACTAATGCGGTTATGAATAAATATTCCGCAATTTTTTCGGATTTTTTTTGAGATTTAATATTGCCTGATCTTAACGATAGAAACGAAAAAAAAACAACTTGCTGCCAAACAAATGCTTGCAATTCCTGCGCTTTCGTCGATATAAGTGCCATGCGAAGTCTTAGTAATTCTTAACGAAGTAATTATGATTAGGCAGAATCCTAATAAATTGCTCGATGCATTAAGAATATGCGAAGATTTATTATCCATATCATGAAGAATTAATAATTCAAAATACGTTCAAAAAAATTACATTATCAATTTTTTAATAAAATTTATGAAAAATTAATTTCTTTTTAAAATCTTGTTTTCTGCAATTTTAAAATTATTATATTTGTACAAACCACTCAACATCATGCAGGAAACCTATATTGCGACTCAGGAAATTACATTTGATGATTTCAGAAAAAGCATTTTAGCAGATTATGAATTGGCGCGCATTTCTAGAGAAATGTCTTACCTCGGGCGACGTGAAGTGCTTACAGGTAAAGCAAAATTCGGAATTTTTGGCGATGGAAAAGAATTACCCCAACTTGCGATGTCGAAGGTATTTCGAAATGGAGATTGGCGTTCCGGTTACTATCGCGATCAAACTTTTGCAATGGCGGTGGGTGCACTTACCATCGAAAGTTTTTTTGCACAATTGTATGCCGATACTAGTGTGGAAAGAGATCCCGCTTCTGCAGGTCGACAAATGAATGGCCATTTTGCAACGCGTAGCTTAAATGGAGATGGAAGCTGGAAAAATCTTACGCAAATCAAAAATATCTCCGCGGATATTTCTCCAACGGCAGGTCAAATGCCTCGTTTATTAGGTTTGGCGCAAGCTTCAAAAATATTTAAAGAAATTGATTTCGAAGGTGCAGAAACACTTTCAAATAAAGGAAACGAAATCGCCTTTGGAACTATTGGTGATGCATCCACAGCTGAAGGGCATTTTTGGGAAACCCTAAATGCTGCTTGCGCTTTGCAAGTCCCGATGATTCTTTCGATTTGGGATGATGGATACGGAATTTCTGTACCCACCAAAAATCAGCGTGCAAAAGCAAATATTGCAGAAATGCTTTCTGGATTTCAACGCGTTGAAGGAGAAAATCAAGGTTGCGAAATTATTCAAGTTCGCGCTTGGGATTACCCAAGTTTATTGGAAGCGTACGCGAAAGCAGAACACTTTGCAAGAAATGAAAGTGTGCCAGTTGTACTTCATGTAGTGGAAGTTACTCAGCCGCAAGGGCATTCAACCTCAGGTTCTCACGAACGCTATAAATCCGAAGAACGTTTAACTTGGGAATCACAATTCGATGGACTTGTTAAATTGAAAGAATGGATTTTAAATTATACCATCGAAATTGATGGAAAAGAAATTTCTATCGCAACCGAAGAAGAACTTAATACAATAGATACACAAGCTAAAAAAACCGTTAAAGAAGGTCAGAAAAAAGCTTGGAATGATTATCGTAAAACAATTTTAGAATTGAAAAATGCAGTTCTGCCTTTGGTGGAACAATTAAAATCACAACATTCTGAAATTACAGAGTTGTTGACTTCTTTTTCAAAAATTGTTTCCGTTGGTAAAAAAGATGTTTTCCATTTGGCAAAGCAATCTTTGTTTATCACGGTGAATTCTCCTTCAGAAACCAGAACGAAACTTAAAAATGTGGTGAAAGAAATTTCTTCACAAGAAGAAGAACACTATTCCTCTCATTTGTATTCGGAATCGCAATGGAAAGCGACGAATGTAAAAGAAATCAAGCCTGTATTTTCTGATGAGTCATTAGAAGTAGATGGTAGAGTCGTAGTACGTAATAATTTTGATAAAATATTTGAAAAATACCCTCAAACATTAGTGTTTGGTGAAGATGCTGGAAACATTGGTGATGTAAACCAAGGTTTGGAAGGGATGCAAGAAAAATACGGTGCAGTGCGAATCGCCGATACTGGAATTCGCGAAGCAACCATTCTCGGACAAGGAATTGGATTGGCAATGAGAGGTTTACGTCCGATTGCGGAAATTCAATATCTTGATTATCTTTTGTATTGCTTACAAGGAATGAGTGATGATTTAGCCACTTTGCAGTATCGAACAAAAGGCGGACAAAAAGCGCCATTAATTGTGAGAACTCGAGGACATCGCTTAGAAGGAATTTGGCATTCTGGTTCGCCAATGGCAGGAATTATTAATCTTTCGAAAGGAATTAATATTTTGGTTCCGAGAAGTTTAACAAAAGCCGCAGGATTTTATAATACAATGCTAAAATCCGACGAGCCTGCCCTAATTGTGGAGTGTTTAAATGGCTATCGCTTAAAGGAAAGGCAACCCGATAATTTGGGAGAATTTACCGTTCCTGTCGGCAAAATTGAAGTGACGAAACCTGGGAAAGATATTACCTTAGTTACCTACGGTTCAACGTGGCGAATTGTTTCGGCAGCAGCAAAAGAATTGGAACGCGTTGGAATTGATGCAGAAGTAATCGATGTTCAGTCCTTAATGCCTTTTGATTTGGATGCTGAAATTGTCGAAAGCTTGAAAAAAACCAGCCGTATTGCCGTAATTGATGAAGATGTTGAAGGCGGAACTTCAGCTTATATTCTGCAACAAGTTCTTGAAAAACAGGCAGGTTTTAAATTCTTAGATTCTGAGCCGATCACCATAAGTGGAAAAAATCATCGTCCTGCCTACGGTACTGATGGAGATTATTTCAGTAAACCATCTTTAGATGAAATTATTGAAAAAGTTTATGCCATTTTTCACGAGGCCAATCCTTCGAAATATCCTGAATTATAAATAATTAATGATAGTAAAGAAGCGGACGAAAGTTCGCTTTTTTTATGCTCTCTGAATTTTACTAAGATTAGAAATCGTTTATAAACTGAAAAATAAATCGAAAATATTGTAAAATGCTCATTTTTTTTATAATGTATTGATTTTCAAACAGATATGTTAAGTTAGATAACTTTTATTTAAGGGTGTGCTTAAAGTCGTTCTATATAATTTTGTAAATTGTCGCCAAAAAAATGAAGACGAAAACTCTTTTAGCTATAGTTGTCCTTACCTTAATCGTTGTAAGTTGCAGCGATTCGTCCAAAGAAAAAGATTTGCAACTTCGTGAAGAACAATTGAGTAAAAAGGAAGCTCTTTTTGCCCAAAAACAATCCGATTATGAAGCTTTGCAAAAAATGCGCGATAGTTTAAATTCTAAAAATGATTCTTTGATGGTTAAAGCTTGGCCAGATTCTATCGTTGGTAATTGGAATGCAAAAACCATTTGTACCGAATCCAATTGCAGTAGTTATGTGATTGGTGATCAACGTACAGATACTTGGCAATTTGTGAATACGCCAGATGGACCAAAAGTTACTGTCCTGAATAATAGCGATGTGGTTCGGATGTATAATGGTACCTATAAAGAAAACGAAATTGATTTAAGTTTCAAAACCGATTCTACCTCGCAAAAGCAAGTAGAAATGAATGTCGTTTTGAATGATTTTTCAAATGGTAAAATGAAAGGAACTCGAACGGTAACGGTTGATGCTTCTTGTAAAGCCAATTTTTCTGTAGAATTGGTACCATCTAAAAAATAACACCTTATGAATTTATTGAATATCCATTCAATCAGTTTGCCGATTGAAGATCCGGTGCTGAAATTTCTTGTTGTGTTAATCATTATTTTAGCTGCACCTTTATTGCTGAATCGTATTAAGGTTCCGCATTTATTGGGATTAATTATCGCTGGCGCAATCGTGGGACCTAATGGTTTCAACTTGTTATCTCGGGACAGCAGTATCGTAGTTACAGGAACCACAGGATTGTTATACATCATGTTTCTCGCTGGCTTGGAAATCGATATGGGGGATTTCAAAAAGAACAAGTGGAAAAGTCTGGGCTTTGGAATGTATACCTTTATTTTCCCTTTTGTAATTGGTTTTTTAGGCGCTTTCTATTTGCTCCATTTTTCTATTCTAACCTCGGTTTTATTTGCAAGTTTATTTTCTTCGCACACGTTAATCGCTTATCCTTTGGTAAGTAAATTGGGCGTTGCTAAAAATCTTGGGGTAAATATTACTGTTGGTGGAACCATGATTACTGATGTGCTTGCGCTATTGGTTTTGGCAATTGTTGTAGGAATGTCGCAAGGGGAAGTGGGCGCATCTTTTTGGATAAAATTATCTGTTTCGATGATTGTTTTTGGTGCAATCGTATTGATTGTTTTCCCGATTATCGCAAGGTGGTTTTTTAAGAAGGTGGATGATAAAATTTCTCAGTATATCTTCGTTTTGGTAATGATTTATTTGGCAGCGCTTTTGGCGGAACTTGCTGGTGTTGAAGCAATTATAGGGGCGTTTTTTGCTGGGTTAGCTTTAAATCGATTAATTCCTCATACCTCGTCGTTAATGAACCGAGTGGAATTTGTGGGCAACGCCATCTTCATTCCATTTTTTCTGATTAGTGTGGGGATGCTGATTGATTTTAGCGTATTCTTTAAAAGTTGGGAAACAATTTTAGTAGCTGCAGTGATGCTTGTTGCTTCTATTGGTGGAAAATATTTGGCGGCAGTTGCTACGCAAAAAACTTTTAAACTTTCCAAAGATGAGGGACAACTTATTTTTGGATTGAGTTCTGCATCTGCAGCAGCAACGTTAGCATCAGTAATGGTGGGATATAACATTATTTTATCTGAAACAGAAACAGGAGAACCCATTCGTTTACTTAACGAACATGTGTTGAATGGCAGTATTTTACTGATTTTAATTTCGTGTACCATTTCATCTTTTGTTTCACTTTCAAGTGCCAACAAAATTGCTGAAAAAGAAAATGAAGACACACTTTCCGGCAATAATCCTGATGAAGAGAATATTCTTCTTCCGATTATGTACGAAGGAACCGTCGATAAAGTAGTAAATTTAGGTCTTTTAGTGAAGGCAAGTACCAACAAAGATCATCTGTATGCGTTGAATATCATCAATGAAGAAAAAAATGAATCTTCGGAAAAGATGGCTGAAAAGCTTCTTGGTCAAGCCGTACAATTGGGCGCAGCAGCTGATGTGAAGATTGATCCATTAAAACGTTATGATACCGATGTAATTAAAGGCGTACAAAACGTAATTAAAGAGAAAGATATTACCGATATTATTATTGGTCTAGAAGATGAAAAAGGATTTTCTCCATCCTTTGTCTACAACCTTTACAATGGCTATTTACAGAACAATAAAATCAATGTTTTGGTGTACCACGCTGCGCAGCCTGTTTCAACCATTAAAACGTATTCGGTTCTTATTCCGCCTCATGCGCATACCGAACCTGGATTTTTCTACGCGCTGCTTCGAATTTGGAATATTGCTAAAAATTCGGGTGCAACAATGACTTTTTATGCGCCTGAAAAAATAATCGCAATTCTACAGAAAGTCACCAAAAAATCAAATATTGAATCCGAATTTATCATCATGAATAACTGGCGAGATTCTGAAAAAATTATGTCTAAAGTTAGCGAAAATGAAGGGTTAATTTTAATGATGGCAAAACAAGGTATGGCCTCGTACATTCCTCAAATGCGCGTTATTCCAAATTACCTAAATCGTGCTTTAAACGACAAAAATTACATCCTGATTTTTCCCCATTCTGAAAAAGATGAAAACCAAACAGAAAGACGATCAGTATCCAATAACAACGATTTTTACGAAATCAGTAAAATGATTTCTAAAATTTTTAAATAAGATATAAATCAGTTTAAATACGCTTTATCGTGCAAGCGATTGTTATGCTGTATCCAATAATTTATGTAAATTTGTACTAAATTTTTTACTCGAATGAACTACGATATTATTGTATTGGGAAGTGGTCCTGGAGGTTACGTTGCTGCCATTCGTGCAGCGCAATTAGGCTTCAAAACTGCTATTGTTGAAAAAGAAAATCTTGGAGGAATCTGCCTTAACTGGGGATGTATTCCAACCAAAGCATTATTAAAATCTGCTCACGTTTTTAATTATTTAAAACATGCGGAAGATTACGGTTTAAATGCCGTAGATAATCCTGGATTTGATTTCACCAAAGTTATTCAGCGCAGTAGAGGTGTGGCTGGAAAAATGAGCAAAGGAATCGAATTCTTGATGAAAAAGAATAAAGTGGATGTCATCATGGGAGCAGGAAAAGTAAAACCTGGTAAAAAAATTGATGTTACTGCTGCAGACGGAAAAAAAACAGAATATTCTGCTAACCATATTATTCTCGCAACGGGAGCACGCTCCAGAGAATTACCGAATTTGCCTCAAGACGGTGAAAAAGTAATCGGTTACAGACAAGCACTTTCTTTACCAAAATTACCAAAATCAATGATTGTTGTAGGTTCAGGTGCTATTGGTGTTGAATTTGCTGATTTCTACCATTCCATGGGAACTAAAGTTACCATTGTGGAATTTATGCCAACAATTCTTCCTGTTGAAGATGAAGAGGTTTCTAAACATGTTGAAAAATCTTTGAAAAAAGCAGGAATTTCTATCATGACGAACGCTTCTGTAGAATCAGTAGATACTTCAGGAAATGGTGTTAAAGCGAAAGTTAAAACTGCAAAAGGTGAAGAAATCCTTGAAGCCGACGTATTGCTTTCTGCCGTAGGAATTGCTGCAAATGTTGAAGGTCAAGGTTTCGAAGAAGTGGGTATTAAAACTGAAAAAGGAAGAGTTTTGGTGAACGAATGGTACGAAACTTCTGTTCCAGGATATTATGCTATTGGGGATATTATTCCAACGCAAGCTTTAGCGCACGTGGCTTCCGCAGAAGGAATTACTTGCGTAGAAAAAATTAAAGGTTTGCATGTACAGCCAATCAATTACGGAAATATTCCAGGATGTACGTATTGCCATCCAGAAATTGCATCTGTTGGTTTAACAGAAAAACAAGCGAAAGAAAAAGGTTACGAACTGAAAGTTGGTAAGTTTCCGTTTTCCGCATCTGGAAAAGCAACTGCAAACGGAGATACCGATGGATTTATCAAAGTAATTTTCGATGCAAAATACGGAGAATGGCTGGGTTGCCACATGGTAGGCGATGGCGTTACCGATATGATTGCTGAGGCTGTGGTGGCTAGAAATTTAGAAACTACTGGTCACGAAATTATTAAATCCATCCACCCGCATCCAACGTTGTCGGAAGCGATTATGGAAGCTGCTGCTGCTGCTTACGGAGAAGTAATTCACATTTAAATTCAATAATTTACTAGAAAATAGGATCGGGCAAAACTTCAGTTTTGTCCGATTTTTATTGCTGTTACGTTGTATTTCAAAAGCAACTTTGTATTTCCCAAAAACGAAATAGAATCTTGTACTATGGAACGAATAATAAATGCTACTTTCGTGGTATCGCGTCAAATTGCTTTTCTTTATTTTTGAAAAAGAATGGATAAAAAAAATAATATCGGCCTTGTGCTTTCCGGTGGTGGAACAAAAGGAGTTGCACATGCGGGAGTTCTTAAATTTTTAGTCGAAAAAAATATACAACCCAATATTTTAGCATGTTGCAGTGCAGGATCAATAGTTGGTTCAATGTATGCAATCGGTAAATCTCCACAAGAAATTTTAGACTTTTTCAAATCGGTTTATTTTTTCAATTGGAAACATTTTACTTTTAATCAGCCAGGATTGGTTTCATCGAAAATTTTTAGAGCGTATCTAGATCCAGTTTTTGGAGATATGAAAATTGGGGATTTGGATAAAGAAGTAAAAATTGTAGCTACGGAATTGGTTTCTGGGAAGCAAGTAATTTTCGATGATGATTTTTTGGTTGACGATGCCATTATTGCCTCGTGTTCCGTACCAGGAGTTACAACTCCGTACATCGTCGGCAATGCAATGTATAGCGATGGTGGTGTGCTTAATAATTTCCCTGCGGATGTTATTAAAAACGATTGTGATAAAATGATTGGTGTTTTTGTTTCGCCTCCACAAGATGTTGAGCTCAAAGATTTGCGCAGTATAAAATCTGTGGTTTCTCGCTCTTATGATTTGTTGTCGTACAGAACGGAACTTTTTAAATTCTCTTATTGCGATTGGTTTGTTACCTCAAAAAAATTATCAAAATTTGGAATGTTTGAACGGAAATCCGAAATTCTAGATGAAATGTTCAATATTGGATACGAGTCTGCAAAAGACAGCTTTGATGAAGATTTTTTGAACGATAAATAAAGCAATAGCAAAGGAATTCTTCGCCATTTTTATAAAATCTGAAGAGGAAAGAATGTTATATAAATACAGAATTTAAAACTTTAATTGTATTTCTTTTTGATATCGCTAATTTCACAAAAAATAAGCGGAAAATCAAAAATAAATTGAAAATTCCGCTCATTTCTTTAAATGTAAATTTGAAGGTTTTACCAATAACGATCAATCATATAAATCAGTTGGGCCATTGTTGAGGCTCCCCAAAGCAATTCTCTTTTGTTGATGTTTTCAAATAGGTCGGTTTCGGCATGATGGATGTCGAAATAGCGTTGTGTGTCGGGAACTAAACCTGCAACGGGAACATTAATTTTGGCTAAATATCCGATGTCGGATCCACTTCTTCTTCCAGAAAAATCATAAATTCCGTATGGTAAAAACAGGTTTTTCCAAGATTCAATCTGAGCGATTTTTTCAGGCTCCATTTCTAAAGAAATACCTCTTGGTGAAAATCCTCCCGAATCGCTTTCAATTCCGAAAATATGCTTTTCTCCACTTTTCTGCACATATTCTAAATAGGTTTTTCCTCCCATTGTTCCGTTTTCTTCGTTGGCATAACAAATTACGCGGATGGTGTTTTTATTTTTGATTCCCATTTTCTTGAATGCTCTTAGCACTTCAATAGATTGTACAATTCCGCTTCCATCATCATGAGCACCTTCACCAATATCCCAAGAATCTAAGTGCCCAGAAACTGCGATTAGTCGATCGGATTCCGTGCCTGGTAGATCACCGATAACGGAGTAACTTGTCTTTTCACCCTTCATTCCACAGTTGGAATTTATCTTTGCAATAACAGTTTTATTTTTTGTGACTTTTTGAAGTTCTTCTGAAGATTTTGGTCCAATCGCAATGGCTGGAATCTTCTTTATTCCATCGCTGTAACTTAACGCTCCCGTGTGCGGAACGTTATCGAATGCGGTGCTAATTGAACGGACAATAACCGCTTTTCCTCCTTTTTTTGAAATAATTGAAGGCGACATCCAACGTGCTTTTCCAGCAATTCTATAGCCATCCATCGTATTGTAAACTTCTTGTGGAAAAGGAACATTCATAAAGATAATTTTATCTTTAACTGCAGAATCGGGAAGTGAATTGAGTTCTTCCATGGAATTTACCGTCAAAATTTCGCCTTCAAGATCTTTCCCATTTGTACCCTCAGAGTTGCCTAAAGAAAGCATTTTAATGGATTTCCAATTTCCATTTCCGCCTTTAACGTGCAGGGATTCTTTCCCACGAACCCAAACAGGCACTTGTACTTCTTGCTTCCAAACTTTTGTAGCTCCTGCTTCTTTCAATTTCTGAACTGCCCAATCGACGGATTTTTCGTACGCTTCGGAACCACTTAAACGAGGTCCGATGTTTTTGGTAAGCTCACGCAAATTCTCGTACGCTGTGCTGTTGTTGAGGACTTCGTAGGCAATTTTACTAAATTGTACGGAATCTTCTTTGGTTTGTGAAAATAAAAATCCGCCCAAAAAGAGCGGAAATATCAGTAGTTTTTTCATTCGTCAACTTTTGGTGTTGCGAAAGTAAAAATTTATTTCATATCATACATCACCAAGGCGGTCATTAATTTGGGTTCAATTAACGTGCATTTTGGTGGCATTTTAATGTTTTGATCACTTACGCGAACCAAATCGGAAAAGCTCACAGGATAAATTCCGAATCCTGCCATAAATTCTCCTGAATCTACTTTTTCTTTTATTGCTTTTATTCCTTCGATGCTGGATTTTCCTTTTATGTATTCAATTTTATCACTGGTAGATTCTAATTCAATCCCCAAAATATCTCCGAAAATATACTTTTCAACAAGGTTATGATCGAGATCGTGAATGTGTTCTTGATCAATCCTTAAATCATGTTTTACGTGCAAACTGTAGAATTTTCCATCCAAATACATCGAAATGTGGAATTTTTGAGAAGGATAATAGGGCACATCGCCTTTATCATGAACAAGGAAAGATTTTTCAATTTTATTTAAAAATTCCTTCGGAGTTAGTCCGTTTAAATCTTTTAAAAGTCGATTGTAATCGTGAATTTTAATGGAATCTTTGGAAACGAGATAGCTGTAAACAAAGTTATAATGCTCGTTGCCGTTATGTTTTTTGTTACGGTCTTTTTTCCAAGAGGCGTGTAATGCTGTAGAACCAATTCTGTGATGTCCATCGGCAATGTAAAAAGAATCAATTTGCTCGAATGCTTCTTTTAACTGTTGCATTTTCAAACGATTATCAATTTTCCATACTTTTTGGCGGGTTCCATTTTCAGAAATATAATTGATGATGGGAACATTTTTTTCTTCATGATTCATCAATAATTCAATTTTTGAATTGGAGTTGTAGGTAAGCAAAACAGGTTCTGCTTGCAAATCGACTTTATCAAGATAATATGCCAATTTTTCTTTTCGTTGTGGGAACGTGGCTTCGTGTTTTTTGATTTTTCCTTCTAGAAATTCATCTACAGTTACCAAGCCAAGCAATCCTCGATAAACCGTTTTATTGGGAAGAATTTGCTCATAAAGATAATAGGCAAACTGATCTTGAACCAGTTTTTTATCTTCCACCAGCTCATCAAAATTATGGCGAACCTTTCTCATATTACGATCCACATCTTTGGATTTGCTTACCAAATAGGGTTTAAGCATTTGAATATAAGTGTCGTTTTCCTGTGCTTTTTTATTGATTTCTTCCTGCGTGAAATTATCTAGAGATACCGTAGGGAAGGTTTCTAGAAATACATCGTTCGGTCTGATACCGCGAAAAGGTTTAAATATCGGCATATATTACATTCTCTTTTTCAGTTCAATAATTTGTTCCGCAAGTTCGGCTCCTATTTTTTCTTGAGCATCCACGGTGCTTCCGCCTAAATGTGGACTTAAGGAAATTGCTGGATTCATTAAGATGCTTAATCGTGGAACAGGTTCATTCTCAAAAACATCTAAAGCTGCACCGGCTACTTTTCCGGATTCTATAAATTCGATAAGTTCAAGTTCGTTAAGTACACCTCCTCTTGCTGTATTCACAATAAAAACGCCATCCTTCATCATTTCAAATTGTGGCGTATCAATTACATATTCTGTAGTTTTTGGAGTGTTGATGCTTATGAAATCGGTATCGTTCAAAAATACGTTCCAATCGTTAGTGGAAGTAATTTCGAATTCCAGTTTCTGACCGTCAAAAAATTCCAATTCAAGCGTTTCTTTTTTTGGTTTTCGGGTTAAAACTTTCACTTTCATTCCCAAAGAAATTCCGATTTTCAAAACTTCTTGTCCAATTGCTCCGAAACCGATAACGCCAAGCGTTTTTCCTTTTAAATCAACTGCATTCGCGTATGATTTTTTTAACGAAGAAAATTGAGAGTCGCCTTCTAAAGGCATCATCCTGTTCGATTCGTGTAAAAACCTTGCCAGCGAAAAGAAATGGGCAAAAACCATTTCTGCAACGGAATGTGCAGATGCTTTTGGAGTGTTGATGATGTACAACCCTTTATCGATGGCATATTCAACATCAATATTATCCATACCCACGCCAGCGCGCCCAACAATTTTTAGAGTCGGACATTGATCAATTAAATCCTTGCGAACCTGCGTAGCACTTCTAACAAGAAGTACATCAACTTTTTGGTCATTGATGAAATTAGCCAAGTGTTCTGGAGACACTCTATTAGGAAGCAATTCGATTTCTGCTTCCTTCAATTTTTGTGCTCCTGCATTTGAAATGCCATCGTTTGCTAAAACTTTCATAACGTTAAGGTACGAAATTTAAGTGAGAATTACAAACTTTTCATCACATCAACCAACACTTGAACGCTTTCAATTGGCATTGCGTTATAAATGCTGGCTCTGTATCCGCCTAAACTTCTATGTCCGTTTAATCCACTAATTCCTGCAGCTTTCCATGCGTTGTCGAAAGCTTCTTTTTTCGATTCGTCGGTCAACTTAAATGAAACATTCATTGCTGAACGATCTTCGGGAATACAAAAGGTTTCAAAAAGTGGATTGCGATCAATTTCGTTATAGAGCAATTCTGCTTTTGCTGTATTGCGTTGTTCTGCTGCGGCAATTCCTCCATTATTTTCCAACCATTGCAAAGTTAACAATGACGCGTATACTGCAAATACAGGAGGTGTATTGTACATGGATTCTTTATCTATGTGAAGTTGATAATTAAGAATTGAAGGAATATCGCGACCTGTTTTTCCTAAAATTTCTTTTTTTACAACGACTAAAGTTGTTCCCGCTGGTCCCATATTTTTTTGTGCACCTGCATAAATAACATCAAACTTACAAAAGTCCAAAACTCTACTAAAAATATCAGAACTCATATCGCAAACTAAGGGAACTTCAACTTCTGGAAATGCTTTTATCTGCGTACCAAATATCGTGTTGTTAGATGTGCAATGGAAGTAGTCGTAGTCTTTCGCAACCGAATAATCTTTCGGAATGTAAGAATAGTGATCTTCTTTTGAGGATCCTACTACATCCACGGTTCCAAATTTTTTACCTTCTTTTATCGCAGCTGCAGCCCAAGAACCGGTATCTAAATATGCTGCTTTTCCGCCTTCTGACTTCATTAAATTAAAAGGAATCATCGCAAACTGTGTGCTTGCTCCACCTTGTAAATAAAGAACTTCATAATCATCTCCCAATTGCAATAAACGTTTAACAATCGCTCTTGCTTCATCCATTACGGCAACAAATTCTTTACTTCTATGGGAAATCTCCAAAATTGAAAGTCCCATCCCGTTGAAATCGAGAATGGCTTCTGATGCTTTTTGAAAAACTTCTTGAGGTAAAATACTTGGTCCTGCGCTAAAATTATGCTTTTTCATTTTTAAATTTGGTGTGGTTTTCTATTGTAGTATTAAAAAATGCTCCTTAAGAGCACTTTTAACATCATTATTTCAGAATTTTTACTCGTTATGAAGAAATGCTTTCTTTGCTAAAAGTTGTGCTTCAGTTTCTTCATGATCTTCATCGGGAACACAGCAGTCTACAGGGCAAACGGCAGCACATTGTGGCTCCTCGTGAAATCCTTTACATTCCGTGCATTTGTCGGTAACAATAAAATACACATCGTCGCTCACCGGCTCTTGTGGAGCGTCAGCATCTACTGTTAAACCAGAAGATAAGGTTACGGTTCCGGATAGGGTAGTTCCTTCAGATGCTTTCCAGTCGACTGCTCCTTCATAAATTGCATTATTAGGGCATTCTGGTTCGCAGGCGCCACAGTTAATACATTCATCGGTTATTTTGATAGCCATTGCTGATTTTTATTTTTTAAATTTGCACAAAATTACAAAATTTCCTACAATTTTACAGCAGGTTACGGCAGATATGAACAGAGATCAACAAATTAAAGGGTTAGCAAAATTAGGTCAATTTATAAACGCTTTTTTAAATAAATCGTCGAATGATTATCAAGATGATGAGATTCGATTAGCAATGATTTTAAAAAAATCGACAATCGATAATCCTTGGTTTACGGAAGAAAATCAGAGGTTTGCGCTTTCGCAGTGGAGCGAGCAACTGGCTTTGGAAAAAATTCAAAATTGGGTGAGTGATTACACTTTTTCTTCAGTTCCTAAAAAAGTCGGATTGGTACTTGCTGGCAATATTCCTTTAGTGGGTTTTCACGATGTGGTTGCGACTATTTTGAGCGGTCATATTCCTTTAATTAAATTATCTTCTAAAGATCGATTGTTAATTCCTTTCTTGCTGAAGCAGTGGAATATTTTTTCTGAAGGAAATGTAACATACGAATTGGTTGGAAAATTAGAAAATTTTGATGCCGTTATTGCAACGGGGAGTAATAATACTGCGCGGTACTTAGAATATTATTTTCAAAATCACCTAAGTATCATTCGAAAAAATAGAACATCGGTAGCTGTTTTAAAAGGTGATGAAACGGAAGAAGAATTACAACTTTTAGCAGAAGATGTTTTTCGATACTTTGGATTAGGTTGCAGAAATGTAACGCGACTTTTTATTCCTGAAGATTTCCCGCTGGATCGACTTTTTGAGAATTTTATGAATTTCAAAGATATCATAAATCATCATAAATACGCGAATAATTACGATTATAATCGGGCGATTTATTTGTTGAATCAAGAGCGATTTTGGGATAATAATTTTGTGTTGCTTAAAGAAGATGAAGCGCTTTTTTCACCGTTATCTGTTTTGAATTTTTCACGATATCAAAACGTTGAGGAAGTGCGTTCTTTTTTAGAGAATCATCAAAATGAAATTCAATGTATCGTTGCGAAACCGGAACTGCAAATTGAACAGTCTTTGTTGTTTGGTGAAGCACAAAATCCAAGTTTGGATACGTATGCGGATAATGTGAATACAATGCAATTTTTAGAGGTTATTTAAAAAAAAGAAGAATATGCAAACTTGTATACAAAATGGCGATTTAAAAGCCGTTATCAATCATAAAGGAGCGGAATTAGCAATTCTTGAAAAGAACAACGAAAATTATATGTGGGAAGTAAATAAAAAGTTTTGGGATAAAACTTCTCCCATTCTTTTTCCAATTGTTGGCGGATTGAAAAATGATCGCTATATTTTTGATGGAAAAGAATATTCTCTTCCAAGGCACGGATTTGCGAGAGAACGAGAATTTACGGTGGTTTCAAAAACGGAAAACTCCGTAACGTTTTCGTTACAATATGATGAAGAATCTTTGAAAATTTACCCTTTTACATTTAAATTGCAAGTTGAATATTCCATTCGTGAAGAATGCCTTTTTGTGAAATACATTATTTCAAATTTAGGTAATTCTGTAATGTTGTATTCTATTGGAGCGCATCCTGCGTTTAAAATTGATGGTAAATTTGAAGAATATTCTTTGGAATTTGATCATGAACAAAATTTGACTTCTCATCAATTGGAAAATAACCTATTCTCTGGAAAAACAGTTTCAATTCCTTTGCAAAACAGTCAACTTCCGTTAAGTTATACTCTTTTTGAAAATGATGCAATTGTTTTAAAAGAATCATCAATACAAAGTGTGCGATTGTTACATGGCGAAAAAACGAAATTAAAAGTTGGTTTTTCAGGATTTCCTTATCTTGGAATTTGGACGAAAAGTGAAGCGCCTTTCATTTGTATTGAACCTTGGTTAGGAATTGCAGATAATGCAAATACATCAGGTTTTATAGAAGATAAAGAAGGAATTCAATCGCTTGAACCTCATACTCAAAACGTGGTGGAATGGAGTGTGCAACTATTCTAACTTTTAAGAAAAACGTGATTTCTTCGAATTGAGTAATGTTTTGAAAATCATTACATTATTTCCAAATTCTTTCTCAATTCTTTCCTGAATATTCAAAAGCTCATTTTCTAAAAATTGAACGCGCAATTCCTCGTTGTCGAAAATCAAGAGAAGATTGTAATTTTTACCTTCATTTATCATATCGGATTGTACTTCCGAGAGAATGTAATGGTCCACTTCCATCAAGTTTTCAGCTAATAACGACAAGGTTTCTTCCACATAGTTTTCCCAACGGTCCAAATGTTCATCAATGCAGTGGAAAGTGATGCTTAGTACGCTCATTTTTAAATAGAATTTTGTGATATTTGTTAATAAGTTTCGCTGCAAAAATCGGTAAAAATTTCGTAAATTGCCACGTTATTGATAGGTTAAAAGTCTGATTAGGTAAAATGGCTTTTAAATAGTTGAAATACAATACATTAAATTTTATTTATGCATAAAGAAGGAGAAAGGTTAATCCCAATCAACATTGTTGATGAAATGAAATCTTCATACATTGATTATTCGATGTCCGTTATTGTATCTAGGGCGCTTCCTGACGTTCGGGATGGTTTAAAGCCAGTGCACCGAAGAGTGCTTTATGGTATGTATGGTTTAGGCGTTTTTTCAAATAGAAAATATTTAAAATCAGCGAGAATTGTAGGGGATGTTTTGGGTAAATATCACCCACACGGCGACTCCTCCGTTTATGATGCAATGGTTCGTATGGCACAACCATGGAGTTTGCGGTATCCGCAAGTAGATGGGCAAGGAAACTTCGGTTCAATGGATGGCGATCCACCTGCAGCAATGCGTTATACGGAAGCTCGATTGAAAAAGATTTCCGATGAAATTCTTTCTGATCTTGATAAAGAAACGGTAGATTTTCAGAATAACTTCGACGACAGTTTGCAAGAGCCAACCGTGCTTCCAACCAAAATTCCAAATCTTTTAGTGAACGGTACTTCCGGAATTGCCGTTGGGATGGCAACTAATATGGCGCCACACAACCTTTCCGAATCGGTAAACGCGATTTGTGCATTTATCGACAATAAAGAAATTACCATTGATGAACTTATGCAGCACATCATTGCGCCAGATTTCCCAACAGGAGGAATTATTTATGGCTATGATGGCGTTCGCGATGCATTTCATACCGGAAGAGGAAGAATCGTACTTCGTGCTAAAGTAAATTTCGAAGAAGTACATAACAGAAACGCAATTATTGTTACCGAGGTTCCGTACCAAGTGAACAAAGCAGAAATGATTTCCAGAACTGCGGAATTGGTAAAAGACGATAAAATTCCAGGAATCCACGAAATTCGTGACGAATCTGATAGACGCGGTTTAAGAATTGTGTATGAACTTAAAAATGATGCAATTCCGAATGTTGTTTTGAATCTTTTGTATAAATATACGGCGCTTCAAACTTCATTCAGCGTTAATAATATTGCGTTGGTGAAAGGTCGTCCTGAGCAATTGAACTTAAAAGATATCATTAGTCATTTTGTTGATCATCGCCACGAAATTATTATTCGTAGAACAGAATATGAATTAAGAAAAGCCAAAGAAAGAGCCCACATTCTTGAAGGATTTATGCGGGTTATTGCTTCACAGGATTCTTTAGATAAAGCGATTTCTATCATTCGCCATAGTTCTACTCCGCAACAAGCAAAAGAAGGTTTGATTTCGGAATTTGAACTTTCTGAAATTCAAGCACAAGCAATTCTTGATTTAAGACTTGCACGTCTTACGGGAATGGAGTTGGATAAAATTCGTTCAGAATATGAAGAAATAATGGCATTAATTCATGATTTGGAAGATATTCTTTCTAACGAACCAAGACGTTTCCAAATTATTAAAGATGAATTATTAGAAGTTAAAGAAAAATACGGCGACGATAGAAGAACTGAAATCGATTACTCCGGAGGTGAAATGTCGATCGAAGATTTTATTCCAAATGAAACCGTTGTTCTTACCATTTCTCACGCAGGATATATCAAAAGAACGTCGCTTTCCGAATATAAAATTCAAAGTCGTGGCGGCGTGGGAAACAGAGCTGCAACCACTAGAGATGAAGATTTCTTAGAATACATTGTTTCCGCAACCAATCACCAGTATATGTTGTTCTTTACCGAAAAAGGAAAATGCTACTGGTTAAGAGTATTTGAAATTCCAGAAGGTTCCAAAACAGCGAAAGGTAGAGCTGTTCAAAACTTAATTAATATCGAGCCAGATGACAAAATTAAAGCATACATTCGAACCAATGATCTGAAAGATGTTGATTATGTAAACCAAATGAGTGTGGTGATGATTACCAAAAATGGAACCATTAAAAAAACCTCATTAGAAGCATATTCAAGACCAAGAACCAATGGTATTAATGCAATTGAAATTCGTGATAACGATCAGTTACTTGGTGCGAGATTAACCGATGGAAATTCCGAAATTATGATTGCCACCAAAAATGGAAAATGTATTCGTTTCCCAGAAGAAAAAGTTCGCGAAGTAGGTCGTGGATCGATCGGTGTTCGAGGAATTACACTTGAAGATGGAGATGAAGTTATTGGAATGATTGTTGTAAATGATGTAGAGAAAGAAACTGTACTTGTGGTTTCAGAACGCGGATATGGAAAAAGAACAGCCGTTGAAGATTACCGAATTACCAACCGTGGTGGAAAAGGAGTTATCACATTAAATATTACCGAAAAAACTGGAAACCTGATTGCGATTCAAAGTGTAACGGATGAGGATGGATTGATGATCATCAATAAATCTGGAGTTGCCATTAGAATGGGAATGGATTCCATGAGAGTGATGGGTAGAAATACGCAAGGAGTAAAAGTAATTAACCTTAAAAATACCGACGAAATTGCGGCGATCGCTAAAGTGGAAATGGATAAAGAAGTTGAAGCTGATGAAGATGCTGAACTTCTTGAACATACCGATTCTTCGAATCCAGAATTTAAAGAAGCACCACAAACCGGCGATAATGCGGTGAGTAATTTGGGTGACGCCGATGTTCTGAAAAAAATAGAAGATCAGGAAGAAAAAGATAATCAAAGAATCGAAAAAGAAAACGAAGAAAATCAAGATCAAAACGATTCTGAATCATAAACTAACCAAAAAATTTTCATATGAAAAAGATCATTTTAAGTTTAGCTGTAGTAGCCACTACTTTTGCTTTTGCGCAAAAGAAGGAAATTGCATCAGCATTTAAAGCGATTGAAGCTGGCGATGTATCAACTGCAAATGCGCAGATTTCTGCTGCAGATAACATATTGGGAGGCAAAACATATTTGCTAGATCCTGCATTGCTAGAGCAATATTACTATGTTAAAGGTTTGTCTTTATTAAAATCTGGAAAAACAGCGGAAGGTGC
The DNA here is from genome assembly GCA_023422635.1 of Bacteroidota bacterium. Taxonomy (GTDB): domain Bacteria; phylum Bacteroidota; class Bacteroidia; order Flavobacteriales; family Weeksellaceae; genus JAFAGO01. Next base: position 33,544 of record JAFAGO010000049.1, read on the forward strand.
AGAATACCTTGCTAAAATTTCAGATTTGGGTAAAAACGCTATTTATGTAGGAAAAGATTCCTCAAAGAATAAGGTGTATTATGTAGGGAAAGCAGCTGCTGATGCGTCAGGCGTTTCTGGACTAAAAGAAGAAAAATACAACCCTGAATTAGTTGGCAAATTGGGTGAATCCCTTAACCCATCGATTCAAGCAGCCAATAAAGCGGCAGTTGATGCTTACAATGCTAAAAAGTACAGCGTTGCAGCACCAAAATTTAAAGAAGTATATGAATTGTTGAAAGCTGCTGGACAAGACAATAAGCAGTATCTTTACTATGCGGGCTTAAACTATGCTCTTGCTGATCAAAAAGAAGAAGCAACTTCCGTATATACCAATCTTATTAACTCTGGTTATACGGGTGTAGAAACAACATATTCCGCTAAAAATGCTTCAGGTGAGGTAGTGAATTTAGAAAAAGGAACTTGGGATACATTCAAAAAATTAGGTGCATCTTCAGGTTATTCTGATTTTAAATCGGAAACCTCTAAAAGCATCGAAACTGAATTGTATGAAACGGCCGCTGCACTTTTAATTGATACCAATAAAACAGATCAAGCTTTAACACTGATCGATAATGGTTTAAAAAAATTCCCGGGTAATGCAAAACTTACTGAACTTCAGGGAACTGCTTACCACAAATCTGGTAAAACAGATGAATTCGTTAAAAGTTTGAGAGCACAACTTCAGAAAGATCCAAAAAATAAAGAAAATTGGTACAACTTGGGCGTTCTTTTAAGCAAGGATGAAGCAACGAAAAAAGAAGCAATAGAAGCGTACAACAAAGCTGTTGAGCTTGATCCTAAATTTGCCGTGGCGTATCAAAATCTAACGTATACTACGATTGGTGACGACTCGGAAACCATTGAAAAATACAATCAATTAAGAAAAGCAGGTAAAATTGAGGAAGCCAATAAAGTAATCGCAGATAGAAGAGCTCGATTGGTTCAAGCTTTACCGTATGCAGAAAAATGGTACCAAGCAGATCCTAAAAATATCGACGCTGTTTCTTTGTTGAAAGGAATTTATCAAACGACCAAAAACGATGCTAAAGTAGCAGAGTTTAAAGCTAAAGAAGAAGCTTTAAAAGCTGGTAAATAATCATTTTTAAAATATATAAAGTAAACCGGAAAATCGAAAGATTTCCGGTTTATTTTTTTACTAATAATTTTTCGGTAACTAAGTTGCTTAGCGTTAGCAAATCTTTCCTATTTCGCACGAGCATTGTTCGGTCGAATTTCTCAATTTTTATAATTTGAAGTTCATCACCCAAGGTGAGTTTTTTTTCGTTTAAGAAACTTAAAAAATCATCTTCAGAAGTTGTTACCGAAGCAAAAATAACGTTTTCGTTTTCTTTGCATTGACTCAGTTTCTTTAAATCTTGTGCAATTATATTTCCATCTTTATCGGGAATGGGTTCTCCGTGCGGATCAAGTTTTGGGTAGTTGAGCAACTCATCAATTTGATCAAAAAAGATTGGTGAATGAACGTGTTCTAATTGTTCGGCAATTTCGTGTACATTTTCCCATCCGAAATTCATTTTTTCAACCAAAAACATTTCAATAAGTCGATGTTTTCTTACAATTAGCGCAGCTTCTTTCCGTCCTTTTTCGGTTACAATTAAAGGCTTATAGCTTTCATAAATCACCCTTTCTTTATCGGCAAATTTTTTCATCATGTTATTAACCGTTGGCATTTTAACATTCAGAAATTTACTTATTTCATTAATGGTTACGGTATTTTCCCTAGAAATTAAATGGAAAATTGCTTTAAGGTAATTTTCTTCAGTAAGGGTATTTTTCAAAACTGTTAGATAAGGTTTGCTGCAAATCTAACAAAAAAATTCCTGACAAAGCGATCAGGAATTTAAAGTACTTAGATGAGTATCTGAAATTGTGTTTTTGTTCCACAAATGTGATGAAAACGGAAATATGAAAACAGCGTGTTTTCACCCTTTTTTTAAGGTGTTAAATACGGTATTGTCATTTTTAAATCTAAATGTAATTTTGTAGGATGAAATATTCTTTTAAAAACGACTATTCAGAAGGTGCTCATCCTTCTATATTAGAAGCATTATCGGCTTCAAATGATACTCAAGAAAACGGATATGGCCTCGATGATTATTCAAAAAAGGCTTCGGATCAAATAAAAAATATTTGTAAAAATCCACTTGCAAAAATCTATTTTGTTGCAGGTGGTACATTGGCAAATTTGCTTGTGATTAGCGCTCTTTTAAAACCTTACGAAAGTGTAATTTCTGCGCAATCAGGTCACATCAATACCAATGAAACTGGCGCCATTGAACATTCAGGGTTCAAAATACATGCAGTTCACACGGACAATGGAAAATTAACTCCAGAAGCAATTTTTCCCGTTTTGCAAAATCATCAAAATTTTCCGCATCAAGTAAAACCTAAGTTGGTTTACATTTCAAATTCAACGGAAGTTGGAACGGTTTATTCGCTACAAGAATTAAAAGAACTGTATGATTTTTGTCGTTCGAATAATTTGTATCTCTTTATGGATGGTGCTCGTTTGGGAAATGCTTTGGTTTCAGAAGATCAGTTGAATTTAAAAGTCATTGCTCAGTATACCGATATTTTTTACATCGGTGGAACTAAAAACGGCGGATTGTTTGGGGAAGCAATTGTAGTGAACCGACCAGAATTGTTAACCGATTTCGATTTTCATTTAAAACAGAAAGGAGCGCTTTTGGCGAAAGGTAGAATTTTAGGCGTTCAGTTTTCGCGTTTTTTTGAGGATGAATTGTATTTTAAGTTGGCTAAAAAAGCCAATGAATCAGCACAAAAAATTAGAGCAGCACTCGAAAATAAAAATGTAAAATTTTTATCGGATTCAGCAACCAATCAAATATTTCCGATTTTAGAAAATACAGTTATTGATAAGCTTTTAGAAGATTTTGAATTTTATAAATGGTCTTCACTAGATGAATCTCAATCTTCTATTCGATTAATCACTTCTTGGAGTACAAGTAAGAAAGCTGTTAATCTTTTTATTGAGAAAATAAACCTTTATTTGTGAAAAAATATGCCACTGAATTTCAGTGGCATACGTTTATTTTTATGGTTTCGCTTATTTGTTTTCTGCTTCACCTTCAAAGCGATCTACCACTTTTTGAGAAACTCCTGTATTGCTGAATCCGCCATCGTTGTAAAGATTTTGCATGGTAACCTTCTTCGTAAGATCCGAGAACATGGCCACGCAGTAATCTGCACAATCTTCAGCAGTTGCATTTCCTAATGGAGACATATCTTCTGCATATCCTAAAAATCCTCCAAAACCTTTTACGCCGCTTCCTGCGGTAGTTGGAGTTGGCGACTGAGATATGGTATTTACGCGTACTTTTCTTTCGCCCCAATAATAACCGAAACTGCGTGCGATACTTTCTAAATACGATTTGTTGTCTCCCATATCGTTATAATCTGGGAATGTTCTTTGCGCCGCAATATAGGTTAATCCAAGAATAGAGCCCCATTCGTTTACGCAATCTTTTTCCCAAGCAACACGCATTACCTTGTGGAAAGAAACTGCCGATACATCCCAACCCTTTTCTAACCAATCATAATTTAACTCAGTATAGTGTTTTCCTTTTCTTACGTTTACGGACATACCGATGGAGTGTAGGATAAAATCTATTTTTCCGAATTTTGCGACAGCAGCATCAAAAAGTTTTTCAAGATCTTCCATAGAAGTGGCATCTGCACCAATAACTTCTGATCCAGTTTTGGCAGCCAATTCATTTAGTTCTCCCATTCTCATTGCAATTGGCGCATTGGATAAAATAAATTCAGCACCTTCTTCATGGCATCTTTCTGCAACTTTCCAAGCGATGGATTGGCTGTTAAGAGCACCGAAGATAATTCCTTTTTTACCTTTAAGTAAACCGTATGACATAATAATTTTTATTTTTACAAAAATACGTAATTTATTGTTTAGAGCATAAAAACCGAAAGAGAATCAATTAATGATTCTCTTCCTTATTTTGGATGAGCCAAATTTAGTTGGTTGCTTTCTTAATTTCAGCTTTCACATCTTCAGCAGCATCTTTGGTTTTTTCCCAAGCTTCGCTTGCAGCATCTTTACCATCTTCCCAAGCATCTGCTAAATTTGCTTTCATTCTCTCGAACCAGCCTTCTTGTGTAGGTTCTTCGTTTTTTTCTTTTTGTTCACGAATATAATCTTTTGCTTGTTTTGCATATTCGCTCACTTTGTCTTTAACGTTTTGTGCTCCGTCTCTTATAGCATTTTCTGTTTTGTCTACTGCGTTTTCTGCTTTGTTGAAATCTTGATTGTCCATAATTTTCAAATTTGTATTGTTATTTTGATTGGTATCAAAGCTATTCAAATTTTAAGGTGAGGAAAGAATTTTTACTGTTAAACAATTCTTAATATGAAAATTATATAACTTTACTTCCGAAATTCTGAAATCAATTTATAGATGAAAAATTTGGTACGTTGTGGCTGGTGCGAGAAAGATGATCTTTACAGAAATTACCACGATGAAGAATGGGGAAAGCCCGTGTTTGACGATGATAAAATATTTGAATTTTTAGTATTAGAAACCTTTCAAGCAGGGTTAAGTTGGTACACCATTTTGCAAAAAAGAGCACATTTTAAGGAAGGTTTTGACCAATTTGATTATAAAAAAATTGCGAATTACTCTCAGGAAAAAATTGAAGATTTGCTTCAAAACCCTGGTATTGTTCGTAATCGATTAAAAGTGAAAGGAACAGTTATCAATGCAATAAAATTCATGGAAGTACAAAAAGAATTTGGAAGCTTTTCGAAATATATTTGGAGCTTTGTTGGCGGGAAACCGATTGACAATCGACCGAATTCGTTGCAAGATGTTCCCGCTACCACCGAAATTTCGGATGCACTTTCGAAAGATTTGAAAAAGCGCGGATTTAAATTTGTGGGATCCACCGTAATGTATGCACACATGCAAGCAACGGGAATGGTGAATGATCATATTTTGGCATGCCATACGAGAACAAAAAATTCCTGAGGATTAACTCAGGAATTTTATTAGTATCACTATTTGATTTCAATAGCGTATTATTTAACAATGCGATCCAACACCCATTCAATCATCATTTTTTCGGAGGTATGGTGATCCGCAGAAAATTCTCCTCTTCTTCTATTGGCGATTACGCAGTTTACAGTAAGCGCTTTATGACCTAAAAGTTTTGATAAACCATAAATGGCTGAAGTTTCCATTTCAAAGTTACTTACCCCTAAATTATTTAAGGTTTCAAGGAATTTGTCATCCAATGCTTTTAAACGCAATTGTCGACCTTGAGGTGCGTAAAATCCTGGGAAAGTTGCAGTGTTTCCGTGGTATTTCGCATCTTTATAATAATCGGAAATATCTTCTGCCCAATCGGAAAAGTAAAGCATTGGCTTAACGTTTTCGTAAGGAAATTTTTCTAAAAAGTTTTTAGAAAATTCATTTTCAAAATTATAATCGGAGTAGAAGTGTAGAAGTCCATCTAGTCCCACAACGTTTTCAGTAACAAGCATTTGGTTTACTTCAACATCAGGATTAACGCTTCCGCATGTTCCTAGGCGGAAAAGTTGAAGTGCTTTTTTCTCGTCTTTCAATTCCTTATTTTTAAGATCGATGTTCACCAAAGCATCAAGCTCGTTCATCACGATATCTATGTTTTCTGTCCCGATTCCTGTGGACATAACCGTAATTCTTTCGCCACGTAAAGTTCCAGTATGCGTGTAGAATTCTCTTTTGTTTTTCTTAATTTCTATGGAATCGAAGAATTTAGAAACTCTTGGGACACGATCTGGGTCGCCCACAAGAATAATTTTTTCTGCAATATCTTCTGGCACTAAATTTAAGTGGTAAACGCTTCCATCATCGTTTAAAACCAGCTCTGAAGCGGCAAGTTTGTTTAGCATAAGTTTATGTTTAAAAAAAGGAACGTGAAGTTACGCAGATTTTTTCAAATAGCGAAGTAAAAACCTATAAATTGTTGGTTGTAATTTATCCTCCAACGCGCTTGGTTTTATAGCCCATTTCCTTTAATAGAACCATAATTTTGTCGCGATTGTCGCCTTGGATAATGATGGTTCCCTCTTTTTCTGAACCACCTATTCCCAATTTTGTTTTTATTTTTTTAGAGATGGTTTTTAGTTCATCTTCCGAACCTTCAAAACCTTCTATTAAGGTTACGGGTTTTCCGTTTCTGCCTTTCTTTTCGTATTTACAAATTAAAGGTTCTTTTTGTTCGAATTTTTCCTCGGGCAATTCAAAATCTTGTTCTTCGTGATCGGGGAAAAGGTTCTTTAGTTGATCTCTTAAATCCATTGTTTCGTGTACTAAAAAGTAAGATTATTATTGAGCAATTATGCAAATTTGCTTTTTCTTAACCAATAGAAAAAAGTTCCCAAAGCGCCCAATATCGCAAGTGGAAGAAGGAGATTGATCCATTGCCATTTGCTTTTCTCTTCATCGATTAATTGGCGATCCAAAAGTCGAGCTTCAATATTTCGGTTTCGTAAAGAAATAAGGTTGCTGTCATCCAAAAGATAATCCAACGCATTTCTTAAAAACTGATCATTTCCATATTCTTGATTGGTCAATAAATCTGTTCCTAATGGCAAAGGTTCACCTTTAAAAATTCCGTTACGACCAATATCACCATCGGCAATAATAATCATTTTGTTTTCTGGACTTTCAGCTCGAAACCCTGGATATTCATTTTTTTCGCTTCTTGTGGCATAAGCAGATTTAAATTTTCCATCTAAAGAAACCGCAAAAATTTTGGGAGTGGATGGTCTTTCATTCATTCCTAAACTATCAACATTTGCAATTTCTTTTAATTCCACATAATTGGGAACTTGCTTTAATAGCGTTTTATTGCTGGATTCAAAAAGAACTTCTGTTTTAATTCCCGGTCTTCCCAATGTATCAATTGAGGTAGGAAATTCAAATTTTACAGGATTGATGTTTTTGGTAATCGGATTATTGTTTTCTGCAACACCAACCGGAAAGTATGGCCAAGGAACGCTCATGTATTGTGGATTACCTTGAACTTCGCCCGAAACCAAACGCAAGAGCGCAAATTTTTGAACATCTTTTACCAACGCAGGATTGATCCGTACGCCGTAATTGAAGAAAAAATCCGTCATATTCAAATCAATCGGGTAGGCCATGATTTTTTTTGCGCGTGTTAAAGTATCCATTTCGGCATTTACAGCATCAATCATCCAAAGGGTTTTACCACCGTTCATAATGTATTGATCCAGAATTACTTTTTCACCTTCTGTAAAAGCTTTTCTTGGTTTTGCAATTACCAAAGCGTTGGTGCGTTTTAGCTGCGGAACATCTTCAAGTGTAATCTCTTTGCCGTTTTTGGGAATGATGGGGAAGGTGTTGTAGTTTTCAAGTGAAAGATCCATAAAACCTTGAAATTCTTTTGGACTTAATTCATCTTGATTGACTAAGACGCCAATATTTTTTTGGGTTTCTGATACTAAAGATTTAATGTTGGAAACCAAATTATACTCTAGATTTTCAATCGAACGGTTGAGCTGGTCTGGAGCGGAAAGACCTTGCTGATTTACAATTAACGGAATTGATGTTCCTCGATTGTTGTATTTTAAAACAGCATAAGGAAAAAGTACAATTTCAGAAATTTTTCCATCCTTCATATCGGGCAAAACGGAAGGTTGCATTCCCATGGCTTCCAAAGTGTCCTGCGACATTTTTGTTTTAATAGGATCGATAAATTTGAAGTCAATTTTTGGATTTACTTTTCGAAATTCATCGAGCATAAAAGCGGTTTCACTTTGTAATTGTTTGAAACTTGCCGGGAAATCGCCTTCTAGATATACATCTACCGTCAAAGGTTGCTTTACCGATTCTAAAACTTTTATCGTGTTATCGGAAAGGGTGTAGCGTTTTTCTTCGGTAAGGTCGAATCTTGGGAAAGAAAACCTTCCAAAAATTCCGGATTTTAAAAATAACCCAAGCGCAGCAATACAAAGTAGTGCAATTGCCACCATTTTGGTTGATGATTGTTTTTTGTTTTTTTGCACTTCCATTATTTTTTCTTTTCAACAAAATATACGGCAGCAAGCAAACTGCACATCATAATCACAACAAAATACAAAACACTTCCTACATCAATAAGTCCACGAGAGAAACTTAAAAAATTTTGGTATAAACCAATGTTCTGTAGAATGAAATCTGCACCGCCTAAAAGTTTGTAACTTGCCAATTGTTCAATCCCATAATACAGCAAAAAACAGATGAAAACACCAGTTAAATATGCCATAATTTGGTTGGATGAAATTGCTGAAGAAAAGATTCCGATTGATGCAAAAGCACCGATAAGAAAAATTAAGCCGATATAACTTCCAAAAGTGGCGCCCATATCGATATTTCCTTCTGGAGTACCTAAAACGTAAACGGAATACAAGTAAATTAACGACGGTAGCAAGCAAAGAATTCCCATTACCCAAACCGAAAGGAATTTTCCGCTCACAATTCCCCAAACCCGAACCGGTTGAGAAAATAGCCAGCTTAAGGTTCCGTTTTGCTGTTCTTCCGCGAGGGTTTTCATTGATAAAGCGGGAATAATAAACATTAAGATCCAAGGCGCAAGTACAAAATAGCTTTGCAATGTTGCCGTACCGATTTCGAAAATGTTATAAGAATTATCGAAGAAAAAGAGAAATAATGAACCAATAATGCTGAATGCAGCAATAATGAACCAGGCGCTCCAATTCCCGATATAACTCCAAAGTTCTTTTTTAAATATAGCCAGCATAATAAATGGGCAATTGATTTTTTTGGTGAAGGTGTAACGTGATAAAACTATTTTTGTAAACGAAAAAATGTCTCAAACATTACGCTACATCGTATTGATTTGCAAAATAAACAAATGCAAAAATAATATAAATCGTGTGAACTTCTCGAAAAAAGACAAATAGGTTTACAATAGGTTTTGAATACGGGACAATTCTTCTATTCAAACTCGATATAAATTTTATCACCAGGATTCATGCCGAATAAAGATTGCGCACCATTGGTTTTACTTCCTTTATAAATGGCAATTTCCATTAATCCAGCTTCATTAAAAATAACAACTGAATTCCCGTGATATTGGCTTTCATCTTCCCAATCTTTAACAATATCGGTATAATATTGGTGAATTTCAGTGAAGGAAATATTGCGAACTTTAATTTTAAAGCTAGAAAAATTAACCATCGCTTTATCAAAAAAACTTTTTCGAATATTGGAAATAATGTTGCCAAAATGGTCGATGTACATTACTTCGCCAATAATCATTTTTTCGTTTTCTTTATTAGGCGGTTTCAGAAAATAAATTTGTTTTGGTTCGGTAAAAACTCTTCCGATAATTTCGGGAAGACCACCATTTTGCAAGTGCGCTGCTGCCGGCGCAAAAACATCGGTTGCAAGAAATTTTACTTCATCATCAAACCGATTTCCAAAAGTAATTTCGTAGATGGCTTCTGGTTTCAAATCGAAAAAAATTAAGCTGAGAACACCATTATCTGCCGCAATAAAATACTGGTCGTCCGCCTTATACAAAAGAGATTTTCTTTGCTTGCTGTATAAGCTGTCAACAGCAATAATGTGCACCGTACCTTTTGGGAAAAAGCGATATGCATTGCGCACAATATAAGATGTTTGCGTAAGATTGTACGGTTGTATATCGTGTGAAATATCTACAATATTAACATCTTCTTTTAAGTTCAGAATTTTCCCCTTAATTGCAGCAACGCGGTAATCTGTAAGTCCGTAATCTGTGGTAAGGGTAATAATGGGCATTTGAAAATAGTACTTTCTGCAAAAATACCAAATATCTTAGATTGTGGAAAAGTAAAATGGATTTTATATTTTTTTTATGCTACATTTACTCCAATAACTTTTAAGCCAAAATGATACATGTTTGAACTTAATTACGAAATTTCAGGAATCGATTCTAAAACATTCTACGGAGTCAATAACCAGTTTTTTAATTTAATAAAATCCACATTTCCAACATTAAAAATTACAGGGCGCGATTATCATATTTTTGCGATGGGAACGCAAGAAGCGTTAGATGTGCTAAAATCGAAATTGGATGATATTGTAAGTTTTATTTCAAAACATAATTCTATCCATTTAAAAGATGTTGAGAATATCTTGAATTTGAAAGATGATGTTGAAAAACAATTGGTATTCGATCAAGATATTATTGTGAAAGGCGTAAAAGGGAAGGTGATTAAAGCCAAAACCACCAATCTGAAAAAGCTAGTTAAGGAAGTCGATAAAAAAGATATGGTGTTTGCAATTGGGCCAGCAGGAACTGGGAAAACCTACACCAGTGTTGCGCTTGCTGCTCGTGCACTTCGAGATAAAGAGGTGAAAAGAATTATTCTGACTCGTCCTGCAGTAGAAGCAGGGGAAAGCTTAGGGTTTCTTCCAGGCGATTTAAAAGAAAAGCTTGATCCGTATTTGCAACCGTTATATGATGCGCTTCGCGATATGATTCCGCATGAAAAATTAGAAAGTTTTATCGAAAAAAGAGTTATTGAAGTCGCGCCACTTGCTTTTATGAGAGGTCGAACTTTAGATGAAGCTTTTGTGATTTTGGATGAAGCGCAAAATACTACTCATTCTCAAATGAAAATGTTTCTTACAAGAATGGGGATGAATGCAAAGTTTATCATTACCGGAGATCCAAGTCAGGTTGATTTGCCTTTGAAGCAAAAATCAGGATTAAAAGAAGCAATGCGAATTTTGAAAAATGTAAACGAAATAGGATTTATTCATCTAACGGAAGAAGATGTGGTACGCCATCCAGTTGTAAGAAAAATTATCAACGCTTACAGCAGCGAAGAAAAACGAATGAGAGAAGAATAATTATGCTCGCTGAAATTTTAGCCGTTGAAAATGAGGTGTTTAAATATTCTTTAGAAATAATAGGTTATTAGTTTTTATATAGTTTAATACTTTATAATTCATCTAATTTTTTAATAGATACTGTGTTTTTTAAGTGTTTTGTTTAAATTTGCATCCGCAATTTTAAAAGTTATATTTATGAAAAAATTACTATTATTGGGTGCATTTGCAGTGTTTAGTGCTGTAAATGCTCAAGCTGGATTTAAATTAGGTGCACATATTGGTTTACCAACTGGTGACTCTTCAAGTGCATACAGCTTTACAGCAGGAGTAGATGCGTCTTATCTTTGGCCAGTGGCACAAGATTTAAATATTGGTTTGGCTACAGGATATAATGCATATTTTGGTAAATCTATTGATGTAGACTTTTTAGGTTATTCCACAACTTATGATGTTCCTACCTTAAGTCTTGTTCCTGTTGCAGCATCTGCGCAGTATCTTTTTACTCCTCAATTCAGTCTTGGTGTAGATTTGGGTTATGGGTTCTTATTTCAAGATGGTGAAAACGATGGAGGATTTTATTATCAGCCAAAAGCAGCGTACCATTTCGGACCAAGCCAAGTTTTCTTAAGTTATGCAGGAGTAAGCAAAGATGGAGCTACTTTAAGTTCAGTAAATCTTGGTTACGCATATTCTTTCGGGAAATAAGCACTACAGATATTAATGATAAGCCACTTGGAAACAAGTGGTTTTTTTATGCCGTGAAATTTAAAATTTTCTTTAAGGCGATAGTTTTTGCATTTAGTTTTATTTGAATTTATCTTGAGTTATAAAATGAAAAATCCTGAATAGTGTTGAATTCAGGATTTAGTATTGATTTTTGTTTTACTTTTTTATTTTCCAAACATTCCGCCCATTCCTGGCATATTTGGCATTCCTTTGCTCATCATTTGCATCATGGCTTTTCCTTGTGGGCCTTGCATCATCTTCATCATTTTGCCCATTTGCTCAAATTGTTTCATTAATTGGTTAACATCTTCCAATTTTCTTCCGGCTCCTTTTGCAATTCTTTTTTTGCGGTTCATATCGATAATTGATGGACGTCTTCTTTCATCTGGCGTCATGGAATGAATGATTGCTTCAATATGCTTAAACGCATCATCGTTAATATCTACATCTTTGATGGCTTTTCCAACTCCTGGAATCATTCCCATCAAATCCTTCATATTTCCCATTTTCTTAATCTGGTCGATTTGCTTTAAAAAGTCATCAAAACCAAATTCATTTTTCGCAATTTTTTTATGAAGTTTTTTTGCTTCTTCTTCATCAAATTGTTCTTGAGCTCTTTCTACTAAAGAAACAACGTCTCCCATCCCCAAAATTCTGTCTGCCATCCTTTCTGGGTAGAATAGATCCAAGGCTTCCATTTTTTCGCCCGTAGAAATAAATTTAATTGGCTTTTCTACAACAGAACGAATGGTTAAAGCTGCTCCACCTCGGGTATCACCATCGAGTTTTGTTAATACAACACCATCAAAATTTAAGGCATCATTAAAAGATTTTGCCGTATTCACCGCATCTTGACCGGTCATTGAATCCACCACGAATAAGGTTTCATCAGGTTTTATGAAATAATGAACGGATTTAATTTCATTCATCATTTGTTCATCAACAGCAAGACGACCTGCGGTATCTACAATTACAACATCAAAATTGTTTTCTTTTGCGTATTTCACCGCGTTTTCTGCGATGGCCGAAGGATTGGTTGCCCCTTCTTCCGTATATACAGGAACGTTGATTTGCGTTCCCAAAACTTTTAACTGATCAATTGCTGCAGGACGATATACGTCGCAAGCGACTAGTAGCGGTTTTTTGTTTTTCTTTGTTTTTAAGAAGTTGGCCAATTTTCCAGAAAATGTGGTTTTACCAGAACCTTGAAGTCCAGCAATTAAAATCACGGAAGGTTTTCCGGAAAGGTTGATTCCTTCTTGTGTGCCGCCCATTAAATCTACCAACTCATCGTGCACAATTTTCGTCATTAACTGGCCTGGGGTTAAACTGGTGAGTACATTTTCCCCAAGTGCCTTATCTTGAACTCTTTTGGTTAAATCTTTGGCAACTTTATAGTTCACATCGGCATCTACCAGCGCGCGGCGGATTTCTTTTACCGTTTCGGCAACGTTGATTTCTGTAATTTTTCCGCGACCAGAAATATTGTGTAACGCTTTATCTAATTTGTCCTGTAAACTGTTGAACATTGTATAAAATATTTAATGGTTTGCAAAAATAAGGATTTTTAAAGAAACTTTATATTTTTTACTTTTGCAGAAATTCGATTGATGGATCAAAAGAAACCAAATTCAGAGGAATTCAACGAAAAAGATGAACTCAACTACGCCAAAAACTCAATGCGCCAATATGGCGTTTATTCATCAATTGTTTTTCAAATGCTTGCCACCATGGGAATTTCGTTTTGGGGCGGCAAGAAATTGAATGACCATTTCGAAATTCAAAATAACTTGCTCACTTTATTAATCGGCTTGTTGGGAATGGCTTTGGCTTTTTATAATTTGCTTCGACAATTGAAAAATATACAAAACCATGAAAAGTAACTGGATTTATATTGCGCTTTATTTTGTAATGTTTGCGATTCACTTTTTAATTTGGAATCAATTAAATATTGGGTTTGAAGACCTTTTTATTCGGTATTATTTATTTCTTACCCTATTATTTATGATGGTGATTACCGTAATGTCGATTTTTAAAACTATTTATCCGAACTATCTGGGATTTGTATTTCTAGGTTTGGTTTTAATTAAACTTACGTTGATGATGATTGTAATGAAAAAACTTAAAATCAGCGATGTTCCGGATTTTAAATTCCATTTTATTCTACCGTATTTAATTTCATTAACATTGGTAACGCTGTGTTCTATCAACATCATAAAAAAAGATGAAAAAAATTAGCAAAAGGATATTTCTTTTTCCCAATTTTTATCCTATTTTTGCAAAACTTTAAAAAGATGTATCTCCATGCTGAAAAGAGCACTACTTTTAGTCGGTTTTTTAACCACATTTTCTCTATCTTTTGCCATCCAAAATTCGGCTGTAGAAACTACAGGTGATCACAATACAGAATCTGTTGTAGTAAATGAGGCGGATAAAGAAAAAGCGGAAAATCAAGAGTTTATTCAACACCACGTTAAAGATGCGCACAGCTTCGATATTATGGTGACGAAAGATGGAACGCACGTTGGTTTTCCTTTACCCGTAATTTTTTACGATCCTGCAAATGGACTTCATACCATGATGAGTTCAGCATTTCACCACGGTGAAGCTGTTGTAGAAAGTAAAGGAAGTTATTATAAACTTTTTCACGAAAAAATTTATAAAACGGATGCTGCGGGAACTATCAATATGAATGAAGAACATCACGCTACAAACGAAAAGATGATCGATCTTTCAATCACAAAAAGTGTATTTTCAATTTTAGTTGCTGCACTTTTAATGATTGTGATTTTCTGCTCAATGGCGGCAAGTTATAAAAAATCTTTAGTGCCTTCAGGTGTTGGGAAAGTATTTGAACCTTTGGTGATTTTTATTAGAGATGATATCGCGAAACCTAATATTGGTCCAAAATATAAAAAATACGTTGGTTATTTACTAACCGTGTTTTTCTTCATCTTATTCTTGAACGTTTTTGGATTGTTGCCTTTCGGTATTAACGTTACAGGTAACTTAGCAATTACTTCTGCGTTAGCATTATTCACTTTTTTTATTACGCAATTTACAGCGAACGGAAATTATTGGCAACACATTTTCTGGATGCCAGGTCTGCCTTGGCCAATGAAAATTGTAATGTTACCAATTGAATTAATTGGGATGGTTATTAAACCTTTCGCATTGCTTATCCGTCTTTTTGCGAATATGACTGCGGGACACATCGTAATTATGTCTTTGATTGCTATGATTTATGTATTCAAAAACATTATTGCAGGCGTTGCGTTCCCATTCCTTACTATTGTACTTTATTTATTAGAGATCTTAGTCGCGTTTTTGCAGGCGTATATCTTTACAATGCTTTCCGCGGTATATTTCGGAATGGCAAATGAAGAACATCACCACGAAGGAGAAGAAGGAGAATATCATTAAAATAGAAAAGAGCAAAGAATAAAGAATATAGATGCTTATTCTTTTAAATAAATAAAAAGAAACTAATTTTTTAAAATTATATATTATGGAAATTCCTAAGTTAGTAGGTGCAGGTTTAGTAGTAATCGGAGCTGGTCTTGGTATCGGTAAAATTGGTGCTGCTGCTCTTGAAGGTATGGCTCGTCAACCAGAACAAGCTGGTAAACTTCAAACTGCGATGTTGATCGCTGCTGCACTTGTAGAAGGTCTTGCGTTTGCTGCATTATTTGCTGTAAACTAATAAACCTCAAAATTTAATCACCAATTGAGAACGGTTGGTTGCAATTGGTGATTTTTTAATTTTAGAAATTAAGGATACAAAAATTACAAAATTCATATTGAACATATGGGAGCTTTATTAGAACAATTTTCATCAGGTTTATTTATTATCCAAACCGTTATTTTCCTAGTATTACTTTTTATCTTAGGAAAATTTGCTTGGAAACCAATCTTAACAGCGATTAACGAAAGAGAAGTAACAATTGTTGATTCTCTAAACCAAGCGAAGTTGGCAAGAGAAGAAGTTCAGAATTTGAAGGCAGAAAACGATCACATCATCCGCGAAGCAAAAATCGAGCGTGATGCCATCTTGAAAGAAGCTAGAGAAATTAAGGATAAAATCGTTGGCGAAGCAAAAGATGCGGCTAAATCTGAAGGTGAAAAAATGATTGAGCAAGCAAAACAAACGATTGCTGCTGAAAAATCTGCAGCATTATCTGATGTTAAAAATCAGATCGGAGCGCTTTCTGTAAGCATTGCAGAACAATTGCTGAAACAAAAATTAGACAATGCTGATGCACAAAATGCATTAGTAGAAAATATGATCAACCAATCAAACCTGAACTAAGATGGTCTCTACAAAAGTAGCCAAAAGGTACGCGCAAGGTTTGCTTGAATTTGCGACCGAAACCAATGCGGTACAACCTATTTTCGGAGAGATGAAAGATGTTGTAAAACTAATGAATGAGAGCAAAGAGCTAAATTCATTTTTCGCAACTCCTTTTATTGAAGCGAAAAGAAAGCAAAGTGTAGCCAACCAAATATTTGCTGCATTTTCTACTGCAACAAAAAATTTTATTTCCTTAATCATTCAGCATGGTCGCGAAACGCAACTGAAATATATTGCAGAAGCATACATCAATAAAGTTGAAGATTTAAACGGTGTTCAGAGGATTTCTTTAACATCGGCAGCGCCTCTTGCTACGAAAACGGTTGAGGACATCATCAAATCAACATCATTAGTAGATCATGCGAAAAATTTTGAGCTGAAAACCCAAATTAATCCTGAAATTTTAGGAGGGTATATTCTAAGAGTAGGTGATCAGCAAATTGATACCTCTTTAAGAACAAAACTTAATCAGCTTAAAAAAGATTTTCAGTTAAACTAAGATAAAAACAACCATATAATGGCAGAAATAAATCCGGCTGAAGTATCAGCAATTTTAAAACAGCAGCTGGCCAACTTCGATACGCAAAGCAATGTGGAGGAAGTAGGTACAGTACTAACCATCGGGGACGGTATTGCTCGCGTATACGGTCTTGAAAATGTACAATACGGTGAGTTGGTAAAATTTGATTCCGGAGTGGAAGGTATCGTTTTGAACCTTGAAGAAGATAACGTTGGTGTTGCCCTTTTAGGTGAATCCAAATTAGTTAGAGAGGGCGATACTGTAAAGAGAACCAATACAATTTCTTCGATTAAAGTTGGGGAAGGTCTTTTGGGTAGAGTTGTTGATACTCTAGGTAACCCAATTGATGGTAAAGGTGCAATTACCGGAGATTTATATGAAATGCCTTTGGAAAGAAAAGCACCAGGTGTAATTTTCAGACAACCCGTTAACGAGCCACTTCAAACTGGTATCGTTGCAATCGACTCAATGATTCCAATCGGAAGAGGACAAAGAGAGTTGATTATTGGGGACAGACAAACAGGTAAAACTACCGTTGCTATTGATACAATTCTTAATCAAAAAGAATTTTATGAAGCAGGTAAGCCAGTATATTGTATTTATGTAGCAATTGGTCAAAAAGCATCAACTGTTGCACAGATTGTTCAAACCTTAACCGATAAAGGAGCAATGCCGTACACTGTAGTAGTGGCAGCAAATGCATCCGATCCTGTTCCAATGCAGGTATATTCTGCAATGGCAGGTGCAGCAATTGGAGAGTACTTCCGTGATACAGGTAGACCAGGCTTAATCATCTATGATGACTTATCGAAACAAGCGGTAGCTTATCGTGAACTTTCTTTGCTTTTAAGAAGACCACCAGGCCGTGAAGCATATCCAGGAGATGTTTTCTATCTTCATTCCAGATTATTGGAAAGAGCTGCAAAAGTAATTGCAGACGACGATATTGCAAAACAAATGAATGACCTTCCAGAATCTTTGAAACCAATTGTAAAAGGGGGTGGTTCATTAACAGCGCTTCCAATTATTGAAACGCAGGCAGGTGACGTTTCTGCATATATTCCAACCAACGTAATTTCGATTACTGACGGACAGATTTTCTTGGAATCCGACTTATTTAACTCCGGTGTTCGTCCTGCAATTAACGTAGGTATTTCCGTATCGCGTGTTGGAGGTAATGCTCAGATTAAATCAATGAAAAAAGTATCTGGAACTTTGAAATTAGACCAGGCACAATATAAAGAATTGGAGGCTTTTGCTAAATTTGGTTCCGACCTAGATGCAGCAACACTTTCAGTGATTTCTAAAGGAGAGAAAAACGTAGAAATCCTTAAACAACCTGTAAACTCACCACTTCGTGTGGAAGACCAGGTAGCAATGGTATATGCGGGAACTGAAAACCTTCTTAGAAATGTACCTGTGAAAAAGGTGAAAGCGTTTATGAAAGAATTTACAGAATTCTTAAATACAAAACACCCAGAAACAATGGCAGCAATCAAATCCGGTAAAATTGATAACCAAATTACCGACGTTTTGAAAGCAGCAGCAAACGATTTAGCTTCTAAATACAATTAAAATTAGTTGATGGTTTTTGGTTGATAGTTGATGGAAATTCAGAAACTAACAACCAACAACCGACAACCAACAACTAAATATATATGGCAAACTTAAAAGAAATACGCGGACGAATTACTTCCATTAGCTCAACGATGCAAATTACCAGCGCTATGAAAATGGTGTCTGCTGCAAAATTGAAAAAAGCGCAGGATGCAATTGTTATGTTACGCCCTTATTCAGAAAAGTTGCAGGAAATTATCCAAAATGTAAATGCCAATCCAGATCCGGATAACGTGTCGCCTTACGCTGAAACTCGTGAAGTAAAAAGAGTTTTAATTATTGTGGTAACTTCAAATCGTGGGTTAGCAGGAGCTTTCAACTCTTCAATTATTAAGGAAGTTAACCACAGAATTACAGATACAAAAGCAGAAGTGGAAATCCTGAGCATTGGTAAAAAAGCGTTCGATGGATTGAAAAAAACTAGAACGGTTTTTGAAAATCATAGCGAAGTTTTTGATGCTTTAACATTTGATAATGTTTCCAAAGCTACTTTAGCTGTAATGAAAAAATTCCGTGAAGGGTATTTCGATAAGGTATTGATCGTTTACAATAAATTTATCAATGCAGCAACGCAAGAGGTAGTTACGGAACAAGTTTTACCAATTGCGATGCCAGAAAATGAAGTGAATTCCGCAAATGTTGATTATATCTTCGAGCCGAATGCAACCGAAATTTTGGATAATTTAATTCCGAAATCCATTAAAACGCAAGTGTTTAAAGCTGTTTTAGATTCTGTAGCATCAGAGCACGGAGCTAGAATGACGGCAATGCACAAAGCAACGGATAACGCGCAAGCATTGAAAAACGATTTGGTAATTTACTACAACAAAGCGAGACAAACCGCTATTACCAACGAAATTTTAGAGATTGTTGGTGGAGCCGAAGCATTGAAGAATGGGTAATCCTTCTTTAATTCTTACCTAATACATACAGATAAGCATCGAAATTTCGGTGCTTATTTTTTTTACTAAATCAATCTGTTTTTCTATAAAGATTTCGGTGAACCTAAGAATTTGAATTTCGATTCTAAAAATATAACTATATTTGCAGAATAATTTGTATTCAACACTAAATGGACTCGGACGTCGTCAAGCTTTTATTAGCTTTATTCTTAGTATTACTTAATGGCTTTTTTGTAGCCGCTGAATTTTCCATTGTAAAAGTACGTTATTCTCAAATCCAACTCAAAGCCGCCGAAGGAAATACGATGGCGAAACAGGCGGAACACATTATCCAAAAGTTGGATGCCTATTTATCTGCTACTCAGTTAGGAATTACGTTGGCCTCTCTTGCTTTAGGTTGGGTGGGCGAAAGTGCAATGCATCACATGGTAAGCAAGGTTTTTAATTATTTCGATTTTCAAAATCTTAGCGAAGCATCCATTACCACCGTATCTTTGGTAATCAGTTTTCTTTTAATTACCGTAATGCATATTGTTTTTGGTGAATTAATTCCGAAATCAATTGCAATTCGTAAATCGGAACCAACGGCAATGTTTGTGGCATATCCACTTCGTATTTTTGCAACCGTTTTCCAACCTTTTATTTGGTTAATGAATTCCATGTCGAATGGCGTTTTGCGTTTAATGAATATTCATCCTGCAGGAGAATCAGATATTCACTCTACCGAAGAGCTGCAACTTTTGGTGAAACAAAGTGCAGATTCTGGAGAAATTGAAGAAGAAAACTACGAGATTATTAAAAATGCATTCGATTTTACCGATCATTCTGCGAAGCAAATTATGGTGCCTCGACAAAATATTCTTTCCATCGATATTGAAGATGATAAATATGAAATTTTAGAGCAAATCCTTGATTCAGGTTATTCCAGAATTCCTGTTTATGAAGACTCCATCGATAATATTATAGGTATTTTTTATACGAAAGAATTTATTCGTGAATACATTAAACATAAAGATAACTATGATAGTTTCGATATCCGAAGTTTGATGCGCGAACCTTTCTTTGTGGTAGGAAGTAAAAAAATATCAGATTTGCTAAAAGTTTTTCAGTTAAAAAAACAGCATTTAGCAATTGTTATTGATGAATTTGGGGGAACTGAAGGAATTATTACCTTAGAAGATATCTTGGAAGAATTGGTTGGTGAAATTCAGGATGAGGAAGATGATGAAGAAAATATTGTAGACAAAGTAGGAGATAATGTGTATTGGGTACAAGCCATTAATCCTTTAGAGGAAATTAACGAGCTTTTGCCAGAAGAATTACCCCTTTCTGAAGATGGAGATTACAATACAATGTCTGGATTTATTATGCATGAATTGGGAGATATTCCAGAGGAAAACCAAGAGTTTAGAATTCTCGATTACGATTTTAAAATTCTGAAAATGAATAATAAAAGTGTAGAGTTAGTTGAATTGGTGTACAATCCTAAAGATATCGTTGATCATCTTACTGAAGAAATTGGTGAACTTTAAACGTTATATAAATGTATTCAATTCTCGATACAACATTATACGATGATCCCAAACGGGAATATGAAGAAGAGGTTCTAGTGTTAGAATCCGAAGATGAAGTGTATAAATTGGTTCTCCACAATGACGACATCCATACTTTTGATTATGTAATCGACAGTTTAATTGAAGTGTGTGGACATACCTTAGAACAAGCTGAACAATGTACCATTCTTGTGCATTACAAAGGAAAATGTACCGTAAAAACCGGTAGTTTGGAATTGTTGAAACCCATGCATGAGAAATTAATTTCGAGATCATTAACAAGCGAAATTGTTTAAAAGCATTACAAAATAAAACTCCCACAAAATTAATTTTGTGGGAGTTTTTGTGAAAATGGTGTTCAGTGTATTCTTCTTAGTTTATTCCTTTATAATCTTTTCAGTGGCAATATTACCATCTTGAAATTCAGCTTTCACAATGTAAATTCCCTTCGGAAATGCACCCAAATTTAAATTTATGGAGGTCGTTTCCTGAAGTTTTTTTCCATCTACAGAATACAATTCAAGTTTTTTAACGATGTTTTTAGATTGTACTGTTACCGTTTCCTTTGTTGGATTAGGGTACACTTGAAACGCTTTTGTTTTTATATCTTGAGCAGAAAGAATTCTAGTGGTAAACAACGGGCCAACCCATTCACTTTGAGAATCGTCTGTACATTTTGATTTTACATACATTTCATAATACCAATTGTTCGAAAGATCATCTCTTGTCGAAACAGGTTCACCCTCAACATCTTGATACACATCAGTTGTTGTGGCGTAGATATTTTTTCTTCCCCACAATGCTTCCCAAGTAGTAGAATTTCCGTTTTCATTCCAACCAAAACTCACACTTGTTCCGGCTTGATTTAGAATCTCAAGCGCCGTTGGAGCTGCACAAATAATTTGTCCACTTTCAGCATTTTGAATATACATCGAAATTGGGAAGTTCCCTTGCTGTCCAGAAAATACAGCATCTGGAACATCAATTTTTATCGTATGTGTTCCTGCAGAAAGATTTCCTAAGTTAATTTCACGGTTGGGTATTGCAGCTCCGGGACACCAATTGTTCCAAGAAAGCCAATTGCGTAAAGTTTTCGCTGAGCTTCCATAAATCCCGTTGCCTTGAGTGTTATATACGCGATAAGGCTCGCAAGAACCTCCACCAGGCTTGTATTCGAAAACCAAATTGTCATCTAAATAAATATAATGTTGTCTTCTAATATACTCTTCGCCATTTGTGTTAGATCCATGATTGGAATTAATGAAGTAAAGTTTCGCGTTATCTACGGGCGTATCTAAAGTAAAGTTTACAATTCTTGTAGTTTCTCCTACAACATCAGTACTGTTGTAATTATTTAGATTTTGGCGATACGAAATCGGGAAAAAGTACGAACTAGAATTACTCGCAGAACCTTCTGAAGCAAGTTGAAGCGTGCCACGAAAAACATCCGTTCTGTTCGAACATCCTGCTACTTGTTGTTGTGCTGCCGCAGAGTACCCATCTGCACGAAATTCAATCCAAAAATCGTAATCCGCTGCCAATTGGGTATTATGTACAAGTGCTGATAGATTGTCGATTTTATAGCTGTACGGGACTGAAGTAGGTGAAACATTTTTATTCATGAATGGCGTAATGAAACGAGCCAATTCAATTCTTTTAACATCACTTTGATCCCAAGTGTACGAAGTGCTGCCTTTCGGTACGAGAGCTAAACTAACACCTGCAAGTCGATCATAATTATCGCAAGCGGCGAATAATGTTACATTCATCGTTACGCTGCTTCCTAAATCTGCAATTTCGAAGTAAGTTAATTTCCTAGAGATTACATCTTGTTCATATGCATGAAAACGCAATGCGCCATCGGGTAGGTTATTGTAGGCTTCCGCTGGTAAAGTTTCGCCTTCACCTAAATAATGATACATACTGTAGAACGTAACGTCATTAAAAACGTCGACATTTTGAGCTTGAACTGTAGTTAAAAATTGTGCCGAAGCAAAAAGAAATAGTAGTTTTCTCTTCATAGTTTTCTTTTAAATTGGCAGATTCATCAAAACCGAGATGGACTTAAAAACTCATTTCTTTATAATTTTGAATTTTACAAATAAATGGATAATTATGTTTGTTATTGATGAATCAGTGAGGTTATTCTTATTTATTGTTTAACAAATGTACAATTTTTTTGAAACTGAGTTGGATTTATTGATGGGTTTTTAGATCAATGTATAACTAATGCTCATTTTGTAAAAGAAAACTTTTTACAAAAAAAATGGCTGGAAAAATCCAACCATTCGATGTTTATTTGCAGTAATTTCTATGCTAAAATGGTAACCCCCTTTTCCACTAATTGGTAAATGGTATCTCTTGCATTATCGGGTTTTACATTCACGGCTTTCGTTCCGTTAAAATGCAGACATGTTATAAAACCTGCTTTCACTGCGTCGAGGCAAGTGTATTTTACGCAATAGTCAAGGGCAAGTCCAACGATTTCAACCAATTTAATATCGTGGAATTTTAGGTAATCTTCAAGATCAGTTTTCATAAAATGGTTATTATCTTGAAAACCACTATAGCTATCGATTTCTTTATTTTTCCCTTTTTGTACAATATGGCTTACTTTAGAACGATCTAAATCTTTATGAAATTCTGCTCCAAAAGTTCCTTGTACGCAATGATCTGGCCACATAAATTGCGAAATTCCGTTCAGGGTAATAGTTTCGCCAATATTTCTTCCATTATTAGAAGCAAAACTTTTATGATCGGATGGATGCCAATCTTGGGTGAGGATAATTTCGTCGTAATCATTGGTTCGAGTTAACTCATTAATATAAGGGATTATTGAATTAGATTCCGGAACGGCAAGTGCACCACCTTCACAAAAGTCATTTTGTACATCAACGATGATTAGCGCTTTTTTCATAGCAGAAGAATATTTATGTTATATATATTTGGTAAATTTACAATTGTTTAGCAAACAAAATATCAGCCACATTCAATCATTAGACAAATTGTCCGCGAAAAAAAATATCAATGGGATTTTTAAATCAATTTTTTGGGAAAAATAAAACGCAAGATCATTCGGAATTTTGGAAGAAAATAGAATCCGATCAAGATATCGATGCGCTAAAAATATTGTCGGATAAAGAGGATGTAGTGATTTTTAAACATTCAACACGTTGCTTCATCAGTAGCTCTGTTCTGCGTAAGTTTGAACACGATTTTGAAGAATCCAACCCAAGCAAATCTTTTTATTTATTGGATTTATTGCAGTATCGCGATCTTTCAAATAGAATTGCAGAAGATTTTCAAGTGCCTCACCAAAGTCCACAAATTTTGGTTATTAGAAGTGGTAAAGCAATTTTCAACGCTTCCCACAACAATATTGAATTTAACACCTTAGCCCAAATATGATCAATACCATCAACGAATATCTTTCTGAAACTTTAGAAGTTCCTCGGCAAGCGGTTTCCGAATGTTCGGTACATTATCTAACCAAAAAAATTAAAAAAGGCGATTTCTTGCTTCGTGAAGGGGAAGTGTGCAACGGAACGTATTTCGTGAACAAAGGGCTATTGAGAATGTATTCTATTGATAAAAATGGCAAAGAACATGTGATACAATTTGCGCCAGAACGTTGGTTGATTTCTGATCGAAGTTCTCAGTTTTTTGGTGATAAATCAAGTTATTTTATTGATGCTGTTGAAGAAACCGAAGTAATTACTTTGAAAAATGAATTCTTTAAGAATCTTCATGAGCACTTTCCAGCGACCGTTGAAAATAACGATATGCTTTTGCATCGCCACATCAGAAGTTTGCAGAACAGAATCAACTCGCTTTTGTCCGACACGGCCGAAGAACGTTATTTGGCTTTTATTAAAATGTATCCCGATTTAATGCTTCGCGTACCGCAGTGGATGGTGGCTTCGTATTTAGGAATTACGCCCGAAAGTTTGAGTAGAGTTCGTAAAGAATTGGCTCGAAAGAATTTTAAAACAGATTAAACTTTTTTAAGTGATTTATACGGAGATTGTCACGCTAAAAAATTAATAAAGTTTTCGTTTGAATTTATATCGAAACAATTAGAACTGCGCCTCCATTTCTAGTTGAAGAACTCGATCCAAAATTTTCTCGTTTATTGTAGAAGGGAGCAATCGAAACAATGCATTTCTAAGCGCGGTGCCGTGATTCCATTGCGCAATTTTACCGATTTTCCAACTCTGATTGACTACAAAATCAACTTTTGCTCTCCTTATATTTTCGAACTGAACAAAGGTGGAATTGAAGTTGTTATTTTGTTGTAAAAGTTGAGCGATAATATAGGCATCTTCAATAGCTTGGCATCCGCCTTGTCCCATATTCGGAGTGGTTGCATGTGCTGCATCACCAATTAAACAAATATTTTCAAGTGACCATTTTGGCAATCGTTTCAGATCAAATATTTCGGTTTTAATCCATTTATTTTTATCGCTTTCCGAAATCATTTTTAAAACAATGGGATCTAAATTTTTGAAAACCTGAAGTAAATCAATATTTTCACGATATGCCTTTTTATTAATCAACGCATACCAATAAAGCTGATTTTTAGTCAATCGCACAAAACCGAATCGCTTTCCTTTTCCCCACATTTCTATTGCGGTATTTGGATAAAGATGCGCTAAATCTGTTTCAAGAACTGCTCTCCAGCAAATCTGTTCTGCGCTTCTTAACGCGGATTTTTCAAAATATAAATTCCGTACCTGAGATCGAATTCCATCTGCGCCAAATACAATATCAGTTTCAAGCGATGTTTCATCTTCAAAATATATGGTAAAGCGATTGTTTTTCGAAATTCCTGAAAGTCTTTTATTAAAAATTATTTTATCTGAAGGAATGTTTTCTGCCAGAACTCTTTGTAAAGCGGCTCTGTGAATGGCTAAATTTCCAACTTTGTATTTTTTTTCAAGCCGTTCTACATTTGTTTCAGAAATTTTCTCAAGATGTTCATTGGTGATCATTAAACCTTTCATGGTGTTTCCAGCGCGTTCTAATTGTTCTCGCAAACCTACCGTATCCAGAACTTGAAGCGCATTTGCCGACAAAGCTAAACCTGCACCTACCGGTGCTAAAGTTGCACTGGACTCGTAAATTGTATAGTCCAACTTTAATTTTTCAAGAAAATTCGCAAGCGCCAAGCCAGCAATTCCACCACCGATAATTGATATTTTTTCCAAGAGTGATTTTGTATTTCACGAAAATAAAAAAAGCAGGCTAAAAAAACCTGCTTTACTTATAGATAACCACAAAATTATTTACCTAAATACGATTTCAAAATCTTACTTCTGGTATTGTGTTTCAATCTTTTAATTGCTTTTTCTTTAATTTGTCGAACACGTTCACGAGTTAAATCAAAAGTTTCACCAATTTCTTCTAAAGTCATCGGATGTTTTCCGTTCAAACCGAAATATAAACGTACCAAATCCGCTTCTCTCGGAGTTAGCGTTTGCAAAGCTCTTTCAATTTCAATTTGAAGGGATTCCAACATTAAATCTTTGTCTGGACTTGGTGATTCTCCGGAACGCACAACATCGTACAAATTGGAATCTTCTCCTTCTACCAAAGGTGCATCCATCGAAAGGTGACGCCCAGAATTTTTCATGGATTCCTTGATGTCTTCTTCGCTCATGTCTAAAACTTCAGCCAATTCTTCAGGAGAAGGTGGTCTTTCGTTTTCTTGTTCTAAATGGGCGTAAGCTTTATTGATTTTGTTGATAGAACCAATTTTATTCAATGGAAGACGTACAATTCTGGACTGTTCTGCCAAAGCCTGCAAAATCGACTGACGAATCCACCAAACCGCATACGAAATAAATTTGAAACCTCTGGTTTCATCGTATCTTTTGGCAGCTTTCATCAATCCAAGGTTTCCTTCGTTGATTAAATCCGGAAGCGACAGCCCCTGATTTTGGTACTGTTTAGAAACGGATACTACGAAACGAAGGTTGGCTTTAATGAGTTTTTCCAAAGCGGCTCTATCGCCAGCACGGATCTTTTGTGCCAATTCCACTTCTTCGTCGGCGGTGATTAATTCCACCTTTCCGATTTCCTGAAGGTACTTGTCAAGCGATGCGGTTTCCCTGTTGGTAACCTGTTTTGTAATCTTTAATTGTCTCATTTACAAAAATTTCACCCTAATTTATTGGGCTACACTTTCATATACGAAAGAAATTGCAAAAAGGTTACACGAGTTGTATAATTTTAGGAAAACAAATCGTTTAAGAAATCCGCTAAGCGCAGTCCACCATACAATAATTGGCGTTCAACGGTATCATTAAATTTATATTGATAATCGTACCCTAACGAGCTGCCATTTGGTGTTTCTGCATAAATTTTATTCGCGATTTTATGCGAATCGTAAAGCCAATCTTCTAAAGTTCCCTTTTGAATTTCTTTTACTTCTTTTCTTTTTTTAATATCAAGAAGATTTGCATATTCAGTGTAACTGTACTTTTGAGAATCAATTAATTTACCATCCCAAACCGAATGCAAATTGGTTTTTTGGCCTAAGTACGTAACTTCAATTCTATTTCCTCCCAAGTCGCCAGCGCGTCCTGTGTGCATGGGTTGCGCTAAATCTCCCAGCATGTGAATTAAAAATATTACCGCTGTTTTGCGCTCTTTGATTGGAAGATCTTTATTTTTCACTTTTTGAGATAGTACCTCAATTTGTGAATATAAACTTGCTCCCGCTTGCTTTTTTAGTTCGATTTCAAAACTTTTAAAATCTGGTTGTGGATCTACATTTACATAATGCCAAGCAGAAGCTTGCTTCCAAACGCCTGTAGTATCGGATTTTATAAAATCTGGCCAATTGGCCCAATACGCTAATTTTTCTTTCCCGAAAAGTTTTTTAATTTGATTTTTTGCTCGGCAATTAAGGTGGTTTTCAGCAATTTCAGCAATAACACGGTGACCAGTTAAGCCCCAAGCATAGGAATATAATGACGCAGAAAGACCTGCAAGAAAAAGGATTTTAGAGACCAGTTTTTTCATTGTTAAAATTTGCTTGCTAAAGTACGGCGAGTTTTTAAATTTTTAAACGTGTTGGCATTAATAAAATTTAAAATATAAAAAATATCGACGTTGATGTGCTCCTGTGATGTATTTGTTAGTCATATCTTTCAAATGATGTACTGATGAATTCCATCATTCGGTAGGACAATTTTTCTGTAACCCATTAAAATTCCGTAAATTTGCACGTTTCTGCCAGAGCAGAAATACCGTAGTAAAATGAGCGATTCTAAAGAATATATTGAAGTTTACGGTGCACGTGAACATAACTTGAAAAACATCAACGTAAAGATTCCTAGAAATGAATTGGTGGTGATCACCGGACTTTCTGGAAGTGGAAAATCATCGTTGGCTTTCGATACAATTTTTGCGGAAGGACAGCGAAGATATATTGAAACGTTTTCCGCATATGCCCGTCAGTTTTTGGGTGGTTTGGAGCGTCCAGATGTGGATAAAATTGAAGGACTTTCACCAGTAATTGCCATTGAGCAGAAAACCACCAACAAAAACCCTCGATCTACTGTAGGAACGGTTACGGAATTGTACGATTTCTTGCGATTACTTTTTGCAAGGGTTTCCGATGCGTACTCTTTATCGTCGGGAAAAAAGTTGGTTAGCTATACCGAGGAACAAATTATTGAAACCATTAAAGAAAACTATAAAGGGCAAAAAGTAATGCTTTTGGCTCCAGTTGTTCGTTCCAGAAAAGGGCATTACCACGAGTTATTTGTGCAGTATGCCAAAAAAGGTTACGGAATGGCAAGAATTGATGGGGAACTGAAAGATATTGAATACGATTTAAAACTTGATCGTTACAAAACCCACGATATTGATATCGTAATCGACCGGTGGATTATTGGTGAAAACGCTTCCGAATCGCGTATGGAAAAATCCCTGAAAACAGCGATGGATATGGGAGAAGGCTTGATTGGAATTCAAAAGCTGGGAGAAGATACCGTCGATTATTTTTCTAAAAATTTAATGGATGATGATACGGGCCATTCGTTAGCTTTGCCAGAGCCCAATACCTTTTCTTTCAACTCACCGAAAGGCAGCTGCCCGAATTGCAAAGGTTTGGGTACGATTAAAAAAGTAAATACCGATTTCTTCGTGGAAAACGATAAATTGTCGGTAAATAGCGGCGCATTGCTTCCTTTGGAAGATATTAAAGCCAATAAATGGATTGTTCAGCAAATTAAAAATATTCTTGAAATTTTTGGTTTAGATCTTTCGACGCCTTTACATAAAATTCCCGATGAGGCCATTGATTATATTTATAACGGCTGCCATAAAGAATTTAGTAAAGATTTAAAATATGCGGGAATTGCAAAGAAAATAAAAGTAAATTTTGATGGTTTAGTCTCTATCATCAATGAACTTATTGAAGATAAAGATTCTTACGATGCCGTACTTTTAGAACGCCATTTTACAACAGAAGAAAAATGTCCGGAATGTGGAGGAACACGACTTCAACCTTCTAGTTTAAGTTTTAAAATCGATGGTAAAAATATTGCTGAAATTAGTGCATTAAGTTTAGGCGATTTTAAAGAATGGCTTCACGATGTAAAAGGAAGTTTCTCGGTTAAAAATAAAATTATTGCTGAAGAAATTCTCAAAGAAATTGAAACCCGACTTCAGTTTTTGCTCGATGTAGGTTTAGAATATTTAAGTTTGAGTAGAAGCTCCAGAACGCTTTCTGGTGGAGAATCGCAAAGGATTCGTTTGGCAACTCAAATTGGTTCGCAATTGGTAAATGTGCTTTATATTTTAGATGAACCTTCTATTGGTCTACATCAACGAGATAATGAGCGACTCATCAACTCCCTAAAAAATCTTCGTGATATCGGAAATTCTGTTTTGGTGGTGGAACATGATAAAGACATGATTTTAGAAGCAGATGAGGTGCTGGATATTGGACCAAAAGCAGGAAAGTTTGGAGGAGAAGTTCTGTGGCAAGGAAATCCCAAAGATCTTAAAAAAGCCAATACCATAACTGCTGATTACATTAATGGGAAAAGAAAAATTGAAGTTCCACAAGAAAGAAGAAAGGGGAACGGAAAAAAAATTACGCTAAAAGGAGCAACCGGAAATAATCTTAAAAATGTAACCTTAGATATTCCACTTGGCGAATTGGTGGTCGTAACAGGAATTTCTGGAAGCGGAAAATCTTCGTTGATTAACGGAACGCTTTATCCAATTCTTAACAAACATTTTTATAGAGCGGTTAAGGAACCGTTGCCTTATAAAAAAATTGAAGGATTGGAAAATATCGACAAAATTGTAGATGTAGATCAAAGTCCGATTGGTAGAACGCCACGTTCAAACCCTGCAACTTACACCGGAATGTTTACCGATATTCGTAATCTTTTTGCAGAACTTCCCGAATCTAAAATTCGAGGTTACAAACCAGGAAGATTCTCCTTTAATGTTAAAGGAGGAAGATGTGAAACTTGCCAAGGTGGTGGTTTGAAGGTGATTGAAATGAACTTCTTGCCCGATGTTTATGTACATTGCGAAACTTGTAATGGTAAAAGATTCAACAGGGAAACTTTGGAAGTTCGGTATAAGGGAAAATCCATTTCTGATGTTTTGGAAATGACGATTGATGAAGCAGTAGACTTTTTCGCGCCCATTCCCAAAATTTTTAATAAAGTCAAAACGCTTCAAGATGTTGGTTTAGGATATATTACCCTCGGTCAGCAATCCACAACGTTGAGTGGAGGTGAAGCACAACGAATAAAACTGGCTACTGAACTCGCTAAAAGACAAACCGGTAATACGCTTTATATTTTAGATGAGCCAACAACAGGATTGCATTTTGAAGATGTTAAAATTTTGATGGATGCCATCAATCGACTTGTGGATTTAGGAAATTCGTTCATTATTATCGAGCATAATTTAGATGTGATTAAACTCGCTGATTATATTGTAGATATTGGTCCTGAAGGAGGTAAATATGGCGGAGAAATTGTCGCCAAAGGGACTCCAGAAGATATTGCGAAAAGCAAAAAATCTTTAACGGGAAGATTTTTAAAGAAAGAATTAGAAGCTTAAAAGATTTAAATGAATTTAAAAAAATCGAAGGTGTTTGGCTTTCGATTTTTTTTGTAGAGTAATTAAAGAAAACATCAATGCAAAAATAAAGGTCGAAAAAATTTCTCCGACCTTTACTGTTTTCAAAAGATAACTTTAGATAGAAAAGCCATCGATTTTCTTACTTCTTTTGATAGAATTGTTTTTCATCTAAAGTAAATTAGAATGGATAACCGAATGCAATATTGATTACCGGTTTCAGTGGTTGCCATTTACTAATCACCCAACGTTCGCCTACAGGGCGATTCGGATCGTGTACTTTATAAGCAGCATCCAAACGAAATGTTACGTAGCTGAAATTCATACGAAGTCCTAAACCTGCGCCAACACCCATTTGCTTAATAAATCGACTGAATTTAAATTGATCGCCATAACCGCTATCTTTTAAACTCCAAATGTTTCCAGCATCTACAAAAGCTGCACCTTCAAAAGTGGTATTTAGGGGCATTCTGTATTCAATATTGGTGGTCAGTTTTACATTATCCATAATGTAAGCACGCACTTTTTCATCCAATTGAGAATCTGCTGGACCTAAACCTCCGAAAACCCGCCAAGCGCGTATATCATTGGATCCACCATTAAAATATGAACGGATGAAAGGCATTTGGCTGGAGTTTCCGTAAGGAATTCCGATTCCTATGAACTGGCGAAGCGCAAGGGTATGCTTATCATTAAAAAAGCTGAAATATTTCCGAATATCAAAATCGAATTTTACAAATTGCGAATATGGAATTCCAAACATTGTTTTCACCGTTTCATTGGTTAATCCTTGTGTTTCCTTTTTACTCATAAAACCAAGCAGATTTCCCGCAATCTCAAATTTTGCATTGAAATAGAATGGGTTTTCATAATCTTTTTTACCAATTTCATTGTAGCCATAATTGTAGATGAGTGAGGTAATTAATACATCTTGCGTTTGTCGATCTTTATTGATTAAGGATTGCAAAAACGAATTATACAAATCCTTATTATCCTTAGAGATTGCCATAAACTGTGTAATAAAATCGGGATCGTTTACAATCGCGCTGGTAACGCCATCAAAAGAAAGTTCTCCATTTCCATTATTGTATTGTTGTTGAACGTCTGGATGCGTTTCAAAATAGGCATTATGAACATTTTGGACAACTTCACGCTCACCAACAAAATAATCATAATACCGTTCTTTATTTCGGGTTAAACTGAATTGCGTGTTAAAGATGGATAATCGGTG
Organism: Bacteroidota bacterium; assembly: GCA_023422635.1. Taxonomy (GTDB): domain Bacteria; phylum Bacteroidota; class Bacteroidia; order Flavobacteriales; family Weeksellaceae; genus JAFAGO01. The sequence goes on from JAFAGO010000049.1 coordinate 65,491, forward strand.
AGATACGATGTCGTTAACATTTGCAAAATAGTTTAAACTTCCATTAAAACCAATTCTTCCTAATCCAATATTATCTTGCACAGAAGTTCCCAAAACAACCGTTGAGGTTGGAGAATATCTTTTAGGAATTAATTTATAATATTTAAAAGGCAATAAAAGTCGTGGAATATTTAAACTTCCTTGCGCTGAAATTTCGTACGCAACCAAACGTTTGTCCGTGTTTTGCGGATTTTTAACCGAACCGAACGTTCCAGAAAGGGAAGTGGTAAAGTTCTCTGCTCCACCAAATACATTTCTTGTGGTTAAATCTACGGAAGGGGAGATCCCAAAATTCAAAATCTCGGAATAGTTAAGGTCGGTCGCAACAGTAAAATTATATTTATCTAAAGGCGAAATGTAATAGGAAACATCTAAAATACTATCCGTTCCTTTTCGCAATCGTTCCTTATAGTTGATAATGCTAAAGTTGTTCATGGAAATTAAATTCCGTTTGGTAAGGTCCAAATCTTTCTGATCATATACATTTCCAGGACGAATGGTAATCGGCAACCAAAGAGCTAACGTTTTGTATTGAGGATTGGTTTTATAAAAATTAATACGAAAAAGTGAATCTTTTCGAGCTCGTACGGAATCGCTTAGTTTTTTCAATACATAAACACGAACATCACCAATAGTAGCTTTTTTGTACGGTGTATCAAGAGAATCTTTATGGATTTCGAGTGTTAAAGGAACTTTTTTTCTGCTCTGCAAAGTATCTGCAGTAAAGAATATTTCTTCCCCGGAAGCATTGAATTTATAGAATCCTTCAGCTCTCATATTATCGGTAATTCTTTTTACTTCTTTTTCCAGATTTTTCTGATCGAGAATTTGTTTATTCTTTACAAAACTCTTTTCTAAAGTCCACGAATAGATGTTTTTTATCGCAGGATCTTTAATATCGTAATAATATCCATCAATAAAAGTGGGATCTTTTGGGGTGATGTGATAGGTGATTTCTGCTTTTTTATTGGCTGAATCTAACTTTTGCTGAAATCGAGTTTCCGCATCCCAAAAACCTCTGTACACCAAAAACTTTCGTATGTTTTCGTTGCTGTTCTGGGTCTTACTGTCATCAAGAATTACGGGGGCTTGACTTAAACTGTGCATGAAGCGTTGAATGGTTAAATTTTTCCCTACATATTCTGGCTTGTTGTATTTTAAAAACAATGAATCCCGCAGCTTTTGATTTCTCATTTCGCTTGGGTACGTACTGTATTCGTTAAGGATAGAATCGTATCGAGGATTAGTGCTGTTGTACATCCAAAGACCGATTGGTAAAAAGAAAAATTGCTTCTTATTCGGTTTTTGACTTACATAATTGGGGATTTCGTCTGCAAATACTTTCTCACCTTCAAAATCGTAATAATTTTTGGTAAGAAGGTATTGGCCTTCCGGAACTTTTTTTGTGGTACTACATGCGTAAAGCACCACGAGAAAGGTTGCGAAAGATAAAAATAAATAATACTTTTGGAAATATTTTTTTATATGCTTACCGCTCATACAGTTAAAGTTTTAACGTCTCTCGACAAGAAAAAATTCAGGCAAAAATACAACTTGTTTTTGGTGGAAGGTAATAAAATTATCAAAGAGCTTCCGCATTCACCCTATAAAGTAAAGGAAATATTTTCTGTTAATCCTAAAATGCTTGAGTTTTCGGAGGTTCCTGTACATGAAATTTCTTCTACTGAATTAAAGAAAATAAGTCTTTTACAGCATCCGAAAGATTCTGTGGCGGTTTGCGAAGTTCGTGAAAATGATTTTCTGCAGAATGTTTCCCAACAAATTATTTTAGATGGAATTCAGGATCCTGGAAATATAGGCACTATAATTCGTTTGGCGGATTGGTTTGGTATTCCACAAATCGTGTGTAGTGAAGATACTGTAGATGTTTTTAATCCAAAGGTCGTTCAAGCAAGTATGGGTTCTTTCTTGAGGGTAAATGTGGTGTATACAGATTTGCCTTTATTCCTTCAGAAATCCGATTTGATGAATATTGGGACAGATATGGAAGGTGAAAGTATTTTTGAATATAATTTCCCAGACAAATTCAATTTAATTCTAGGAAACGAAGGAAATGGAATGCGCGCCGAAACAGAAGCGTTACTTCAAAAAGTAATCACAATACCACGATTTGGAAATCAGCAAGTCACAGAAAGTTTGAATGTTTCCATGGCGGCAGGCATTATTTTAGGCCAAATTTTTGGCAAAAAATAAACCGCAAGGCGGCTTAGTTTTTTTAGATCAGCTTTTCTAAACTTGATGTTGCTTTGTTTTTTTGATATTGCTCCAATTTCTCGCGGATAAATTTCAACGCTATGGGAGCTACATAAATAAGGGCAAGTCCGATTGCTTTTTTCTTCCAGTTTGATGAGGCCATATTTTTTTTTGCTACTTTTCCTGCATAGGTAACCAAACCAATTTTTAGGGCATTTTCAATTAAGCTATTACCAGCTTCGGTGCCCGCGAATTTAATTACAGAATTTCTGGTTACGTTGTCTTTTACAGAGGTGGTAATATCGCGAACGATCGTATTCGTATTTAATGCAATTTTTTCGGTGCCATCTTGTTTCTCGGTTTCGATAAGATAGGGATCTGTAAATCCATTGGTAATTGCACTTAAACTTTCTTTTTTATTTTTAAAAGTAATCAGGTCTTCTAAATCTTGAATTTCTGCTTTTAAAAGTTCTTTTTTCGTTCGAAGTTCTTTTAAGCTGCTGTATTTTATGGCCATAATCAGTCGTTTAAAAAATCAATAATAATATTTGCAACGCTTCTCATAAGTGCTTTACGGGTTAAGAGAAGAATAAAGAAAAGCAATAAATAGAATGCGGATACAATAAGCACTCCGTAACCATAATTCCCTAAATAATGCCCAATTAACAATCCGACTCCAATATTGAGCATCAACACAAAAAATGAAATTGCTGCAAAACTTAGAAGTAAAAACACAACAAAACCAGAACCTACGGAAGATTTTTCAGAAGCTTCCAATTTTAGCAGTTCGATTCTTTTGGATATATATTCTTTTAAGATGTCTACCATAATGCAGTTTTCGAATTTACAAAAAAAAGGAACTTAAAACAAGTTCCTTTTGTTCTTATCCTATTTTGCTTGCGTTGAAGCTTATTTTAGAGCATCGAGCTCAGATTCAACATCTTTTACAACATCTGCAGTTTTGGAAAGCGCTTGATCTTTGTATTTATCATATCCTTCCTTAACAGAAGAAGCTACTCTTTCGGCAGTTTCTTTAACCTGTCCAGAAATGGTATCGTATTGATTTTTTACTTTTTCCGATACATCATGATATTGCTGTTTTGCTTTTTCAGAAGCTTTTCCGTATTGATCTACCGCTTGATCTTTAAGATCTTCAGCTCTTTTTTTAATTCTTTTTCTAGTGTGTTTTCCTTCTTCTGGAGCGTAAAGCATTCCTAAAACTACACCAGCAGCAGCTCCTGCAAGTAAACCTGCCAATACACCGGCTGTATTATTTTTTCTAGACATTTTTGATTGGTTTTAAAAGGTTAAATATTGTGTACTAAAGTTACAATTAATATACCAAAATAAATCTATTTTTTATATAACTTTATTGAAATCTTTCATCTTTGAAAGAATAAAAGCAATTGTTTCCTCTTTGTTCATATCGGTATTATCTACCAAAATTGCGTCATCTGCTTGTTTTAGAGGAGAAACTTCACGTGTGCTATCAATTTCGTCTCTTTCCAAAAGGTTTTGTTTTACGCTTTCGAAATCGGCGGTCATACCCATATTCTGTAATTCGAGATGGCGTCTTCTTGCGCGTTCATCGGGTGTTGCTGTTAAAAAGAATTTATAATCGGCATTGGGAAGAATCACTGTGCCAATATCGCGCCCATCCATAATAATTCCGCCTTCTTCTGCCATTTTTCTTTGAATAACTAAAAGATAATCGCGAACTTCTTTTTGCTTCGCAATATTGCTCACTTGATTTGAGATTTCTTGCGATCGAATTTCTTGGTTGATGTTTTGATCATCTAAAAAAAGAACCATTTCGCCATTTAGGTTTTTGAAGGAAAGATGGATGTTCGGCAATTCTTGAAAAAGTTTTTCAAAATTGATTTCACCGTTTTCATCCAGGCAGTTTTTTAGCGCAAAATAAGTGATGCCACGATATAATGCTCCTGTGTCTAAATGAATTAATCCTAATTTTTGTGCAATAATTTTCGAAATAGAACTTTTACCGGTAGAGGAATAACCGTCGATTGCAATTACCAAATTTCTCATAATGCAAAAGTGCATATTTTTTAATAGAATGAAAAACTTGTAAAGAAGTTTGTAGTCGTTAAATGAAAATTTTTATCTGCGATTTCCGCCAATTTCAATTAAATCCATTGTTAAGCCAAACATGTTTACATTCGAAGAATTGTGATAGCGCGCATGGGCATAATCAAATCTAAAATAAGAAATTTTAACGCCGAATCCAGCGGAAAGGCCAGAGAAGTTTCTTTGATCAAGCACAGCGAGTTCATTGCCTCTTTTTACATTGTATCCGAAGCGAATGTTGAACGCCTGCTCTGGAAATATTTCTGCTGCAAGAGAAAGGTGATCAAATACTTTTCGGGTCCATCGAACTTCTTGCCCGTTGATGTTGTTGTTTTGAGAAATATTCAGCTGTTGTAAATCGTGCGCCGTAATGGTTAAGGCAAGTGGGAATTCACTTAAAATTTTGGTGTACCCCAAATCAACACGAAAAGGAAGTTTTTCACGCACACCGTTGTAAGGACGAATCTGATATCCAAAATTTCGAGCAACAAGAGATAGCGTTTCTTTGCTTCTTTCAAAATGATAGGTTAAGCCAGCATTCGCCGTTAAAGCCATTGAGCTGTAAGTGTCAATTTTAGAAGATACAAAATTTACATTTGCACCAATCGTCCATTCATCTTCAAATTGATAGGCGTATCCCACTCCAAAGGAAGCATCCATTGTACTGAAATTTCCGGATATATTTGCCGCTTCATCCGTTCTTGGTATTTTACCATAGTCCATATAGCGCGCATTGAGCGATAGCAAATGACCTTCAGATAAATCTTTTACGAAACTAATTGTTCCATATTTCGAATCTGCCAAATAAGAGGCGTAATTTACCGACAACATCATATCTTGCTCCACATTCATTAAAGCAGGATTAATTTGAGAAAAACTTACATCTTGGTCGCGTATACTCACGGCATCTCCGCCCAATGCAGCCTGCCTAGCAGAAACAGGAATATTGAGAAAGGTGTAAACTGTAGTACCTTCCTGTGCGAAGGTCCACAATGTGCAAAAGAGTGTTGAAAAAATAGAAAACTTCTTCAAAAATTCAGCTTTGGGTATGCAAAAATAATTTTTTTTAAATGGGAATGAAATTTTTATTTCCCAAATCTATTTCTATCTAACGGAATTATTTGCGAATCCTTATATTTGCATATCTAAAATTTATCAAAAATTTACAATGAAATACAAAAGAATCCTCCTGAAATTAAGTGGTGAAGCCTTAATGGGAAACCGGCAATATGGAATCGATAACGATCGATTGAAAGAATATGCCGACGAAATAAAAAAAGTAGTGGATAAAGGCTGCGAAGTTGCTATTGTAATTGGAGGAGGAAATATATTTCGTGGTTTAGCAGGTGCCGCAAAAGGTATGGATCGTGTACAAGGCGATTATATGGGGATGCTTGCTACGGTAATAAATGGTATGGCTTTGCAAGGTGCGCTAGAAGACGCTGGAATAAAAACAAGATTACAATCCGCAATTGAAATGGATAAAGTGGCAGAACCTTTTATAAAAAGAAGAGCCGTTCGCCATTTAGAAAAAGGAAGAGTTGTTATTTTTGGAGCGGGAACAGGAAATCCTTATTTCACAACCGATACTGCAGCAACATTACGTGCAATCGAAATTGATGCCGATGTAATTTTAAAAGGAACGCGTGTAGATGGAATTTACGACAGCGATCCTGAAAAAAATGAAAATGCAGTTAAATTCAACTCGTTAACTTTTGATGAGGTTTTTGAAAAAGATTTAAAAGTAATGGATATGACCGCTTTTACGCTTAGCCATGAAAATAAACTTCCCATCATTGTTTTTGATATGAATAAAACCAACAATCTGTTGAAGTTAGTAGAGGGTGAAAGCATAGGAACTTTAGTAGATTTGTAACTCGATATTTAAAAACCCTTAAACTTTAATACGATACTATGGAAGATTTAGAACTGATCTTAGAATCAGTAAAACAAGAAATGGATGCAGCGGTTAAGCATCTAGATCATGCATTCCAGAAAATTAGAGCCGGAAGAGCTTCAACAAATATGGTGCAAGATGTGGTGGTAGAATATTATGGGGCACCAACACCGCTTAGCCAAGTTGCCAATGTATCTATTCCAGATGCAATGACGATTGCAATTCAACCTTGGGATAGAACTGCTATTGGAGCAATTGAAAAGGGAATTATCAATTCAAACCTTGGTTTTGCACCAAATAATAACGGAGATACTATTATTCTTTCTGTTCCACCATTAACGGAAGAACGTAGAAAAGAGCTTTCCAAACAAGCAAAAGCGGAAGGAGAACAAAGTAAAGTAACCATTCGTAATGCAAGACAAGAAGGAATGAAAGACCTTAAAAAATTAGAAGGTGTTTCTGAAGATCTTATTAAAGGAGTTGAAGCCGATATCCAAACTCTCACCGATAAATATGTAAAAATCGTTGATGAAAATGTGAAGGCAAAAGAAGGCGATATTATGAAAGTATAATTGCACTTCTGCTATACGATAAAAAAAGATTCAGGATTTCGTTCCTGAATCTTTTTTTTATTGATATCTTGAATGTTCTTTGTTTTTCGTAAAGCGATTGAGCAGTGGCTTAAATAGCGTTTTGTATTTTTCAATATCAAAAAGTTGAGAATCGGTAAGCGCCTTATACGTTAGCCAAACACCAAACGGAAATAGAACAATATTAGGAAACCATGCAGCGAGATAAGGATTCATTTTGCCGTTCCATGCGAGGTTTTCAACCGAAAGATTCATCACATAAAAAATAATGAAAATTACAATTGCAATAACTACCGGAAGTCCCATTCCTCCCTTTCGAATAATTGAACCTAAACTGGCACCAATCAAAAAGAAAATAATACACGATACCGAAGATGCAATAATTCGTTGCTGATAAATAACGATTTTGCTGTAGTATTTCGTAATGCCTTTTATTTCGTCGTTTTTGTTGGTTTTCGAAAGTTTTAAATTTTCTATTTTATTCCAAGCTGAGTAAAGTACATCAAGTTTTTTATCTTCCTTAATGGTTTCTAATTTTACAACATTTTTTGGTGTAACTCGCTTTGCTTTTGGATTTTCTAAAACAGAAATATAACTATTGGTTTGCGATATTAAGTCGTTTTTAATAATGTCAAACGAGGTGTTGTTGTTTTCGCGTGTTTTCTTGATTGTTCCGTTAAGTTGACCAAACGTTTGGAAAGAATAATCATCCGTAATGCTTTCTTTTTCAATTGCTTTCTCAATAATCTCCGAGATGTTGAAGTGAAGCGTTAACGTGTCGAATTTTATCGCTTGGTCTGGTTGTTTAATTCTACTGTTATAATCTCCATTTTTCTGATTTTCTTCGTAGACGTATCCATCATATAAAGTTAATTTCAAAAAATTAGGATTGGCAGCAGGAACGAATTTTCCTTTTTTAGAAATAATCGATTGTTGCGCATCATAAGAATTCGCCATTTTATGAATGAAAACTCCATCAAGATTTTCACCATTTTCACCAGTAATTTTATCAAACTTCACACTGTATTGCGGAATTTGAGAGATAAATTGTCCCGGTGTAAAATTAAGCGCAGGCTTTGTAGCCGTAATATTATACAACATATTCTTAGCCTTTCGCTGAAAATCGGGCACAATATTATTGGCGAAGAAAAAAAGAATGACGGAAAATATGAGCGAAGTAATGAACAACGGCATCATAATCCGTGTTAATGAGATTCCAGCAGCTTTCATTGCTGCCAATTCATAGCGTTCACCAAAATCACCAAACGTCATAATCGACGATAGTAAAATGGTTAATGGTAAAACCAAAGTTACCACACTAACGCCCAAATACGAAAGGAGACGAAGGATTTCCCAATAACTTAAACCTTTGCCGGTAAGTTGTGCCAACCTGATCCAAATAATGTTCACCATAAAGATGAAAAACAGCACACTGAAGATAAACAGGAATGGACCAAAAAATGTTTTAATGATATACCGATCGAGGATTTTCATACGCGCAAAAATACACAAAAACTAACAATACTCTCGCAATTGAATATGGCACCCATTTAATTTTATTTGAATTTTTCAGGTTTCGGTCAATTGCTCTTTACTGATTTGGAACTACAATTAAAGGTTTAAAAAATCAGCGTACATTTTTTCAGGACGAAATTACAGTTCGGTAATAATGTAATTTTTGTAATTGTTTTTGTTGAAGCTAAATGTTGAAGAACCTAACGATTGATTTTCCTTGTATTCTTTAACAGCAATTACCGCAACATTTCCATCAGTAGAGTATTGCTCGATTTTTACGATTTGCTTTTTCGGTTGATTTATGTACAAATACACATATTTCAATCCGTTATTTGTGGTTGGTGTAAGTTTTATAAGATCGGAATTTACGCCGTTCATCATTCGTTTTGCAACATAACTTGCATTAAAATCTTTTTTATAAGATTGCAAATAATTGGTTGGTGAAAACATCATATCCGATCCGTTGGCTTTCGAAATGGTAACTTCTTGATCTTCGTCGCTGATGTTGTATACCTTATTTCCATCGAAAATCTGTTCAATTCCCATAATTTTCAATTTATATTGCGCTGGAGTAGAGTAGAAGATGCCGGTTTCCGTTTTTGAAACTTTGCCATTTGATCCCGTTCCGTAAGAAAATTTAAAATAGGTGTTCTTCTTTGATTTATAGTTTTGCGCAACTGCGTCTAAAATATTTTTTGATTTTGAATCTGCTTTTTGTGCATAAATTTGAACCGATGTTCCCAAGATAAAAGCTGCTGAAACAGCTATCGTTACGATGTTTTTCATGTTTACTATTTTAAAAAAAAAAAATTGAGGAAAAATTCTCCTCAATCATTTCAAATACTATTCCAAAGGTATTTATTTTTTTAGTTCTTCCAGAAAGTTTTCCAAAGAATGAAGATCGGTAATTAAAACCTCCCTTGCTTTGGCTCCGTTGAATCCGCCAACAATTCCGCTGGCTTCCAATTGATCCATAATTCTTCCAGCTCTGTTGTATCCTAGTTTTAATTGTCGTTGCAGCATTGATGTTGAACCTTGTTGCGTTGAAACTACTATTCGTGCAGCATCTTCAAAAAGAACATCTTTTTCATTTGGATCAAAAGCTCCAACAGTACTTGTGGTTTCTTCTCCCGAATATTCAGGCAATAAAAATGCATTTCCATATCCTTTTTGTTCACCAATATAGTCTGCAATTCTTTCAACTTCTGGTGTGTCTACAAATGCACATTGAAGTCTTAAAATTTCGTTTCCATTGAAATACAGCATATCTCCTTTACCAATCAATTGGTCGGCACCTGGAGAATCCAAAATGGTTCTAGAATCCACACTTGAAATTACCCGGAACGCCGCTCTTGCAGGGAAGTTGGCTTTAATCATCCCCGTAATTACGTTTACCGAAGGTCTTTGTGTTGCGACAATTAAATGAATTCCCACCGCTCGTGCTAATTGCGCTAAACGGGCAATTGGATTTTCTACTTCTTTTCCAGCGGTCATAATAAGATCGGCAAATTCATCAACCACCAAAACGATATAAGGTAAATAGCGGTGACCATTTTCTGGATTTAGTTTACGTTCGCTAAATTTTTTGTTGTATTCTTTAATGGTTCTACAAAATGCGCTTTTTAGCAAATCATAGCGCGTATCCATTTCTACGCAAAGTGAATTTAACGTGTTGATTACCTTTGTGGTATCCGTAATAATCGCATCTTCCGCGTCAGGAAGTTTGGCTAAATAGTGGCGTTCAATTTTAGAATATAAGGTGAGTTCCACTTTCTTCGGATCTACCATTACAAACTTCAGTTCGCTTGGATGTTTTTTGTAAAGAAGTGATGTTAAAATAGCATTAATTCCTACAGATTTTCCTTGCCCGGTTGCTCCCGCCATCAGTAAGTGAGGCATTTTCGCCAAATCGGCCATGAAAATTTCGTTGGAGATGGTTTTCCCAAAAACAACGGGCAAATCCATATCTGAATTCTGGAATTTCTGAGAAGCAATGACGCTTCTCATTGAAACCATTGTGGGATTTTTTCGTGGAACTTCAATTCCGATTGTTCCTTTCCCTGGCATTGGTGCGATAATTCGAATTCCTAAAGCCGAAAGGTTTAAAGCAATATCATCTTGCAATTTTTTAATAGCCGAAACCCGAATTCCCGCTTCTGGCACAATTTCGTACAATGTTACAGTAGGACCAATTGTTGCTTTAATCTCTGAAATTCCAACGTTAAAGTTTTTCAGAAGTCCAACAATTTTGTTTTTGTTTTCTTCTAATTCATCTTTATTAACCGATATTTCTTCCTTACCATAATCTTTTAATAAATCGATTGTTGGCATTCTGAAATTGGCCAAATCTAATTTATGATCGTACTCGCCATGTTTTTCAACGAGTTCTTTCGATTTGTTGTCGAGATCATCAAACTCATCTTTTGCCTCTGCTACTTCCACTTTAAAATCAAAGTCTTGATTTTCAGGTTTTTCTTCTGTTTTTGAGGGCGCTATCTTCGTATCTAAAGTGATGCTTGTCGCTGGATGTTCTTCTTGTTCAACGCTTGGTTTTTCAACGTCCTCAAAAGAGGTTTTATTGGGTGTAGTAATGGTTCCTAAATCCGTGGTAACGGTAACATTAGGAAAATCTTTTGGAGCAGAAATTTCTTCTTGCTTTGGAGTTTTCGCAAATGGATCTCTTCTCTTTTCTTTTTTCGCTGGCTCATTTCCGTCGTGTGTCATTTCTTCCAAATCTTCATCGGCTTCAAATCCTTGCTCAGAATTGGGTGTTAACGATTTCACTTTATCAACGATATTCTCGTTAATTTGGTTCACTTTATTTTTAATCGCACTTGGGCGCAAATTAAATTCTAAAATGAAGTACAATATTATACTTGCCAAAATTACCAACCACAATCCAACAGAACCAATCATTGAGGTTAAAAAATCCATGATTTGATAACCGTAAACGCCGCTAACAACACCTTTTCCTTTGGAAACTGCTCCCATAAAAATAGGAAGCCAGCAAATGAAGAAAAGGGAATGACCAATGGTTTTCCAAGGTTTGAACCACGATTTTTTTAGAATTAAACTTCCAAAAACGAAAACCAAAAATGCAACGATAAACGCTGCAACGCCTAAACTTTCAAAGATGAAAAAATTCCCTAGCCAATCGCCAATTTTTCCAAAAATGTTGGACGATTGTATGGTTTTATCCAGCATCGTTCCCGCTTGGCTTTGGTCTGCTTTCCATTTCGCGAGATACGAAACAAAAGATGCCACCATCATCCCAGAAATGAGTATGAAAAGTATTCCGAAAAAGATGCGTGGTTTGGAAAGACTTTTTGCTGTTTTCGGGCCAAACTTTTCCCGACTGTTCGTAATTTTTTCTGCCATAATATAATCGACAAATGTACTAAAAATTGTGAATTCTGAAAATACGAATGGATTGAATATTTAATGGTGTAGCATGTGTATTTTTCGGTTTATATTTCTTTAAATCAATAGTTTATGAAGTGTTCTAACTTGTAAGAATTTATTTAAAATAATATTTGAAAATTATAAAATAGCGCTAAAGCAGATTTCCATTGTAGACCAATATTCTCACTTTTTTCTTGAAATGAATTGAAATAGAGTTAGTTGGTTTTTATTGAAGAATTCTATTGCTTTTTTATTGATGATGCACAATTTTAAGGAAGTTGAAATGTTGAATTTTCCTCAAATTTAGTCCCTATAAATACGTGAAAATGTATTTGTTTAAGATGTTAAATATTCTAAAAATAAATAAGGTTAACCTTTAAAATTCAATTATCATCCGTACTTTTGCAATTCATCAATTTTTAGATCAAAATCTCATTCTATTTGTAATGAAAAAACTTCAAGATATTCTTGTTTCCACGCGTACCATGGCAGTGCTTTTATTTGTGTACGCAGTGGCAATGGCGGTGGCAACTTTTGTTGAAAACGATTATGGAACGGCAACTGCGAAAGCAATAATTTATGAAGCCAAATGGTTCGAAGCCATAATGTTGCTGCTTATTATCAACTTTATTGGGAATATTTCTCGGTATCGACTTTGGAGAAAAGAAAAATGGCCAGTTTTGATTTTTCACTTGGCATTTATTTTCATTTTTATTGGTGGCGCAATTACACGATACATTAGTTTCGAAGGCATTATGCACATTCGCGAAGGTGAAACTTCGAATGAAATTATTACCGACAAAAATTACTTTAAAATTCAGATTGAGCAAAAAGGGGATGTTTTAAATTATCAAGATATTCCGTATTTAATGTCGCCTCTTCATAAAGATTTTGATGCAACGTACGATTACCACGGAAAGAAAATTTCGGTAAAAACGCTTGATTTTATTCAAAGAAAAAAAGACAGCTTGATTGTAAATCCGCAAGGGGAAGAATTTCTGCATTTTGTAGTTGCTGGAGATAAAGGTCGAGAAAATTTTTATTTGAAAGATGGCGAAGCGCAAAGCATTAAAGGAATGTTGATTTCTTTTAACAGACCAATTGATGGCGCCGTTGAATTTAGAAATACCAATAATGGCCAATTAGAAATTAAAACTCCAGTGGATGCTGGATATATGACAATGGCTACCCAAGCGACAGGTAGTACGCAAAAAGATGTGTATTCGCCGTTAGCTTTGCGAAGTTTGTATACAGTAAACGATTTGAGAATTGTTGTTCCTGAAGGATTAAAAAAAGGAACGTTAAGAGCATTTGAAGGCGATAAGAAAAAAGATAAAGATTTACCAGATCAACTTACCGTTGAAGTTACAGGCCCAAAAAATAAACTCAATGTAAATCTTTCTGTGGAAAAAGGCAATCCAAACGCTTTCAAACAAATTGAACTCGATGGCATGAACATTATTCTAGGGTTCGGACCAAAAGTGTACAACACGCCATTTTCCTTAAAATTAGATGATTTTGTGATGGAGACCTATCCAGGAAGTTCTTCACCAAGCGCCTACGAAAGCCATGTTCAAATTGTTGATGAAGGGAAGCAAACGCCTTATAAAATTTATATGAACCACGTTTTGAATTATAAAGGATACCGTTTCTTCCAAGCGAGTTTTGATCCCGATAGAATGGGAACTGTACTTTCTGTAAATCACGATTTCTGGGGAACTTTGATCACCTATATCGGTTATGGATTTTTATTTGGAGGAATGTTTTTTACTTTCTTCTGGAAAGGTTCACACTTCTGGAATCTTAATACATTATTGAAAAATATATCAAAGAAAAAAGTGACCGCTGTTCTGTTACTTCTATTCTCTTTTGGATTGAATGCGCAATCGATCGATATGCATGGAACGGATGGAAGTCAAAAAGCAACTACTCAAAGTGCCGGCGATGCACATGTTCATTCCGAACATGATGGACATACGCATGATGTTGCGCCAGAAATGCCAACTTCAGAAACTCAGCCATCAGCAAATGTTCCTATGGGTAAACCAGGAACAATGCGGATGATTTCTCCTGATGAAATTATTGCAAGAAATAAAATATCAAAAGAGCATGCGGATAAATTCGGATATCTTTTGGTTCAGAATTTCGAAGGTCGAATCGTTCCAATGAACACGCAAGCGTTGGATGTTCTTCGGAAGTTGTACAAAAGCGATTCTTTTAAAGGAACAGATGGTAAATCATTAGATGCCAACCAATGGTTTTTATCTGTAAACACGGATACGGAAAGTTGGACGATGGTTCCACTCATTAAAATTATTAATGGCGGCGAAGCGTTAAAGAAAAAAGCCAATGCCAACGAAGATGGATATACTTCTTTAATGAATCTATTTCCTATCGATCCAAAAACGGGATCGCTCCACTATGTTTTGGAAGAAGATTATAATATCGCATTCCAGAAAAAACCTGCAGAACAATCAAAATACGATTTAGCAGTAATTGATCTCAATGATCGTGTCCAGGCTTTTAATGAGTTTTTTAGTGGACAATTTTTGAGAGTTGTTCCTGTTAAAAATGATCCCAATCACCGTTGGAATTCTTGGTTAAACGGCAATTTTGAACCCGATATGGAATCTCAAAAAGTAATGGCGCCTTATTTTCTTTCGGTTTTAGAAGCGAAGCAAACTGGAAACTGGAGCAAAGCAGATCAAGAACTTAAAAAACTAAGTGATTACCAACAAAACTGGGGTAAAAATGTAGTTCCATCCGAAGAGAAAGTAAATCTCGAGGTGTTCATGAATAAAATAAACATCAATTTTTGGTTGATGATTTTCTATTGCTTTATCGCTGGATTATTGGTTGTTTTAGGATTTTTGGAACTTTTCAAACCAAATAAAGTATTGTCTAAAGTCATTAAGGCGATTATTATTGTAGGTTCAGTTGGCTATTTCTTACAGTTTTTAGGTTTGGTGGGAAGATGGTTTATTTCCGGCCACGCACCTTGGAGTAATGGTTACGAAGCTATTGTTTTTATTTCGTGGGTGGGGATTTCTGCTGGCTTACTTTTGTACCGAAATTCAAACGCGCTTATTCCAGCCGCAGGTTTTACGGTAGCAGTTTTAATGATGGGTTTTGCACATGGAGGTTCGGCTTTAGATCCGCAAATCACGCCTTTGGTACCTGTTCTTAAATCGTATTGGTTGATTATCCACGTGGCTATTATTGCATCGAGTTATGGGTTCTTTGGTTTATCTGCAGTTATTGCAGTGATTTGCCTATTCTTCTATATTTTCACCAATAAAAAACAATACAAAATTCACCATAATTCTACCATTAAAGAATTGTCGATTGTATCGGAAATGTCTCTACATATCGGGCTTTTTGCCTTAACAGTAGGTACATTTATGGGCGGTATTTGGGCAAATGAATCTTGGGGAAGATATTGGAGCTGGGATCCAAAAGAAACATGGGCTTTTATTTCGGTAATGGTTTATGCATTTGTTCTGCACATGCGCTTAGTTCCTGGTTTACGTTCGAAGTGGGCGTTCCACACCGCATCAATGTTTGCTGTTTCCTCTGTTATTATGACGTATTTTGGCGTTAACTATTACCTCAGTGGCTTGCATTCCTATGCTGCGGGAGATCCAGTTCCTGTGCCGATTTGGGTGTATATTGGGATTTCATCGATGATTATTTTAGCAGCGCTCTCTTACTTTAAATACAGACAGCTTAATAAGTAAAACGTAATCAAAATAAAATATTGAAGCCATAGCGACATGCTGTGGCTTTTTTGTTGAATGTATGTTTGATGTTGAATAAAGAGCTAACTACTCATTTCTTTTGAATTTCATCTTCAAAAATGCTTTTGTTTTCACAATAGAAAAGATTAATACTCTAATAAATTACTTCAAAAAAGCTTCTTTTAACTGTTAAATAAATTTTACCAATAAAAATAATCTTTAAAATTTGGTTTTTAAAAATAAAATAATCTAAATTTGCTCCATATTTCAGAAGTAAATTGAAAGTTGCTACAAAATTTAAAGTAATTATTGCCGGAGAGGAACATATTTCGTTTGTTCCAGAAATTCTCCGTGAAATAGAATTGTCCGCCAAAGAGCGCGGAACAGGGATTGCAAAACGCAGCCCTAAATATGTGGAAGATAAAATTCGGGAGAAAAAAGCCATCATCGCTTTTTCCGACGAAGGGGAATGGGCGGGTTTCTGTTATATCGAAACGTGGTCCAATAAAGAATATGTTGCCAATTCAGGATTAATTGTTGCGCACAAATTTCGTAAAGATGGTTTGGCAAAGAAAATTAAAGAAAAAGCATTTCAGTATTCCAGAGAACAATATCCAGAAGCCAAACTTTTTGGGTTAACAACTGGTTTAGCCGTAATGAAAATCAATTCAGATTTGGGTTATCATCCGGTTCCTTATTCAGAACTGACACAAGATGATGTTTTTTGGAAGGGCTGTCAAACCTGCGTTAATTTTGATATTCTTACAGCGAAAGAACGTAAAAATTGTTTGTGCACCGGAATGTTGTATGATCCAAAATGGGAACAAAAGAAAAAAGTAGAAGTAGATGATGTTACTTTCTTTTCAAAATTTAAAAAAATCAAAAAATTGATATGGAAAAAGTAGTTTTAGCGTACAGTGGAGGTTTGGATACTTCTTTTTGCGCTGTTTGGCTTACCAAAGTTAAAGGTCTTGAAGTTCATGCCGTAATGGTAAATTTAGGAGGGTTTTCCGATGAAGAAATAAGAGCAACAGAAGAAAGGGCATATACTTTAGGCGTAAAATCTTTTGCTGTGATTAATGATGAAGAGCGCTATTATAACGACTGTATCAAGTATTTGATTTTCGGAAACGTTTTGAAAAATAATACCTATCCACTTTCGGTGAGTTCAGAGCGCGTTTTTCAAGCAACTGCAATCGCATCGTACGCTAAGAAAATCAATGCAAAATTTATTGCGCACGGTAGTACTGGCGCGGGAAATGATCAAATTCGTTTTGATTCCATTTTTCAAATTATGCTTCCAGAAGTTGAAATCATTACGCCGATTCGTGATTTGAAATTATCAAGAAATGAAGAAATTGAATTTCTTCAGCAAAATGGATTCGAAATAAACTTCGAAAAATCTCAATATTCCATTAATAAAGGGCTTTGGGGAACTTCCGTCGGCGGAAAAGAAACGTTGACCTCTAATGAATCTTTACCAGAGTCTGCATTTCCAACGCAAGTTTCTAAAATTCAATCAGAAAAATTGATTTTAGAATTTAAAAAAGGAGAATTAAAAGCGGTAAACGGAGAAAAATTTTCATCACCTGTTGAAGCGATTCAAAAAGTTCAAGAAATTGCACAACCTTTCGGAATTGGTCGCGATACGCACGTTGGCGATACGATCATTGGGATCAAAGGTCGTGTTAGTTTTGAAGCTGCAGCATCGGTTGTCATTGTAAAAGCACACCATTTATTGGAAAAACACACATTAACGAAAAGTCAATTATTGGTGAAAGATCAGTTGAGCATTCCGTACGGAAATTATTTGCACGACGGTTTAGTTCTGGATCCTGTAATGAAAGATATTGAAGCGCTTTTCGAAAGTTCTCAAGATAAAGTTTCTGGTAAAGTATACATCGAATTGCATCCGTATTATTTCAATTTGATCGGAATTGAATCTGAGAACGATTTAATGTCCTCAAAATTCGGAACCTACGGCGAAATGAATAAAACGTGGACGGAACAAGATGCAAAAGGATTCTCAAAAATCTATTCAAATGCGCTAAGCATTTATCATCAAGTTCATCAATCAGTAGAAAGTAAAATGTAGAAAGTATAATGTACAATGTAAAAAGTAAAAAGTATAATATGGAAAGTACATTATACTTTGTACATCCGACATTGTACAAAAAATAAAGAAATGAATCAAAAAATAAAAGCAGGAATCGTAGGAGGAACCGGTTTTACCGCCGGAGAATTGATACGAATTCTATTATATCATCCCAATGTTGAAATCAGTTTTGTCACGAGCACAAGTCTACAAGGATTGTATATTACGGAAGTGCACAAAGATCTCATTGGCGAAACCGACCTAAAATTTGAGGAATTAGCGCAACCCGCAGATGTAATTTTCTTGTGTCTTCCTCACGGCGAAAGCAAAAATTGGATGGATGATAACGCCAAGCGTATTTCATCTACCGTAAAAATTATCGATCTTGGAAACGACTTTAGAATCGATGATAAATGGACAGATTTAACATTGGATTTCAATTTTGTTTACGGACTTTGTGAATTTAACAAAGAATCGATTATGAAAGCAGATCACGTTGCCAATCCGGGATGTTTTGCAACGGCAATTCAGTTGGGATTGCTTCCGATTGCGAAAGAAACTGGTTTGGAAGAAGTGCATATTGTTGGAATTACGGGTGCAACTGGCGCAGGAAAAGCGCTTCATCAAACCACGAATTTCAATTGGAGAAACAATAATATTTCACCATACAAAACCTTTACACATCAGCATTTGGCGGAAATTGAAAAAAGTGTTTCCAAAGTTTCTGAAACCAAAACCAAAATCAATTTCGTTCCATGGAGAGGAGATTTTACACGTGGAATTTTTGTCACGTTGATGTTCAGTTCCAAAAAGACAATCGGAGAAATCAATGAAATCTACAAATACGCGTATAAATATTCAAAATTTGTTCACGTTTCACCTTCACCCATTGATATGAAATTGGTGGTAAACACAAACAAAGGATTGGTTTATATCGAAAAAGTTGATGATGAAGTAGCCGTTCACGTTTGCATCGATAATTTATTGAAAGGCGCATCTGGACAAGCCGTTCAAAATATGAATTTAATGTTTGGCTTTGAAGAATCTGCAGGATTGCATTTGAAACCATCAGTATTTTAAAAAGACCGATGTCGGAAGACAGAGGTCAGAAGATAATTGAAAATAAAAAAAATGTTGTGCAGACTTCGGACATCCGACTTCTGACTTCAGACTCAAAAATATGAAACTATACGACGTTTATCCATTACTTCCCATTACAATCGTAAAAGGAAAAAACTGCAAAGTTTGGGATGAAAATGGAGTAGAATACCTTGATTTTTATGGCGGTCACGCTGTAATTTCTGTTGGACATTCGCATCCGCATTATACTACAACTATACAACAACAAGTTGAAAAGTTGGGGTTTTATTCCAATTCGGTTATCAATCCATTGCAAATTGAATTGGCTGAAAAACTCGGTAAAGAATCGGGTTATGATGATTATCAATTATTTCTTTGTAATTCTGGTGCGGAAGCCAATGAAAACGCTTTCAAAGTTGCTTCTTTTTTGACTGGGAAAAAGAAATTCATAACTTTTTCGCATTCCTTTCACGGTAGAACATCCGCTGCAGTTGCAGCAACAGACGATACATCCATCATTGCTCCTGTCAATCAAACGGAAAATTTCATTTTCTGTGATTTCAACAATTCAGACTTGTTTGAAACCGAATTTAATAAAAGTAAAAATGATCTGGCGGGAGTGATTTTGGAAGG